>QQNC01000086.1 GCA_003402695.1 Verrucomicrobiota bacterium | reverse complement strand
TAAGGGAAAAAGGGATGAGGAAATAAGGGGAGAAGGGATGAGGGCGTAAGGGGAGAAGGGATATGGGGTAGGCAGAGGTGTCACAGCGGGCGCGGGGTAATTAATCCGAGTTCATGGAGTATCATCGGTGCTCTCTGTGATCCCTCAGTGAACTCTGTGCTCCACGATCGAATTCAGAGGCCGAGGGGTTGCAGGCGGGTGAAGAACGTTTCGAGGACGGGCTCGTGGGCGAGGTCGGCCCAGGGGCGGTTGCTGGAAACGCGGACGAAGAGCTGGTCGCCGTCATGGCGGAAGCCGTAGCGCCAGGCGAGGCGCAGGAGGGCGGCGGGGGAGTGGGTGCTTTGCTGCGTGATCGAATGGCCGTCGTAGAGGTGCCAGTACCAGACGTTTTGCGGAAAATCGCTGCTAAGGAAGGAGCGCGACTCAGCCTCGGCGAGGCGGCGGCGTCCGACGGTGAGGGTCACGCGGGGATCAGCCACAGGAACGGCTTCCCAGCCGGAGCCGGGCCAGCAGGCGTCGGGCGTGTGCGAGGAGACGAGGCTGACGGACGCCTGGCCGGGGCGCCAGTAGGCGAGATAGAGGATGATCTGGTCGGGTCCGCGCTCGGTCATCCGCGTGTAGGTGCGCTGGACCAGATGATCGGTGTGGAGCACGCCGCTGAACTGATAGAGGTCGCGGGCGGTCTCGACCTGCCAGCCCTCGGCGGCGGACGGCAGGATGGCGGCGAGATCGGGGACCGGGGCGTCACGGTGGAGCGCAGGGCGGGTGTTGGCGTAGAAGAAAAGGACGAGGATGGCGGCGAACGCCAAGCCGGAGACGAGGAGTCGGGAAACCAAGGAAGCAGGGACGACGGACGACGGACTACTGACGACGGATGACGGACTACGGACCGATGACCCATGCCCCATGACCTCTGACCGATGACCCATGACCTCTGACTCTTGCTCCGAAGCGTCTGCCTGCTGACTGCTGATCGCTGACGGCTGAACGTTATTTTTCCGCTCCAAGAGGAGAGCGAGTCCCCCGAGCAGCGCGGCCGTCACGCCGAGAACGGCAAAGCCGGTGAGGTCGTGCCAGAAGCCCTCGATTTTGATGCCGGAGTTGGCGAGCAGGGTGAGCGTGAGGGAGCGGATGAAATTCATCACCAGTGCAAGCGGGGCGGCGAGACCGATGAGCAGCCCGCGGGACCACGGGTGGCGGACGAGGCTGGCGGAGAAGAGCAGGCCGGCGAAGACGCAGGAGATGAGGCTGCGGACGCCGCTGCACGCCTCCTCGATGCCGACGGAGGCGGAGGCGAGCTCGAGGATGTTGCCATGGCGGACGGCGGCGATGCCGAGCAGATGCAGGGCGCGCAGGACGTTCTCCGTGACCATGAGCTGCAGGCCGAGCGTGAGCCGCGAGTAGGTGCCGGGAGGGAGGGGGGCGCAGAGCAGCCACAACGCGATCGCCGTGACGGCGCTCCAGTTGAAAGGAATGAAACGGATTGAGGCGGTGGAAAATACGAGCAGCCCCGCGACCAGTAGGAGCACGAAGGCGAACGTCAGGGTGAAGCCGACCAGGTCGTGCGACCAGCCGAGGGAGGCGGCATAGAGTCCGCCGGCGGCGAGGGCGAAGAGACCGAGGGCCAGGCAGGCGAGCTGGGAAGTCAGGGCTTCCCAATTGACGCGTTTCGCTTGCTCAGGGTGATCGATCCTTGAAGTTCGATCAGCGCCATGAAAACGGAGGGTGCCGGTGCGGCTTTCGCGCAGGAGCAGCAGGAAGATCACGGGCATGAAGTACCCGTGGGAGAGGTCGGGGTTTTGCTGCCAGTGCGGCCAGAGGAGCAGGCAGAGGCCGACCGTCAGCGCGGCGAGCAGGACGACGCTGAGCTTGGCCGCGAGGGGGAGGCGCGTGAAGGGAGTGAGGGCGCTCGTGCTGCTCATGACTTTTGGGGCAGGCGCACCTCAACGGTCGGTGATGAAGGCCCGTTCGGCGCTCCCGCCTGGGCGGGCTTGCTCAGGGCGGGTCCGCTCTGTGGGAGCGGACTCGGATACCGTGCGATCAGGGCGTAGTTGACCTCGAGGGGCACGGGCAGGGCGGGGAGGAAGGCGGTGATGCGCGTCGCGCCGCTGCGGCCGCGAAAGAACGCCTCGACGGCGGAGAGGAACGCGCTACTGGAGCTGGAGTGACCGGTGATGAGCGCGCGCAGGTCGCTGAACTTGGGCCAGTCGGCGTTCACGCCGGCGGCGCACAGCAGGGAAAAGACGGCGCCGGCGGTGTCGGTGTTGAAGGGAATGTGCTCAGCGCGGAAGTGGGCGTGGAGCTGGTCGAGCACGATCTGGTCGGGATAGCGGATCAGCTGCGCGGAAAGGATCTTGATGACGGGCAGACTGAGTTTTTGCCCGAGCAACTGACTCGCGAGACGCTGGACCGGCCCGTGCGCGCCTTGGCGGGCGTAGGCGGCGAGCAACAGCGTGACGCGGGTCTCGTCGTCCAAGGCGGCGCCGTTGCGCCCGAGCAGGTCGAGGGCGGTGTAGACTTCACCCAGCTCGGTGAGTTGGCTGACCTGGTAGTAGAGGCCGTACGGCGGCACGTGGGACCAATCGGCGGCGGTCAGGAGTGCGCGCGCCTCGGCGGTGCGGCCGGCGAAGAACAAGAGTTCGGTTTCGAGCAAGGGACGCCAGATCTGGGCGGAGGGGGCCGGGGAATCGCGCAGCGCGCGGAGGGAGTCAGAGCGATGACTCTGGCGCGCAGCGAAGACGAGGGCACGCATCCAGACGGAAGAGTGCGGACCGGCAGCGAGGACCTCGTCGTGGGCGAGGGTGGAGAGGGGCTCAAAGTCACCCCGGGCCAGCAAGGCGCGGAACCATTCCTGGGCGGTGTCCTCGCGGCGGGCGGGGTGTTCATGGAGCAGACGCTCGTAGAGGCGGTTGGAGAGGACGGGCTGGCCGGACTGGAGAGTCTTAGCGAGGGTGAGGCCGGCGGTGTAGTTGGACGGGTCGAACTCGTAGGCGTTGGAAAGATAGAGGATGGCCTCGGAGGTGTGGTTGACGGCGAAGGCCTTCCGGGCCTTCTCCATGAAAAACCAGCCGCGGGCCTCACCGAGCCGGTGCCACGCGGGCGGCCAGGCGACATGAAAGACGTTCACCGGGTAGCCGACGACCCGAAGGAAAATGAAGAGGGTGAGGACGGCGGTCAGGTAGAGGGTGGCGCCGGCGCCGCCGTAGTAGCCGAAGGCGCGGCCCCAGAACGGACGGACGTCAGCGGTGTTGGCCGAACAGCGCCAGCCCTGTGGGGTTTTGACGAGGAGCGGGCAGACCCGGCGGAAGCGGGCGGCGGAGGCCCAGTGCAGACAGGCCTCGCACTGGGTTTCGAGGGCGCGGCCGGAATCGCTGGGACTCTGGCACGGGCAGGGAGAACGACCGCGGCGCAGCTGGAACCAGGATTTCCGGGTGTTCCAGTAAAGGAGGCCGCCAGCGAGGCGGAAGAAGTCGGAGAACCAACCAATCACGCGAACAGGGTACGGAGTCGGAAAGTAAGAAGGAAGAATTAAGAATTCAGGACCAAGCAGGATCGCGGAAGCGCGGAGGAGCGGAAAGACCGGGAGACGGAAGCCGGAGGTCGGAATATTTTTAAAGGGAAAGCCAGAAACCAGGAATCTGAGAACACCCCCAATCCGATGCCATGTTCCTGACTTCCCCCTTAAAAGCCTGCCTCCCGGTCTTTCCGCTCCTCCGCGTTTCCGCGATAACGAGTGGGAGCAGAGTTGCGCGCAGGCATGCAAACGGCATTTTTGGCCGGATGCCTCCGCTTTTCTCATTGTGCATCCCGGCCTACAACGAGGCGGCGCTGCTGCCGCGGTTGTTGGACAGCGTGGAGGTGGCGCGGAAGAACTATCGCGGCGGGGCGGGGGCGATTGAGGTGGTGATTGGCAACAACAGTTCGACGGATGCGACGGCGGAAATCGCCCGGGCCCGGGGCTGTGTGGTGGTGGACGTGGAGAAGCGGGCGATTGCGGCGGCGCGGAATGGGGCGGCGGCAGCGGCGCGCGGGGCGGTGCTGGGCTTCATTGATGCGGACTCGATCGTGCACCCGGACACGTTCAACCAGATCGCGGACTGCATGGCGACGGGACGCTGCGCGATCGGCGCGACGGGGGTGAGGATGGAGCGGATGTCACTGGGCATCGCGCTGACCTGGCTGATGATGGTGCCGATAACACGCGTCGTGGGCGTGGACACCGGCGTGGTGTTTTGCCGGCGCGAGGATTTCGCAGCGGTGGGCGGCTACCAGGAGGCGCTGCTCGTGGCGGAGGACGTGGATTTCCTGTGGCGGATGAAGCGGCTCGGCTGGAAGCGAAAGGCGAAGTTCATGCGCACGCCGACGGCGCGGGCGATCACCTCGACGCGGAAATTCGATAAATACGGCGACTGGCACTATTTCCGCATCATGTTCGGCTTCCCGTTCAAGGCGCTGTTCATGAAGGACGCCGCGCGGAAGCTGGCGATGGCGTACTGGTATAACGACCGGTGACGCTGAAGGGAGAAGGCAGAGGGATGAGGTAAGAAGGAAGAAGTCAGTCCCGATCAGCTCCAGTGTTGGAGCTCGATGATGTTGCCCTCGGGATCGCGGGCGTACACGACCCACAGCTGGCCGGCGCCGGCGACGGGGGCGGTCGCGACTTCGCCCAAGGCACTGCCGCCTGCGGCGATGACAGCTGAAAGGGCGGCGGGTACGTCATCCACGGCGAAGGCGAGGTGTCCATAGCCGGGCTCATTGGCGACGGGCTTGGGGCCGGGGATCATTTCATCGTAGGTAAAGATCTCGAGGGTGGGGCCATCCTTGCCGAACCCGGGCAAGACGAGGTGCATCCCGCGGAGACGCGCGTTATTCAGGCCGGCGACGCGACTGATCCAATCACCGGAGATATCGCGTTCGGGCGGTTTCGGGACGCAGCCAAAAACGTCGCAGTAGAACTGGACCAGTCGCCGCCAGTCCCGGGCCATGAGGTTCGTGTGAACGTAGCGGGCCTTGATCGGCATGGCAGACGAAGGTCGGATGGGACTACACCTTCACCAAAAACAGTTCCGGGTGCATCGTGCCCTCGGCGACTTTGTTCACGGTGCCGGTCATGAGGATCGAGAAGTCGGGGCCGATCTCGATGCCGATCTGGCCGCCGGGCATGTGGACGGTGACCTTGCGATCGATCAGGCCGAGCTTATGGGCGACGGCGGCGGAGGCACTGGAGCTGCTGCCGGACGCGAGGGTGTAGCCGGCGCCGCGCTCCCAGATCTCAATCTGGACGTTGCTGCGGTCGATGACCTTCAGGAACTGGACGTTGGTCTTGCGCGGGAAGTTGGCGTGGACCTCGAGATCGGGGCCGTACTTCCGGGCCATGGCCTCGGAGATTTCGGGGAGGACGATGACGCAGTGCGGGTTGCCGATCGTGGCGGCATTGAAGGTGAATTCACGGTCCTGGATTTTTATCTTCTCGTTCAAGACTTCGCGCGGGGCGCCCACGACCGGGATCTTGGCGCTGTCGAAGCTGACCTTGCCCATCTCGATGGTGAGGAGCTGGCCACCGTCCTTGATGACGGTCTTCACGTGTCCGCCGGGCGTCTCGACGGTGAAGGTCGGGTGCTTCACGAGGCCCTGGTCCCAGAGGAAGCGGGAGAAGATGCGCAGGCCGTTGCCGGACTTCTCGGCCTCGGAGCCGTCGGGGTTGAAGATGCGCAGGCCGAACTCGCTCTGCTGGGACGGGAGCGGGCCCCAGAGGATACCGTCGGAGCCGACGCCGAAGTTGCGGTGACAGACGACGCGGATCTGCTCGACCGTGGGGGCCGGCTTCCAGGTGGGGAAGTCAGCGGGATTGAGGACGATGTAGTCGTTGCCGAGGGCGTGGTATTTGTAAAACTTCATGCGAAGGAAGGGCAGCAAAGGGGAAAAAGGCGGATCGCGAAAGCGCGGAATTTGAAAAAATGCCGATCGCGGAAACGCGGAGGAGCGGAAAAGGCAGGGGATCCAAGGCAACTGATGGATTGCCGCGTCGTTGCTGCGGGACTCCTCGCAATGACAATCAGAGTTCCCGGTCTTTCCGCTTCTCGCGTTTCCGCGATTATAGAAAGGCGTAGGCGTCGCGGAGGAGTTCCTTGGCGCCGGTGTCCACGTTGCGGCCGTGGCTGAGGACGAGGCGATCGAAGTCCCAGGCGAAGATCCGGTCGAGGGACGTGCGGAGGGCGGCGCGGTCCTTGATCGTGGTGCGCAGGAGGCGCGAGGCGGCGAAGCAGTCGTAGCAGCCGTTGATTTTCAGCATCACGCGGCTGAGCCAGGGCATGTCGGTGCCGAGGTTGAAGGCGAGGTCGGTGAGGATGAGCGTGCGGCTGGCGCGGTGGAGGAAGACGACTTCGTTAAGCCGAGGCATGCCGCGAACCATGAGCTGGTCAAAGGTGCCGGTCCACGTGGCATCGGGCGTGTCACCGAGCGCGTCGGTGAACTTCAGGTCAGGGCGGAACTTGGAAAAACCGCGGGCACCGTGAAAGCGGGCCGATGGGTAGGCCTGAAACCAACCCTCGAGGTAGGTGTCGTGCACGGCGTTGGGCGCGACGATATGAGCGACGGGGCCGACCGCGGCGAGCTCGGCGGCGAGGGCGGGGGAGTAGGCGCAGGGCGAGTGGAGCCAGAGCGTGCCATCGGCGAGGCGGGCGACCGTCAGGCGGTGGCCGAGCTGCATGCCGATCACGGTGAGCGGAGCGTCGTAGTCCCAGAGATCAGGCGCAAGGGGGGTAAGCACGGCGGGAAGTAAGAAGGAGGAAGGACGAATTATGAAGTCCGGAAATGAGGATCGCGGAGACGCGGAGGAGCGGAAATACCGGGAAGCAAAATTCAGGCAGGTTTAAAGGGGAAGCCATGTAGCCATGAAACCCTACCTGATGCCTTTTTCCTGACTTCTTGGCTCCCTCTTAAATTTCCGGTCTCCGACTCCCGGCATTTCCGCTCCTCCGCGTCTCCGCGATAAAAGGGCTGGCTTAGGCCGGGGTGGCGATTTTCTCGATGTAGCCGAAGAGGTGGCGCTTCTTGATGGCGGTGGCGACGCGGGCGGGGACCATGGTTTCCCACGATGGGTCCTGGGCCTTGATGCGGGAGAGGACCTCGCGGGAGAAGATGTCGAGGATGTCGGGGTTGAAGCCCACGATGCACTCGAGGTAGTGATTCTCGAGCAGGTGGTCGTAGAGGTTGCGCAGGTGCCGGGCGACGCTGAGGTTTTTGGCCGTGATGAGCACGCTGGTGCCGAGCTCGGCGGTCGGGTCGAGGGACTTGTGGGCGGGCGGGGCGCCGTTCGACAGGTAGCGGTCAAACGCATCCTGCCGCATCGGGTAGATGTAGAGCTTCACGGACTGGCGGAAGAGCCGGCCGAAGTTTTCGAGGATGCCGCCCTCGAGATTCTCGTAGTACTTCTCGTTGAAGATTTCGAGGAGGTTGTTGATGCCCATTGTGGCGCCGATCATCTCGTTGGTATAGCGGCGGAAGTACGAGGTGAGGCGGTAGTACTCGGAGTAGTTGGAGATGAGGACGGTGAAGCCGATGTCGGCGAGCAGGTCCACGCGCGAGAGGAAGTCCTTCGGGTCGAGCTCCCCGGAGGAGAGCAGGTTGTGCATGGTGATTTCCATGAGCACGATGAAGTCCTTGCCCTTGACGAGCGGCTCCTGGACGAACTGGGCGCAGGCGCAGCGCAGCATGTCGACGTTGACGTGCGTGACCGGCCGGAAGCTGCCGCGCTCGACGAGGATGGCCTTGCGATGGAGGATCTCGGACGGTTGGAGGACGCCGCCGTCGGGACCGAACATCACGGCGTTGGTGAGACCACACTGGACCAGGTGGAGGGAGGTGAGGCGGTTGTCCACGTTGGCGAACGCGGGGCCGGAGAACTGGCACATGTCCACCTCGATCCGGTCGGAGCTGAGGTTGTCGAGGAGCGACGTAATGAGCTGGCGGGGGTCGTCGCGGTAGTAGAACGCGCCATAGATGAGGCTGACGCCGATGATGCCGAGGGCCTGCTGCTGGAGGATGTTTTCCTTATCCCACATGCGAACATGGATCATGATGTCGCTGGGCGGCTCGTGGGGGTTGGCCTGGAAGCGGATGCCCATCCAACCGTGGGCCTCGTTGTTGCCCTTGAAATTCTTGGCAGCGACGGTGTCGGCGAAGGCGAAGAACGCGGTGCGGTCGCCGCGCTGGCTGTCGAGCCGCTCGACGAGGAGGGCGTACTCGTGGTCGAGCATCTTAACGAGGCGGTCGCTGGAAACGTAGCGCGGGGCCTTGCCGTAGATGGCGTCGCTGAAGGCCATGTCGTAGGCCGACATGCTCTTGGCGATGGTGCCGGACGCGCCGCCGGCCTGGAAGAAATGGCGGGCGACCTCCTGGCCGGCGCCGATCTCGGCGAACGTGCCGTACTTAGTGCCGTCGAGATTGATCGTGAGCGCCTTACGGTTGGTCGTCAGCAGGTCCTTGGGTTCGCTCATGGGAAGGGACGCTGGAGGGTTCTACGGATCACCGCAAACCGTTCCTGAGCCGCTTCCGTGACAAACGGGTGATAATCGTGGGAGTGGCCGGGTGGGCGGGCCCGTCCCGGTGCCCACAGGCCATGGCGGGTTGCCCGCTGACGGGCAACGGTGCGCACCCGCGCGCAACCCACGACTTGGCCGTTCAGCCCGACTTAGGACCGCTCGATGCGTTTCGACTGGAGGATGGGGAAAATGCGCGTAGCTTCGTAGGATACATGAAGAATTTCTTTACCTCGATGCTGGGGGCGCTGGTCGCGCTGATCATTTTCACCGGCGGCGGGCTGCTGCTCTTCATCGGCTTCATCGGCGCGATCGCGGCGATGAGCGGCGAAAACAAGCCGGTCGCGATGGAGCGCGGCTCGTACCTCGTCTTCAACCTCGACGCCAACATCACCGACGCGCCGCCGCGGGTGGATTTCAGCGCCCTCACGAATGACAACCGGCCGGAGACGCTGCAGCTGCGCAGCGTGACGCGCGCGCTGCGTGCGGCGGCGAAGGACGACCGCATCGCCGGCGTGCTGCTGACGGGTTCGCTCTCCTCGGGTGGCTACGGCAACGGTTATGCGGCGCTGAAGGAAGTGCGCAACGCGCTCGAGGATTTCAAGGCAGCCGGCAAGCCGGTGAAGGCCTACCTGACCTTTGCGGACAAGAAGGATTACTACCTGGCTTCGGTGGCCAACGACCTGGTGCTGGACCCGTACGGGATGATCCTGCTACCGGGCCTCGCGAGTGAGCCGATGTTCTACGCCGGGGCGTTCGAGAAATTCGGCATCGGCATCCAGGTCACGCGCGTGGGCAAATACAAATCCTACGTCGAGCCCTTCACCCGCAAGAACATGAGCCCGGAGAACCGCGAGGAAGTCCAGAAGCTGCTCGACGACGTCTGGGGCAGCCTGGTGGCGGACATTGCGCAGAGCCGCGGCCTCACGCCGGTGGCGCTGCAGGCGACGGTGGATGCCGAGGGGCTGGTCCGCGCCGAAGTTGCGAAGGCGGCCAAGCTCGTGGACCGGATCGCCTACCGCGACGAAGTGATTGACGAACTCAAGGCCAAGACCGGCCGCAAGGGCGCGAAGGAAACTTTCAAGCAGATCAGTCTCGCCGCGTACGCGAAGATCGCGCCGGACCGGATGGACACCAGTAAACATGGCGTGACGCCGACGCGCGGCCAGAACATCGCGCTGGTTTACGCCGAAGGCGCGATTGTGGATGGCGAGGGCCAGCCCGACGATATCGGCGGTACCAAGTTTGCACGTGAACTCCGCCAGCTCCGCCAGAACGACAGCATCAAGGCGATCGTCCTGCGGGTGAACAGTCCGGGTGGCAGCGCCACGGCCTCGGAGGCCATCCAGCGCGAAATCCGCCTGACCCGGAAGGTGAAGCCCGTGATCGTCTCGATGGGCAGTTATGCCGCGTCGGGCGGCTACTGGATCTCAGCCTACGGCGACCGCATCTTTGCCGAGCCGACGACCATCACCGGTTCCATCGGCGTGTTTGGCATCCAGTTCGACGTGCAGAAGCTCGCGAACAACCTCGGCTTCACCTTCGATAGCGTGAAGACGGG
>QQNC01000085.1 GCA_003402695.1 Verrucomicrobiota bacterium | reverse complement strand
TCACACATCAAGAAATTGGACGTTGAGGGCGTTGTCCTCGATGAACTGGCGGCGGGGCGGGACCTCGTCGCCCATGAGGAGGGTGAACAGGGCGTCGGCCTTGGCGGCGTCCTCGATGTTCACCTTGAGCAGGCGGCGCTTGTCCGGGTCCATCGTGGTCTCGAAGAGCTGTTTCGGGTTCATTTCACCGAGACCCTTGTAGCGCTGGATGCTGAGGCCCTTGCGGCCGTTGGCGCGGATCTGGGTGACGATGTCGAGGGAGCTGAACAGCTCGGTCTTGGTTTCCGATTTCTGGCCCACGTTCTCGGTCATCGTGTAGCGGGCCGTCTCGATCGGACTGAACTTCGTGATCTCGAGCCCGGTTTTGACCAGGGCGTTGAGGAGCTTCGCCATCTCGGTGCTCTCGAAGATCTCGTGGATGGTGACGCGCTTCAGTGCGCCGAGCGGCTTCTTCTCGCCGAGGGGCGAATTGGTGTTGCCGGTTTCGCCGGTGACCGCGGCGTTTTCCGCCTGCTCGGTGAGGTCGGCGTTGAGGCCGTGCTCCGACAGGAACTTGGCGCGGCTGGCCTCGTCCTTGAGGAACTCGTGGTTCTCCTGGTTGCCCTTGCGGATGCGGGCGACGTAGCGCGGGAGCGCGTGGGTGGCGGCATCGTGGGTGTCGAGGTACTCGGCGAGTCCGGCGCCGTAGCGCGTGACGCCGGCGCCGAGTTTCTCGAGGGCGGCGAGGTGCTCGACGATCTGGTCGATCGCCGCGGGGGCGAAGACGTGCTGGTCGGCGAGGCGCTGGAGGACGATGTCCTCGGAGCCGAGCTCGAGGAGGATGCGGTTGAGCTGCTCGTCGTTGTCGACGTACTGCTCGCGCTTCTTGCGCTTGATTTTGTAGAGCGGGGGCTGGGCGATGTAGATGTAGCCGCGCTCGATCAGGCCCTTCATCTGGCGGTAGATGAACGTGAGCAGGAGCGTGCGGATGTGGGAGCCGTCCACGTCGGCGTCCGTCATGATGATGATCTTGTGGTAGCGGGCCTTGGCGGCGTTGAAGCCGCCGACGGACTCGTCGCCCTCGCCGATGCCGGTGCCGCAGGCGGTGATGAGGGTGCGGATTTCCTCGTTGCCGAGGACCTTGTCGAGGCGGGCCTTCTCGGTGTTGATGAGTTTGCCGCGGAGCGGGAGGATGGCCTGGAAGCGGCGGTCGCGGCCCTGCTTGGCGGAGCCGCCGGCGGAGTCGCCCTCGACGATGTAGAGCTCGGTGAGCGCGGGATCGCGCTCGGAGCAGTCGGCGAGCTTGCCGGGGAGGCCGCCGCCGGAAAGGGCGCCCTTGCGGACGGTTTCGCGGGCCTTGCGGGCGGCCTCGCGGGCGCGGGCGGCGTTGAGGGATTTGTCGACGATGCGCTTGCCGACGGGCGGGCTCATCTCGAAGTACTGCATCAGGCCCTCGTAGGCGGCGGAGCCGACGACGCTCTCGACCTCGGGGGAGAGGAGTTTGACCTTGGTCTGCGATTCGAACTTCGGGTCGCTGTGCTTGATCGAGATGACGGCGGCGAGGCCCTCGCGGACGTCATCGCCGGTGATCTGGGGATCCTTGTCCTTGAGCAGGTTGTTGGCCTTGGCGAACTGGTTGATCGCGCGGGTGAGGGCGCTGCGGAAGCCGGAGAGGTGCGTGCCGCCGTCGGGGTTGTGAATCGTGTTGGTGTAGCAGAGGACCTGGTCGTTGTAGGAGTCGTTGTACTGGAGCACCAACTCGAGGTGGATCTCGGCGGGCTTGTCGTCGAGCTGCAGGCGGGTCTCCTTGACGAT
The DNA here is from genome assembly GCA_003402695.1 of Verrucomicrobiota bacterium. Taxonomy (GTDB): domain Bacteria; phylum Verrucomicrobiota; class Verrucomicrobiia; order Opitutales; family Opitutaceae; genus Opi-474. Next base: position 8,380 of record QQNC01000085.1, on the reverse strand, counting down.
GCGGATGGGCTTCGGGTGCAGGGGGGTCTTGCCCTGGTTGATCTGCTTCACGAACTCCTCGACGCCGTCCTTGTAGAAGTAGCGCTCGGGCTTGGTCTCGGCGGGCCGCTCGTCGGTGAAGACGATCTCGAGGCCGGAGTTGAGGAAGGCGAGTTCGCGCAGGCGCTGGCTGATGCGGGACGAGACGAAGGCGGTGGTCTCCTTGAAGATCTCCGCATCGGGCTTGAACGTGATGTACGTGCCGGTGCCGCGGGCCTTGCCGATGACCTCGAGCTTTTGGACGGTCTGGCCGCGCTCGAACTTCATGTGGTGGACCTGGCCGCCGCGGGAGACCTCGACCTCGAACCACTCGGAGACGGCGTTGACGCATTTGGCGCCGACGCCGTGGGTGCCGCCGGAGAACTTGTAGCCGCCCTGGCCGTATTTGCCACCGGTGTGGAGGGTGGTGAGCACGAGCTCCACGCCGGGGAGGCCGCTGTCCTTGTTCAAGTCGACCGGGATGCCGCGGCCGTTGTCGCGGATGCTGATGGAGCCATCGACGTGGATGTTGACCTCGATGCGACCGCAGAAACCCGCGAGATGCTCGTCGACGGAGTTGTCCAGGACCTCGGAAACGCAGTGGTGGAGCGCGCGCTCATCCGTGCCGCCGATGTACATGCCGGGCTTTTTTCGCACGGCTTCCAGACCCTTGAGCTGGCTGAGTTTGTCCGCGCCGTAAGCATCGGCACCGGCTTGATTCTTGGCGTTGTTTTCTGCGTCGGAGGCTTCGGACATGAGTGGAAAAGTGGGTGAAAAATGAAAGGAAAAAAGTCTCGTGAAACCGCAGCGGTGGCAAAGGTTATTTTAGGAAAAAATGGCCCCGGAAACCCGGTTCTTTTGGCCTATACGCGAGGGTTTCGTTTGACCGGGGTGGGGGTACCGGCAAAGTGGCCGGTCATGCTGGCTCCCGTGCTCGAAAAACTGCTGATTTTACAAGATCGCGACGCCAAACGCCTCGGTTTGGAGGCCCAGCTGAAAGCCGTGCCCCGGGACATTGCGGCCGTGGAGGGCAAGATTGCCGGGGAAAAAGCCGCCATTGAGACCGCCCGCATGGAGCTCCGGGAACTGGAATCCCACAAGAAGATCATCGAGACCGAGATCGGCTCGGCGGAGGGCAAGCTGGCCAAGTACCGCACGCAGCAGTCGTTAGTGCGGAAGAATGAGGAATTTAAGGCCTTGGGCCACGAAATCGAGACCACCCAGGGCGCCATTGGCGAATGGGAGGGCAAGGAGCTCGAGGTGATGTACAAGATTGACGAGGCGAAAAAGAAGTTCGCCGCCGCCGAGGCTGTGTTGAAGGCCAACATCGCCGGGCACGAGGCCCGCATCCGCACGCTGCAGGAGCGGGAGGTCAGCCTGCAGGCCGAGCTCAAGGGCGCGCAGGCGGAGGTCCTCACCGCGCGCGGCCCGCTGGCCGAGCTGGAACTGAAACTTTACGACCGTATTGCGACCAAGGGCCTGCCCGCGTGCGTGCCGATTCGCGGCGGCAAATGCGGCGGCTGCCACCTGAAGGTCTCGAACGAAGTCGAGTCGGCTGCGCGCAACGGCAAATCCCTCGACGGCAAACTCGCGACTTGCGACCAGTGCGGGCGCTTGGTTTATTGGGAATCTTAGCTTTGGGGCCTGGTCGTTGCTCCGAGTTCTTTGATCCCAAGGCGCGGGTAATGCCGCGCCCGATAATTCGGAGAGGAAAGTCCGGACACCACAGGGCAGGATGCTGCGCCAGCTGCAAGGCGAGCGCAGGCGCCGCGTTTCAAAGCGCGGTGACGGACAGTGTCACAGAGAATATACCGCCCGGTTCGACTCGCCGCAAGGTGAGCTCGCTCAGGGTAAGGGTGAAAAGGTGGGGTAAGAGCCCACCGCGCCAACGGCGACGTTGGCGGCACGAAAAACCCCGTCTGGTGCAAGGCAAAATAGGCGACTGGGCGGCCCGTCCTCTAGTCGCGGGTATGCCGCAGCCGGCTTCGCTCGCGCAAGCGAGCGCCGCAGGCCAGGCCCGCCGCAAGGTTGGCCTGAGAGAAATAACGACCGAAGCGCCGCAAGGCGTGGAACAGAATCCGGCTTACCGGCCCCAAAGCTAATTTTTTTCGCGGCCTTTACCGCGTCGTCACACTGGCGCCGCCGGAGCGTAACAATCGTCACTTACGCTGCCGGGGTGAACCTGACCTTTCCCCGCCTCCGTCGTCTTTTCCAATTTACCGCCGCTGTCCCAGCCGCGGTTTTTTTGTCGCTGCCCGCAGCCCAAGCCGCGGACGAAATGAGCCCGGCCGGCGAGCCGGTGCTGCGCCTGCAGGAATTTGAAGTCGCCGCGCCCCGGGGCTCCGCCCTCACGGCCGCGCCGACCGACAGCAAGCTGAGCGCCCGCCTGCCCACGTCCATCCTGTCGCTGCAGTACATCGCCAACAACGTCGTCCCGACCGCCGATTATGCGACGATCGTGAACATCGCCCCGAGCGTCGCGAATGTGGAGACGAACGGTCCCGGCCTCAGCGAGGCCAAGCACACCACCATCCGCGGCATTGATGACGGCGGTTACAACGTGACCTTCGACGGAATTCCGTTTGGCGACTACAACTCCTACAGCCACCACACCACCAGTTATTTTCCGGCCAAGCTGATCGGCCAGGTTGTGGTGGAGCGCGGTCCCGGCGCGGCCAGCAACATCGGCATCGCAACTTTTGGCGGCACGCTCGCCCTTTCTTCCAAGGATCCCCGCACGGAAATGTCGTTCGTGCCCACCCCGAGCTACGGCAGCTGGAACACGCAGCTCTACCACTTTGAGGTCAACTCGGGCCTGCTGCCGTCGCTGACCGGGGCTTCCGCCCTCGCCAGCTACCAGCGGATGAGCACGGACGGTTATCGGACCAACGCCGACATGAAGCGCGACACCTACTACGTCAAATACCTGCAGCCCATCGGCAAGGCCACCACGGTCACCGTGCTGAGCAGTGTGAACAAAATCAGCTTCGGCAACCCCGGCACCATTAACCAGCTGCAGATCGACACCTTCGGTCGCAATTTTGGCCTGAAAGACAACATCGCCGCCAACCACCTCGATCTGCTGAACCGGGCCTACAACTATCAGGACAAGACGGCCGACTTTGAATACATCGGCATCGATTCGCAGTTGAGCGACGGCTGGAAGCTGGAGAACAAGGTCTACACCTATTCCTACGACAACGTCAGTCACGAGAAACCCAAGGTCGGTTCGGGCGCGGCAGCCGGACAGATGCTCGGCTCCGTCAAGGGCAACGAATACCGCACCTACGGCGACACCTTTGCGCTGATCCACGACGACGCCGTCGGCACCTTCAAGACGGGCCTGTGGTACGATACGACCACGAACCACCGTTACACCTATGGCGTCAATTACGACACCACGGGCGCCGACGCCATCGACCTGACCGCCACGGCCCTCTACAAGGCGGCCGCGCCCGGTGGCAACCCCGCCACGCTGCCCGGCGCCGCCGGCTACGATTACAAGTACCTGCTCGTGGACAAGGACACCACGTTCCAGGCCTTCGCCGAATATCTGTGGAAGATCACGCCGCAATTCGACGTGGACGCCGGGGTGAGCTACCAGCGGTTTGGCCGCGATTTCAACGCCACGGTGAACCAGACGGCTGGCCGCCAGGCGCTGGTCGCCACCCGCAGCGACTCCAAGGCCCTGCCGTCGGTTTCGGCCCACTATAACATCACGAAGGACTGGTCGGCCTACGCCCAGTGGGCGCAGGGCATCATGGCCCTCTCCGAGGGTAATTCCTTCTACGTCGACAACGCCAATCTCGGGGCGATCAACATCAAGCCGCAGCTCTCGACCAACTATCAGGTGGGCACGGTGTATCAGCAGGACCGGTTCAACGCGGACATCGACGTGTATTATGTGGACTTCAAAAACTACGCCTACAGCGGTCCGGCCGACGCCTCGGGCGACCCGACCTATTACGGCGTGGCGCGCGGCGCCTACTATCAAGGCGTCGAAGCGGAGGGCACCTACTTCCTCGGTTACGGCGTCAGCGCCTATGCCAACGGCTCCATCAACCGCGCGGTTTTCAAGGGCTCGAAGCTGGATGTCCCGACGGTGCCGAAGAGCACCGCGGCCCTCGGAATTGTCTACGACGGCAACGGTTTCTTCGGCTCCCTGACTGAGAAGTACGTCGGCAGCTGGACCGTCTACAACACCATCACCAATCCCGATCTGCCCGGGGCCGGCGCCTCCCGCTCGGCGAACAGCCAGAGCTACTGGATTGGCGACCTGTCCTTGGGCTACGGCCAGAAATTCAGCTCGGGTTTCTTCCGCAGCTTCAAGGTCCGCCTGCAGGTGAGCAATGTGTTCAACCAGAAGGTGCAGGTGCTCGATGGGATCGATGCCAGTGCCGCCAATGCCTACACCAAGGATGTCTTCAACGTCCTGCCGGAACGAAACTATTTCCTCACCCTGGCCCTGGAATTCTAATCGCGGTCCCTCCTCCCCATGCGCCCGTTTCTTTTCCTCCTCGCCCTCGTCATCGCGGTCCCGCTCCGGGCGGCTCCGGCTTCCGCCCCGGTCTCGTATCTCGCGGACAGCCGCACCGACGTCCTCACGCTGCTGGCTCCGCCCCCGACGGCGGGCTCGGCGGAGGACAAGGCCGATCTCGAGGCCGCCTACGCCGTCGCCTCCACCGCCACGCCGGCGCAAGTCGCGCAGGCGAAGTCCGAGGTGAAGTTGACGCCGTTCCACTTCGCCCCGGTTATCGGCCCGTGGTTCCAAGCCGGGAAGTTCCCGCAGCTGGAAGCGCTGTTCAAGGAGATCGAGAAGGAGTCGAAGGCGGTGACGTCCAAGGGTAAAAAACACTGGGAGCGGACCCGGCCCTACATCGTGGACCCCGTGCGTTTCCCGCATGCGGTCGAACATGAAAAGGCGACGGATTACAGCTATCCGAGCGGCCATTCCACGCGCGGCACCGTGTATGCCCAGATTTTGGCCGAGCTGTTTCCGGAAAAGCGCGAGGCCCTGGTCGCCAAGGGTCGCGAGACCGGCTGGCTGCGGGTGCAGGGCGGGGTGCATTACCCGACCGACATCTACGCCGGGCGGGTACTGGGCCAGTCGCTGGCCCGGGATTTTCTGGCGAGCGCGTCGTTCCAGGCGGACCTGGCGGCGGTCAGGGCCGAGTTGGCGGCGGCGGGTCCGCATTGAGCGCGGACCGGCGCGCTTCCGTGGTCGCTGGAAAAACCGGGGCGACCGGCGCAGTTATCTTGCTGCGGCTTGCCCGCTACTAAAGTAACTTTCGGATGCTGCGTCGTTTTCGCCCGATCCTGATCGCCTGCGTGGCCTGCACCATGGTGCAGGCCACGGTGCGTGCGGCGGATAAACCGCCGGCGGCGGCGCGGGTGGAAGCCCGCGTCAACGGCACCGTGCTCACGCCGGAGACCCGTCGCCCGGTGGAATTTGCCGCGGTCACACTCAAGCGCGCGGATGACACGGTCGTGGTCAGCGCCATTACGGACCAACGGGGCCGTTTCACCTTGGAGAAGATCCCCGCGGGCGACTATGCCGTGGTCTATGGACGGGTGGGGGGCGTGGGCCGGACGACCGCGGTATTCCAAATCAATGCGGCCCGGACGCAAATTGACTTGGGCCGGCTGGAATTGGCGGACGAGCCGCTGCAGTTGAAAAAATTCGAGGTCACCGCGAAACAGTCCGCCCAGCTCAACGCCATCGACCGCAAAATCTACAATGTGGGCCGGGATATCCACAGTGTCACCGGCACGGCCAGCGACCTGTTGCAAAACGTGCCGTCGGTGGACGTGGACCTCGACGGCAATGTCAGCCTGCGCGGCTCCGACAACGTCCTGATCCTGATCAACGGCCGTACGTCCACGCTGATGGGCCAGAGCCGGGCCGAAGTGCTGCAGCAGTTGCCGGCCAACTCCATCGAGAAGATCGAGGTCATCACCAACCCGTCGGCCAAATATAAGCCCGACGGCACTGCGGGCATCATCAACCTCGTGCTGAAGCAACGGCATGATGCCGGCCTCTCCGGCACGGTGAGTTTCAATGTCGGCAACAACCGCCGCTACAACTCGAGCCTTGCGCTCAATTTTCGTCCCGGACCGGTCAATTTTTTCGCCAGCTACGGGGTCCGTCAGGACGACCGCTACCGCGCCGCCTCCGACCTCCGGACCATCACCGATCCTGTCACCGGCGTGGTCACCCGCGCGGAAAAACGGACGGTGGAGGTTTCCCGACCGATCAGTCATCTGGGGCGCCTCGGCCTCGATTATGCCCCGGACGCGGCTGACCAGTTTGGTCTCTCGGCTAATTACAATGACCGGCGGCATACACGTCGCGCCACCGACCAGAATCGCGTGGGTGGCGCGGCCGGGATCCTCGCCAGTGACTACGATCGGGTGCGCTACGCCCCTGATTTTGAGCCCAGCACGGAGGTCGCGGGCACGTACCAGCACAACTTTGCGGACGAGGGCCACGAACTGAAGGTGGAGCTCAAGAGTTCGGACACGAAGGAAGACGAGACGAACCACTACACCAACACCTACCGGACACCCGTGCAGGCGCCGACTTTTGACAACGTCCTCGTCTCGAACCTGGAACGCAGCCACGAGGCCAGCGTCGATTACGCGCGGCCTTTGGGCGGCGAGGCCAAGTTGGAGTCCGGTTATGACCTGACGCGGGAGAGCCGCGATTCGGATTTCACCAACGCGTACTTCGATTCGGTAACGGGCGCGTGGGTCGAGGACCTGGCCAAGTCCAACCGCTTCATCCTCGACCGCACGATTCACGCTTTCTACGCGACCTATGCGCGCACCTTTGGCTCCGTGGGGGTGCAGGCGGGCGTGCGGCCGGAGATCACCACGACGTCGTCCCAGCTGGTCACCACCGGTCAGACTATTCCCAACGACTACGCACGCGTTTACCCGAGCCTGCACCTGACCTACCACTTCGCCGAGGCGCAGGAGTGGCAGCTGAACTACAGCCACCGCATCCACCGGCCCGGGACCGAGGACCTGAATCCGTTCCCGGAATACCTTGATCCCTTCACGCTCCGCGCGGGCAACCCCCACCTGCGGCCCGAGGACATCCACTCGATCGAGACTGGTTACAGCTACCACCAGGACGACACGAGTTTCACCGCCACGGGCTACTACCGCTACACCTACCACCGCTTCACCGACCTCACGACCAACCTGGGCAACGGCATCCTGCTCAACACCCGGGAGAACCTCGCCGTGAACCGTGCCAGTGGCCTGGAGCTGACGGCGAACGCCGAACTGGGCGGGCACGTGACGCTGAATTTCAGCAGCAACACCTTCTTCAACACGATCGATGCCTCCAACCTCGGCTACAGCTCGAGCCGGTCCGATGGGTCCTTGCTCGCCAAGGTGGGCCTGACGTGGCGGCTCACGCCGGCGACCCAGCTGCAGTTGAACACAAAATACGCCACCGCCCGGCTGACCCCACAGGGTGAGCAGCGGCCGATGTTCGTCGCCAACGCCGGACTCCGGCATGACCTCTGGCAGAAGCAGGCGGCGCTGGTGCTGACCGTTTCGGACCTGTTCAACTCCCTGAAAAACGAAAACATCGTGAACACCCCGCTGCTCCATGAGGACATCGTCCTGCGGCGAAGCTCCCGGATCATTTACTTGGGGATCACCTATAACTTCGGCCAGCCGGGGAAGAAGTCCAAGGACGACGCCCTCAAGTTCGACAACTCGTTGTGAGCGACCCCCGGGTGTAAGTGTCACCGGATTGTCACCCGCCTGCCGCATAACTGTCACGAAAGACGTTCACTCTGGGAGGCTAGTGAGTTCGCGGGCGGGGTTCTGGCGGCTTCGTGTTGGGGGCCGGCCGGGGCCCGCCCGGGACTCAATTTTTGGGGTTTCCCGGTGTACCAGGGGTGGTGCACCGGGAATTGCCCTTGACTCTCCCCCGTGCGTTTGGGTTTCTGTCCGGCTCAAAACTCACTCTATCCATGGCCAACACCAAATCTGCCATCAAAGCCGCGCGTAAATCCGCCCGCTTCACCATCCGCAATCAAGGCGTCAAGACCCGCCTCAAGACGCTGCACAAGAAGCTCGACGCCGCCATCAAGGCCGGCGTCGCCGCTACCACCAAGGCTGCGGCCGCCGAGTACGCGTCCGCGATGGACCGGGCCGTGAAGTCCGGCGTCGTCCACAAGAACGCCGCTTCCCGGGCCAAGTCGCACGCCGCGAAGTACGTTTACGCCAAGTAAGCCTGCGCGTCCCGCGCCCCTTTCAACCCCGCGCGCCCCTGGCCGCGGGGTTTTTGTTTTTAACGTGGGTTGCCCGCTGGCGTGCAACGTTGCGCGCGAGCGCGCAACCC
>QQNC01000084.1 GCA_003402695.1 Verrucomicrobiota bacterium | reverse complement strand
GAGGCGGACGTCTTCCTCCAGCGCAACCTCGAGATCCTCGACTCCGTGTCGAAGTTCTTCGCCGCCGACGGCAACCCGTGCTTCAGCGACGTCGGCCCCAACGGCCCGCTCCCGCGGCTCAATCTCTCCGTCAAAATCTCCGCCCTCACGCCCGACGTCCATCCCGCGGACCCGGAAAACTCCATCGCCGCCCTCAAGCAGCGCCTCCGCCCCATTCTGCGTCGCGCGGCCGAGGTGGGCGCGCTGATCAACTTCGACATGGAGAGCTACAAGCTGAAGGACCTCACCCTCGCGCTCTTCAAGTCCATCTTCGAGGAACCGGAGTTCGCCGAGAAACCCGCCATCGGCATCGCCGTGCAGGCCTACCTGCGCGACTGCGAGGCCGACCTGCGCGACCTCGTCGCCTGGGCCCGCCAGCGCCAGCGCCCGCTCAGCATCCGTCTCGTGAAGGGCGCGTATTGGGATTACGAGACCATCATCGCGCAGCAGCGCGACTGGCCCATCCCGGTCTGGCAGAAAAAGCCCGAGTCCGACGCCAACTACGAGAAGCTCACGCTGTTCCTCCTCGAGAACATCGACGTCGTCACCCCCAACTTCGCCTCACACAACGTCCGTTCCGTCGCCCACGCCATCGCCCAGGCCGAGCGCCTCGGCATCGCGCCCAAGGCCTACGAATTCCAGGCGCTGTTCGGCATGGCTGACGAACTGAAGGCCGCCCTCCTGCAAATGGGCCACCGCGTCCGCGAATACTGCGCCATCGGCGAGCTGCTCCCGGGCATGGCCTACCTCGTGCGCCGGCTGCTCGAGAACACCTCCAACGAGGGCTTTCTCCGCATCAAGAACATGGGCGAGGCCACGCAGGCCCAACTCCTCGGCAACCCCGTCGACGCCATCGCCGCCGCCCCCGAGCCCCTCGCCCGCAAGCCCCGCGCGGCCGGCGCGTTCATCAACGCCGCCAACACCGACTTCACCCTCGCCGCAAACCGCGAGAAGCAGCGCGCCGCGCTCAAAGCCTACGAGGCCAATTCGATCGGCCGGAAATGGCCGGTCATCATCAACGGCAAGAAGATCTCCGACCGTCCCTTCCTCCCGTCCGTCAATCCCGCGCGTCCCGCGCAGATCGTCGGCTACTGGGCCAAGGGCACCGTCGCCGACGCCGAGGCCGCGGTCGCCGCGTCTGTCGCGTATTTCCCGAAGTGGCGCGCCACCCCCGTCGAGGAGCGGGCCGCCATCCTGCTGCGCGCCGCCGACCTCATGGAATCGCGCCGGATGGAGATCAATTCGCTGCTCATTCTCGAGGCGGGCAAACCCTGGGTCGAGGCCGACGGCGACCTGTCCGAGGCCATCGACTTCCTGCGCTTCTACGCGATCGAGATGGTGAAGCTGGCCCAGCCCGTCGTCACGCAGGCCGTGCCGGGCGAAGCGTGCACGCAGGTGTGGACGCCCCGCGGCGTCGGCGTGTCCGTCGCGCCGTGGAATTTCCCGCTCGCGATCCTGACCGGCCTGACCGTCGCCCCGCTGGTCGCCGGCAATTGCATGATCATCAAGCCCGCGCGCCAGACCTCGATCATCGGCGCCCTGCTGATGGAGGTCATGATGGAGGCCGGCACGCCCCCCGGGGCCCTGCACTTCCTGCCGTGCTCCGGCGCGGACGCCGGCGCGCACCTCGTGGCGCACCCGCAGATCGACTTCATCGCGTTCACCGGCTCGCGCTCGGTGGGCTGCGACATCTACGCAACCGCCGGCAAGACGCTGCCGGGACAGCTCAACCTCAAAAAGGTCGTGTGCGAGATGGGCGGCAAGAACGCCCTGATCATCGACAACGACGCCGACCTCGACGAAGCGATCCCCGCCGCCCTCTACAGCGCGTTCGGCTACGCCGGCCAGAAGTGCTCGGCGCTCTCGCGACTCATCGTTCTCGAGGGCGTGTATGACCGCTTCGTCGACCGCTTCCTCGCGGCCTGCCCGAGTTTTTCCGTCGGCGATCCCGCGCTGCCCGGCACGATGGTCAATCCCGTCATCGATGACGCCGCGCAGAAATCCATCCTCGGTTACATCGAGGCCGGCCAGAAGGAGAGCACACTCGCGTGGCAGGCCCAGCTCGCCCCCGAGCTCGTCGCCAGCGGCGGCTACTACGTCCCGCCGACCGTGTTCACCGGCTGCAAGGTGGAGCACACCATCGTGCGCGAGGAAATCTTCGGCCCGGTACTGGCCATCCTGAAGGCGAAGGACCTCGACGAGGCGTTCGCCATGGTGAACGCCTCCGACTACGCGCTGACCGCCGGCCTGTTCTCCCGCAGCCCGAAATCCCTCGAGCGCGCCCGGCAGGAAATGCTGGTGGGCAACCTCTACCTTAACCGCGGCTGCACCGGCGCCATCGTCGAACGGCACCCGTTTGGCGGCTTCAAGATGTCCGGCGGCGGCACCAAGGCCGGCGGCAAGGAATACCTCGAGAACTTCCTGTTCCCGCGCCTCATAGCCGAAAACGTCATCCGCCGCGGCTTCACTCCGCCGGAGGAGTAAGGCCCAGAGCCCGCCCCTCAGAAATCCAGCGCCTTCATCGGCCCGATCTTCACGCCGAAGCGCTCGCCGTAGGGTTTCACGCGCGCGAACTCCGTGCGCTTCAGCTCGAAGCCCCCGCCGAATTTCATGAACAGGACCGTCGCCGTCGCATCGCCGCTCATCGTGACCGGCGCCGGGTCGTACGCCGGCCCCACCGGGGCAAAATCGATGCTCGCCTCGCCCGACTTCACCTTGACGACGAGTTTCACCCGGAACGCGCTCCGCACCCGCAGCGCCACGTTCTCGAACGCATGCGTCGTGCGGTTCACCCGTGCAAACAGCTGAAATTTCTCCACCGGCAGCGTGCCGTGCCCGTCGTTGCGCAGCGGCACCTCGAAGGTGACGCTGTCCGCGTTTTCACTGGCGAGGGTGGCGTGGGCCAGGTCGATGGACGCCGTCCCGCCGTTGAATCCGAAGCGCGGCAGCTCGCTGCCCGGCACCTTGCCCTCGGCCTCCTGCTTCGCAAATTTTTCGCCGCGCTTCTCCCCGCGCTGGCGAAATTCCTTGAGCTGTTTCCCGGTCGGTGGCTTGCCGTTAACCTTCAGCGGCAGGTACTGCTCGGCGTAGGGCTTCGACGGGTCAAAGCGGACCACGGTCTCGGGCTGCGGCACGCCGTGTTCGTCCGTCATCATCCGCGTCTCCGTGTACGCCCAGCGGTCGAAGTTCGCGGCGACCTTGCCCAGCGCATCCAGCAGCAACGGCGGCACCGCCCCGCCCGGTGCGGGCGCGGCCGGCTCGGCGGCCGCGGCGGTCAGGCCGGCGAGAGCGAGGGAGAGGCGTAGAAACCAACGGAGCATCGCGCTATGAACCGCACCAGCACGTTTCGTTCCAGCAGAAATTGTGGCATACATTCGGGCCGGATAGGTGGCGCGCTCGTGCGCAACATGGCGCGACGAGCGCGCCACCTACATCCGGCAGATCAGCAGCTCGCGTTCGAAAATCAGTTCCTTCGGCAACCGGTCGTGCAGGTCGAGGAACAGTTCCTCGTGCCCCATCACTTCCTGCCGCCACGCCCCGCGGTCAAAGGCCATGATCTGGTCCCATTTCACCTTGGGGAAGTCCAAGCCGGTCCAGTCGATGTCCTCATAGCGCGGCATCCAGCCGATCGGCGTCTCCTCCGCCACCGTGCGGCCGCGGGCGCGGTCCACGATCCACTTGAGGATGCGCATGTTCTCGCTGAAGCCGGCCCAGACAAACTTCCCGTCCGCGTCCTTGCGGAACCAGTTCACGTGGAAGATGCGGGGCGTGGCGCTGAGCTGCTTCTGCATCATGATCCAGTGGTGAAAGTAGTCGCCCATGTGGTAGCCGCAGAACGGCAGCATCGCGAACGGATCGCGGCGGACTTTGCCGAGCGTGCCGGCCGCGGCCGCAGTCATCTCCGACCCCATCGTCGCGCCCATGTACACGCCGGAGCTCCAGTTGAAGGCCTGGTAGATCAGCGGGATCGTCGCCGCGCGGCGACCGCCGAAGATGATCGCGCTGAGCGGCACGCCCTCGGGTTTCTCCCAGTCGGGATCGATCGACGGGCACTGCGACGCCGGCGCGGTGAAGCGCGAGTTCGGGTGCGCCGCCTTGGCGCCCGTGGCCCGGCCGATCGCGGGCGTCCACTTCCGGCCCTGCCAGTCAAGGCACTCGGCCGGCGGCGCGTCGGTCATGCCTTCCCACCACACGCCGCCGTCCGGCGTGAGCGCGGTGTTCGTGAAAATGGTGTTCCTCGCCAGCGTGGCCATGGCGTTCGGGTTCGTCTTCGCCGAGGTGCCCGGCGCGACGCCGAAGAAGCCCGCCTCAGGGTTGATCGCGTGCAGCTTCCCCTCCGCGTTGGGTTTGATCCACGCGATGTCGTCGCCGACGGTCCATACCTTCCAGCCCTTCTTCTTGAAGGCGGCCGGCGGGATCAGCATCGCGAAGTTCGTCTTGCCGCACGCGCTCGGGAACGCCGCCGCCACGTAGGTCTTCTCCCCTTTCGGGTCCTCGACGCCAAGAATGAGCATGTGCTCGGCCATCCAGCCCTCGTCGCGGGCGAGGTTGGAGGCAATGCGGAGCGCGAAGCATTTCTTGCCCAGCAGCGCGTTGCCGCCGTAACCCGAGCCGTAGCTCCAGATCTCGCGCGTCTCGGGAAAGTGGACGATGTATTTGTCCGCGTTGCAGGGCCACGGCACGTCCTTGGCGCCCGGCTTCAGCGGCGCGCCGACGGAATGCATGCAGGGCACGACGCGCTTCTCGCCCTTGTCGATCTCGGCAAACACCGGCAGGCCGATGCGGGCCATGATGCGCATGTTGACGACGACGTACGGCGAGTCCGTCAGCTGCACGCCGATCTGCGACATCGGGCCGCCGACCGGCCCCATGCTGTAGGGCAGCACGTACATCGTGCGGCCGGCCATGCAGCCGGCGAACAGGTTGCGCAGCTTCTTGCGCATCTCATAGGGGTTGACCCAGTTGTTCGTCGGGCCGGCGGCTTCCTTCGACAATGAACAGATGTAGGTGCGGTCCTCGACGCGGGCGACATCGCCCGGGTCGGAGCGCGCGTGATAGCAGTTGGGCCAGAGCTTGGAGTTCAGCTTGATGAAGGTCCCGCCCGCCACCATCTGCGCGCACAGCGCGTCATACTCCGCCTTCGAACCATCCACCCAGTGGAGGTTGGCGGGTTTGCACAGTGCCACCATCTTTTCCACCCAGCGCAGCAGGTGGGTATTTTCGCTCAGGGGTTTGGCGAAGTTGCGTTTCTTCATGGGCCAAATCTACGCCGGGCTCTCCCCTGAGTAAACGGGAAAGCCGGTGCGCCGCCGACCAATGAAGTCCCGCTTCCACCCGCATAAGTTGCGCCTCGCTAGCCCAAAGCATCCCGCCTAAACAGCGCGCATGCCCCACCGCCTCGTCCCGGTTTTGCTCGCCCTCTGCCTCGCGCTGGCACCGTTGCAGGCCGCTGAGAAAAAGACCGCCGCCGCGCCGGCCCCGGATCCCGATATCACCACCTACTACGTCTGCGTGCTGTCCAAAGGTCTGTACGCCGGCGTCGGGCTAAAGGAGGAGCGGATCAAGACGCAGGCCGCACAGCACGCCTACATCGACCGCCTCGCGCGGCAGGGAAAACTCCTCGTGGCCGGGCCGTTCACCGACGCGAGTGACTGGCGGGGCTTGTATATTTTCAAGTGCGCTTCGCTCTCCGAAGCCCGCACCCTCGTCAATGCTGACCCGGAGGTCCTGGCCGGCCGGCTCAAGTTCGAGATTCACGCCTGGCTGACCGCCAAGGGCTCCATCCGCGACCCGGCGTTTTCCGCCGCGAAATAATCCTCCCGTGCGCAAGCTCAGCATCTTTGTCGGCACCACGATCGGCGGCTATGTCGGCTGGGCGATCCCGGATTATTTCGGGTGGGGCTTCGGCTGGTGCTTCGTGATCAGCGGCGTGGGCAGCCTCGTCGGCGTCTGGGCCGGCTGGAAATTCGCGCTGAAACTCGAGGAGTGACTCCCGGTAGGGCGGCGGCTTCGACCCGCCCTTTCTGGCGGAATCGTTGCTCGCGGCGCCGCGGAGTTTTCTCGGCAAGGGCGGGTCAAAGACCCCGCCCTACCCCGCCCGCCTACTTCATCGGCTCGATGTGCACCGTCACGTCGCTGATCTTGAGGGGCGCCGCCGCCAGCAGCGCATCTGTCACCGCATGCGCAATGGCGTGGCCCGCCCGCACCGACAGGTCGCCGTCCACCCGCACCTGGATGTCCACCAGGTAACTCAGCCCGCTCTTCCGCACGCGCAGCTTGTCGAGGGCGCTCACGCCCGGTACGGCCAGCGCGAGGACGCGCACTTCATTCTCAAATGTTTTCGGCGCGGCCATGTCCATCACGTCACCCAGCGCCTTCATGAACATCCCGAAGCCGTTGAAGGCGATGATCACGCAGGCAAACAGCGCCGCCCAATCGTCCGCGGTCTCCCAGCCGGGGCCGGCCCACAGCGCGATGCTGATGCCGACAAACGCCGCCGCGGAGGTCATCGCGTCCGACCAGTGGTGCAGCGCCTCAATGCCCAGCGCCGTGCTGCCGACTTTCTCACCGGCGATGCCCATCCGGCGCGAGAACCACGTCTTCGCCACAATCACCCCCGCCAGCACCACCAGGGTCCACCAAGCGGGTCCTTGGTGCGGCGTGGCGATCTCGTGCAGGGCCTGCTTGGCCAGCCACGCGGCCATGGCGAAAATAATCAACGACACCGCCATCCCGGCCAGCGGCTCGGCTTTGCCATGGCCGTAGGGGTGGTTGGCATCGGGCGGCTGTGCCGCCACGCGGAACCCCGCCCACACCAGCAGTGAAGACAGGATGTCGAGCATCGACTCCGCCGCGTCGGCAATCAGCGCATAGGTGTGGCCGAGGATGCCGCCGGCCAGCTTGACCACGGCCAGCAGGGCATTCAGCGCGATGCCACGCAGGACGAGCCGCGCCCCGTCATTGGCGCGTTGCTGCGTCGCAGCATGATGGCGGGCAAGTTCGGTGGGCATGGCGGCAGAGGGTGGACGCCGCCCTGCGCCTCGGCCAGCCTGCAATTGACCGCGCCCGTCGCTTGGCCACACTCCGCTTCACCGCCATGGCCGAGACCACCATCACCGCCGCCACCGATCCCGTCCGGCAATTCTCCGTCTTCGCCGAGAACCGCGTCGGCCGCCTTCACGAGCTGACGGCCCTGTTCAAGCAGAACCACGTCCACATTATGGCCATCACCGTGCTCGACACGACCGACAGCGCCATCATGCGGCTCATCGTCGATGACCGCGAAAAGGCCCGGGGCCTGATGGCGAGCAATGCCTTTCCCTACACCGAGTGCGACGTGCTCGCCGTGGAGATCAGCGATGAGACCGACCTGCAGGCGGTGTTGGCCGCCCTCCTCGAGGCCGAGATCAACGTCCACTACGTCTACAGTTTCATCAAGCGGCCCGAGGGCCGCGCCGCCCTCGCGATCAACGTTGAGGACGCGGACGTCGCCGCCCAGGCGCTGAACCAGCGCGGCTTCAAGGTACTGACGCAGCGCGACATCGCGCGCTGAGGGGCTATTGGCCAAAGGCGATGGGCCTAGGTGGCGGCACCTCGCGGCAAGGCTTTCTCCTCGCCCTTCGCCTATCGCCTCGAGCCCCGTTTACTTCACTTCCGCCATCTTCTCCCCCTCGAGGAGATAGACGCCGGTCATGTAGCCGTTCTCGTACATCGCGCCGACCTTCAGCTCGCCATAGAATGAGATCGGCACGTCCATCGTCGGCTTCACGCCACCGTTGAGCATCTTGACGACGACCCACTCGTTCATGTTCGGCATCACGCCGTAGCAGCACAGCATCGGGTCCTTCACGAGGAGCAGTTCCGTCACGAGCCCGCCGTTCATCTTCACCGGCAGCATGAAGCCCGTCACGATCGCCTTCTTCCCGCTCCAGCTTTTCACCGTGGCGGGGATCTGCTCGTTGCCGGTGGGCGGCATGGCCTTCGGGTCAGCCGCGGGATCATACGCCGGCGGGATGAATTTGTAATTGGCCAGCTTGTCGAACCCGAGCTTCAGGTAGCCGTTTTCCTGCTCCGGCGCCGACAGGCTGAGGTCGTCCGCCGCGTGCACCGTCACCGCCAGCAGACCCAGCAAAAGAGCCGGCGCGAGGAGTCGGTGAAGCAGGGAAAACGCGGATTTCATCGGCGGCGCAAACCTGCACAAGTTCTGGAACGCGTCAAAAGCTTTGCAGCCGGAGACACGGATTCCAACCCGGATCGCGGAAACGCGGAGGAGCGGAAATGCCGGGAAAAGAGGCAGGGCGGGACCGACTGCCCCAACCTGCCTCCCTTTCGCGTTTTTGCCCTTCAGCGCTTTCGCGCTGAGGATCGTTCCGGGTTTCCTGCTTGCCCGCCGTAGCCTTGGCGAAGGCGGGGCTTCCGGCCAAAAAATATTCCGGCCTCGCCGCTTCCCCTTCGCCCGCCCAATCTTCGGCCATGCGTTTCGCCTCGCTCCGCCGGCTCTACTTCGCGCTGGCCCTGCTCGCGCCGCTCTCCGCCTCTGCCCGCGACCCGTGGTTTCCCGATGGCCCCGTGCAGCCGCAGCTCCCGCACGGAGTGATGCTCCCGCCGAAGGTCCGCCCGCCGCAATTCCCCCTCAAGTCCGCCCGCACCCTCGTCTCCGACGCCGAGATCGCCCAGGCCCGGGCCAACTACGCCCACTACCCCGCCGCCAAGGCCGGCGCCGAGCCGTCCATGGTCGAGGCCCGCTACTGGGCGGAGTGGACCGACGAGGCCCTCCGCAACGTGGTGACCACCGCCGAGGTGCCGCGCGCCGTCGAGCTCTGCAACGCCGGCTGCCCCATCCACGGCCGGAAAATCTACGAGGGCATCAACGGCTCCTCCCTGCCGTGGATCGTTGATCCCAAGCACCCGTTCCAGGTCAAATGCCCCATCGGGGGCGAGACCTACCCGAGCAACGACTACGCCGCGTATTACCACAGCGGGTTCAAGGACCGGAGCAGCCTCACCGGCCCCTACGTGGACGACGGCTGGGGCTGGACCGCACCCGACGGCAACAAGTACTGGTTCGTCGCGCACGCCAACCATCTGGTCTGGCAGACCGGCGGCCTCGACGGTCGCTGCATCATCAACGGCATCCGCTCGCTCAGCCGCGCCTACCTCCTCACCGGTGATCGACTCTTCGCCCATAAGGCCGCGGTGCTGTTCCGCCGCGTCGCCGAGGTCTACCCCAACATGAACCACGAGCAGCAGTCGCGTTTCGGCGAGCTCATGGCGTCGCAGGGCACGCGCTACACCGGCAAGATCGTGAACCTGATCTGGGAATCCTACCAAATCTCGCCGTCCCTCGCCGAGGCCTACGACGACATCTGGGAGACGATCGACCCCGACACCGCGCTGCAGAAATTCTACGGGCAGACCGGCGAGCAGATCCGCGCGTGCATCGAGGCCAACTTTTTCGAGGAGGCGATCGACGCGTATTTCAACGACCTGATGCGCGGCAACTATGGCACCCACCAGCGCGCCCTGCTCATGCTCGCGGTCGTCCGCCAGCACGGGGACAATCAGCGTTACGTGGACGAGATTCTGCATCGTTCCACCGGCCACCTGCTCCGGATCGGCCTGGACTTTGCGTTCTACAACTCCGTCTACCGCGACGGCGCCCCGCACGAGTCACCCGACTACAATTTCGTCTGGACCCGGACCTTTGCCGAAGCCGCCCCGTTGCTCAAAAAACTCGGCTACGACATCACGCTGCTGCCACGCCTGAAGCGCATGTTCGATGAGCCGCTCGACTACGTGACCATCGGCCAGCTCTCGGCCCCGCTCGGTGACAGCAGCAACCGTTACGCCCCGCTGATCCGCAAGGACTCCCTCACCTACCAGATCGGGCTCCAGCTCTACCACGACCCCCGCTACGCCGCGTTCCTCACCGGCATCGGCGCCACCGGCGACAAAAGCTTCGGCAGCTTCGAGGCGCTCTTTTCGCCAGCCCTCCCTGATTTGCCGCGCACGGCAAATCACCCCGAGCCGGCCCGCCCTGAGCCTGTCGAACGGGTCGAGGGGCCACCCAAGGTACCTGCAAGGGCCCTGGCCCCCCAGCCCTCCCGCATCTTCAGCGGCTACGGCAGCGCCATCCTCAACAACCCCGCCGACACCCG
>QQNC01000083.1 GCA_003402695.1 Verrucomicrobiota bacterium | reverse complement strand
CTGCCAGCCGGGGATGATGAGCTCCATGCCCGGGTGGATCTTCGCCGGGTCGGAAATGTTGTTGGCCGTGGCGATCTCGCCGATCTTGACCTGGTATTTGCGCGCAATGGCGCCGAGGGTCTCACCGGGCTTGACGGTGTGCTTCACGGAATCAGCCGGCCCCTTCGCGGCGGGAGTGGCCTCCGCCATCGCCCCCTTGGCCGGCGCCGGGCCGGCGGACTTGCCGGCCGTCGTGGCCGGGGCCTTGCCCGGGATGATGAGCTTCTGTCCCTGGCGGAGCGTGGACTCGGGCCGGAGGTTGTTCGCGGCGGCCAGATCGGCCTTCAGCAGGTGGTTCTTGTGGGCGATAGACCAGAGGCTGTCGCCCTTGCCCACGGTGTAGGTGGTGGCGGGCGTGACATCGGCGACCGGCTCGGCCTCGAGCGCCCCGGCGGCCGGGGTGTTCGGGCGCGTCGGGCTGTACCGGATGGCACTGGAGACGGAGAGGGCGGGCGAATTCGGGTCAAAACCCGTGGCCGTGTCACCGGACGCGACCGTCGGCACCGTGATGGTGGGCGAAGGGGCGTCGGTCTTGACGACCGTGTCGGCCGGCGCGGGTGTGGTCTTGGTCATCGCGCTGCAGCCGGGGTTCGCAAAAATCAGGATCAGCGCAAACACGTGGACGCCGACCACGATGCCGAATATTTTCAGGATTTTCATTGGGAGAAGTGTTGGTGGGTTGGTGGAGTTAAAGCTATCTCAAATTGGCGGCGGCGCTGAGTTCCCGCGCGAGTCGCTCGAACTGGTCGCCGCGGTCCTCGTAGTTGCGGAACTGGTCGAAGCTCGCAAAACCCGGGCTGAGCAGCACCTGGTCGCCCGGCACCGCCAGCTCGGCGGCGCGGCGGACGGCCTCGGCGAGGGTGGCGCAGGACGTGTGGGCCACGCGGAAGGTCGAGCAGTGGAACGCCAGCTCGGTGCTGACCTCACCGATGAGGCTGGCATGCTTCACGCGCGGCGCGATGCGGTGGATGAAGCCCGCAAGGTCGCCGCCCTTGCCCTTGCCGCCAGCAATCAGGATGACCGCGCCGGGGAAGCGCGCGAGCGCGGCCTCGACGGCATGAAAATTGGTGGCCTTGGAGTCATTCCAATAGCCCACGCCCTCGTGCTCCGCCACGCACACCAGCCGGTGACGACCGAGACGGAAGGTCTTGGCGGCGGTGATCAGCGCACGTTCATCGAGTCCCGTCCGGCGCCACCAGGCGGCGGCGAGGAGAAAGTTTTCCCGCTGCGGATACTCCGCAAACACCGTACCCACCAGTCGCGGGTCGGCGGGCGAGCCCTCGGTGGGAACCGCGGCGTCGGCCGCCAGCGGCCGGTCAAATTTTTTGGCAAAGCGCACCACCGAGGAACCCGCCAGCACCCCGCCGGGCACCGTGCGCGCCACCAGGTTCCACTTCGCGGAGAAATACGCCTCCATGCCCGGGTGGCGCTCAAGATGGTCCTCGGCAAAATTCGTCCAGAGCGCGGCCTCCGGCTCAAGGCGCTGGAGCATCTCGGCTTGGAACGAGCTCACCTCGCAGATCGCGAACGCGTCCTTCGTGCCGCCCGCCGTCTCCGCGGCCAGCTGCGCAAAGGAGTGCCCGACATTGCCCGTCGCCCACGCGGCCCGGCCGATGGAGCGCAGGGCATGCGTGAGAAATTCCGTCAGCGTCGTCTTGCCGTTCGTGCCCGTGATCGCAACCACCCGGCCACTCCAGCAGAGCGCCGCGAAGTCGAGTTCGGTCAGGCACTCCCCGCCGGAGGTCCGCGCTCGCGCGAGCCAGGGATGATCCGGGGCGAAGCCCGGCGAGAACACGGCAAGCAAATGACCCGCGGCCGCCTTGACGGTGAAGTCCGCGCCCTTCGCATCGTAGACCGTGCCCGTCGCCCCCAGCGCCGCCAGCAGCGCCCGCACGCCCTCCCCGCTCACCCCGCCGCCGAGGATGGCGACGGGCTGCGCGAGCAGCGGCTGCAGGAAAGGTGATGGGGTGAGTGCCATGTCAGCGGAGTTTCAGCGTGCCGAGTCCGATCAGCGCACAGATGAACGAGAGCACCCAGAAGCGGAGGACGACCTTCGTCTCCGGCCAGCCCTGCTTTTGAAAATGATGGTGGATCGGAGCTATCAGGAAGAACCGCTTCCCCTCGCCCGTCGGGCTGAGGCGCTTGGTGTACTTAAACCAGCCCACCTGGATGATGACGGAGGCCGCCTCCCAGACGAACACGCCGCCGACGATGATGAGCGTCAGCGGCTGCTGCACCATGAAGGCGATGATCCCGATGAGGCCGCCGAGCGCGAGCGAGCCGGTGTCGCCCATGAACACCTCGGCCGGATAGGAGTTGTACCAGAGGAAGGCCAGACCGGCGCCGACGACCGCGCCGCAGACAATCGTGAGTTCGCCCGTGTACGGCACGTGATTGATGAGCAGGTAGTCGGAGATGATGACGTTGCCCGCCGCGTAGGCCAGGAGACCGTAGACAAAGGCGACCGAGATCGTACAGCCGATCGCGAGGCCATCGAGGCCGTCCGTGAGGTTGATCGCGTTGGAAAACCCGACCAGCCAGAGGAAGATGAAGATAAACAGCGCCCAGATTGGCAGGCTGGTGATCGGGTGCTTCACAAACGGCACCCACAGCTCCCGGATGTTGTCCTTGCTGTCGTGGTGCAGCAGGAGCGCGACAAGCGCGACGACGGTGATGAGGGTCTGCCAGATGATTTTCTCCAGCGAGGAGATGCCGTTGCGGGACTTGTGCACGACCTTCAGGTAGTCGTCGCGGAAGCCCACGGCGGTCAGCGCGGTGTAGACAAACAGCGCGACCACGACCCAGATATTCGGGGCAGCCCACAGCACCGAGCTCACAAAGACCGACACGAAGATCAGCAGCCCGCCCATCGTGGGCGTGTTCTTCTTGTCGAAGCGTTGCGCGAGGTCGCCCGTCCGGTCGTCGTCGTAGTGCTGGCCGAATTTCAGCCGGCGGAGCTTCGCGATCAGCCACGGGCCGACGAGGAAGCCGATGAAGATCGCCGTAACCGTCGCCATCACGGTGCGGAAAGTGTGCGACCGCAGCAGGCGCAGCGGGTGGAAGTAATTGTCGAAATCCGCGAGATAGCTAAGCATGAATGGCCTCCCGCGCGACGGCGCCGGTCAGGGCCTGCTCCAGCTGGTAGCGGCGGCTGCCCTTCACGAACACCGCACCGCGCCATTCGGCGAACACGCCCGCGATCGTCTCGAGGGCGGACACGATCTGGATCTGCCGCCGGAAATCACCCTGGTCGAGCACCCCCGCGCAGACTTCATTCGCCAGCACGCCGGTGACGAGGAGCCGGTCGGACTCGCGCAGGTTGAGCGACCGACCGAGCGCCCGGTGGTACATCGCCGCCTCGACCCCGAGCTCCTCCATGCAACCGATCACATACAGCCGCGGCTCGGACACCGGGGCGATGGCCTGGAACATTACGAGCGCATCGGCCATCGAGGCGGGATTGGCGTTGTAGCAATCGAGATAAAGCAGCCGGCCAGCCTCGTGGCGGATCTCACCCCGCAGCGGGGCGGGCGTCCATCCCGCCAAGCGAGACTGCAGCAGCGCCGGCGCCACCCCGAGGTGAATCGCGGCGGTCAGGGCGAGCGCGGCATTCTGCGCCATGCCGTCCGTCATGCGCGGCAGCTTGAACATCACCGGGGGCGGCGGGCCGTAGGCGATGACGATCACCGTCTCGGCCGGGTGCTGGAGAACGTTGAAATGGATCGTGTGCCGCGGCTGCGTGGCGGGGCGCAGCAGCGTAGAGCACTCCAGCACCAGCTGATTCACAAACATGTCGCGGAACGCGGCAAACTGGGTGCACTGCTTCGAGAAAATCGCGACGCCCTTGGGGTGGATCGCGGCGGGCAACACAGCCTTCTCGCGCGCCACGCCCTCGAGTCCGCCGAGTTCCTGGGTGTGCGCCGCGGCAATCAGCGTGATGAGCGCCAAGTCGGGCTCAATCATGTCCGCGAGCGGCTTCATGTCGCCCGGTCCGCTGATGCCCGCCTCGATGACCGCGAACTGGTGCGATGCAGGATCGAGCCGCGTGAGCGTGAGGGGAACGCCGAGGTGGTTGTTGAGGTTACCTTCGGTCGCGAGCACCCCACCCGCCTCACCGCCGAGCAACAGGGCGAGGAGATTTTTGGTGGACGTCTTGCCCGCGCTGCCGGAAATGCCGATCACCGGGCCGCGAAACGTCCGGCGGTGTTCGCGGGCGATAGCCTGGAAGGCGGCCAGTGGATCCGCCACCACGAGCTGCGGCAGGGAAAGCGCGGGATTCGCAACTGCGACCAGCGCGGCGCTGGCACCCGCCGCCTGCGCCGCCGGGAGAAATTCATGGCCGTCGCGCTTCGCCGTCTTCAGCGCGACAAACACCTGCCCCGTGCGGAGCTGGCGCGTGTCCATCGTGAAACCCGCCAATGCCGCCTCCGGCTGGGCCGTCCAGCGTCCGCCGGTCCACGAGGCAAGTTGGGCTGGAGCAAAGGTGGGCATCAGTCTTTCAGCGTCTTGATCCCAATCAGCTCGCGCACGACCTGCCGGTCATCAAACGGGATGACAGTGTCGGCAAATTCCTGGTAGCTCTCGTGACCCTTGCCCGCGATGAGCAGGCAGTCGCCGGCCTGGGCGACATCGAGCGCGAGGCTGATAGCGCGGCGGCGGTCCTCGGTCCACGAGATCTTGGCCGGCGCCGTGACGCCAGCCTTCATGTCGGAGAAGATCTGCGTGAGCGCCTCGCTGCGGGGGTTGTCCGCGGTGGCGAAGGCAAAGTCGGCGAACGACTGCACGGCCTTCACCATCAGCGGGCGCTTGGTGCGGTCGCGGTTGCCGCCGCACCCAAACACCACCAGCAGCCGGCCGGGCGTGATCGCCCGCAGCATGCCGAGGGCGTTGCGCAGGGCGTCGTCGGTGTGGGCGTAGTCCACGAGGACATTGAACGGCTGGCCCTCCTCGATGCGTTCCATGCGGCCGGCGACCCCGGCGAAGGCGCGCAGGCGGGCGAGAAACACGACCGGGTCGCGGCCGAGGCCCCACGCCGTCGCGATGGCGGCGAGGAGGTTGCTGACGTTGTACCGGCCGATCAGCGGGGAATCGAGATCCATGGTCCCGCCGGGCCAGACGAGACGGAACGTGGAGTTCTTGAAATTGAGCGCGACGTTTTCCGCGCGAACGAGCGCCAACGGGCTTTCCCCGTAGGTGACGGTTTTCACGCCGGCCGGGATGTGCGTGAGGAGTTGCTCGCCGTAGGGGTCGTCGAGGTTGACGACAGCGACCTTCGGCGCGGCGCCGGTCTGGCCGTTGAAGAGCCGGGTCTTCACGGCGAAGTAGGCGTCGAGCGTCTTGTGATAGTCGAGGTGGTCGCGGGTGAGGTTGGTGAACACCGCCGCGCCAAACTGCAGGCCGAGCACGCGCTGCTGGTCGAGGCCGTGCGAACTGACCTCCATCACCGCCTGCTTGCAGCCCGCGTCGCGCATCTGCGCCATCATGCCGTAGATGTCGAGGGACTCGGGCGTGGTCCGGAACGACGGCACAGTCCGCGCACCGAGGTCGTAATTGATGGTGCCGATCAGGCCGACGCGCTGGTCGCCGTTGAGGAAATGCTTGATGAGATGGGTGACGGTCGTCTTGCCGTTGGTCCCGGTGACACCGATGACCGAGAGGTCGCGGTCGGGATACTTGTAGTAACGCTGCGCCACGCGGGCGAGCGCGGCCCGGGCGTCGGCCACCTCGATGAACGTGACCTTGGCCGGGGCGTGGGCGGGCAGCTTCTGGGTGACAACGGCCACGGCGCCGCGGCTCACAGCCTCGTCGATGTATGAGCCGCCGTCGGCGCGGAGGCCGGGCAGCGCAAAGAAAAGGTTCCCCGGGACGACGCGGCGGCTGTCCATCACAAGGCCGGAAATGGGGCGGTCGAGGCTGCCCTTCAGGGCAATGATCTCACCGTCGGTAAAATAATCGGAGAGTTTCGGGGCCATTTTGAAAACGCGGTTGCGGCTGAGGGTTTCCTGACGCGTGCGGAGCGCGGGGCGCGGGCGGAACGCGTGGATCAGGGGATAATCTTGTGTGAGGTAACCGATCACCGGCGGCCTCCTTCCATGGCGAGGGCCGTGCGGCCCGAGGTGTCGTAGGCGGGCTTGAGGTCAAGATACTGGATGAGCTGTTCGCCGAGGTGCTTGAACGACGGGGCGGCGACCTTCGCCCCATAAGCGACGCCGCCCGGTGCATGGGCGTCAGCATCGTCCACAATCACCGAAATCGCCACCTGGGGGTGGCTCGCGGGGAAAAATCCGACAAAGGAAGCGACATGGTGCTTCTTCGAGGGCAAAAGCCGGGTGGTGCCGTTGGCCATCACCTCGGGCATGTATTTCTGCGAGGTGCCGGTCTTGCCCGCGACCTCGTAGTTCGGAATGGCCGCCTCGGGCGCGGTGCCCTCGTTGCCGTAGCGGGTTTTGCGGTCCGAGACCACGCCCGTCAGCAGGCGGGCCATGGTGCGGGCCGTCTCCTGGGTGATCACGCGCGACTTGGCGACGCCGAGGTAGCGGTAGACCGGCTCGCCGGAGGAGTCGTTGATCTGGCTGATGATCTGCGGCCGGAGCAGGTAGCCGCCGCTGGCGATGACGCCCATCGCCATATGCATCTGCATCGGCGTGGCGGCGATGGACTGGCCCATCGGCATGCGCGTGATCGTGAGACCGTCCCATTTCGCCGGGGACGCCATCGAGCCGACAATCTCGCCGCCGACGGGAAAGCCGGAAAGCTGGCCGAAGCCGAACGCCCGGGCGTAGGCGTAGAAGCGATCGTCCCCGAGCTTCATCGCCAGCTGCGCGGCGCCGCGGTTGCTGGAGTGCGAGATGATCTCGGCGACGGACAGCGGCTCGTCAAAGTGGTGGTCCTCGCCCGGCAGGCCGCGCGTCCGACCCTTGTAGTCGATCTTGTCGATCGAGCAGTCGAAGCGCGAAGCGGACGTGACCAGGCCCTCGTTCAGCGCGCCGGACGCGGCGACAATCTTGAAGACGGAGCCGGGCTCGTACATGTCGGAAACCGCCACGTTGCGCATGGCCCCCTGCTCTACCGCCGGCACCAGGTTGTACTCGTTGAGGTTGAACGTCGGGTAATTGGCCAGCGCGAGGATGAAGCCCGTCTGCGGGTCGCTGATGATGATCGTGGCTTTCTGCGGGGAGTATTTCTTCGCGAGGGCGTCGAGTTCCTCCTCGGCCATGTGCTGGATGGCGGAGTCGATGGACAGCCGGACGGTGAAACCGTCGGACGCCGGAACGTCGCGGGTGCGGAACTGCGCGAGTTCGCGGCGGAGTCCGTCGCGTTCGCCCTCGCGCCAGCCGTCGCGGCCGTGCAGGTAAAAGTCGGCATAACGCTCGATGCCGGCAGCAGGCTCCCCCTGTTTGTTGAGGTATCCGATGACATGCGCGGCGAGGGAATTGTGCGGGTAGGCGCGGCGGTAGGCGCGCTGGCCGTAAACGCCCTTGATCCCGAGCGCCTGGATCTTCGCGTAGGTGGATTCCTCAACCGTCTCGCTGAGCTTGGCCCAGCGGATCGGACGCAGGCCGTTTTCGTCGGCATTGTCGTCGAGCACGGTGTCGTCCGAGGCAGTATCGGTGGCGGCGGTGACCATCACAGCGGTTTTCGCGATCGGAGTCCGTTCGGCCGACTCAGGGTGCAGGGCAAAATTGATCACCAAATCCCCCGGTTTCGCAGGCGACGAGGCGGTTGAGGCGTTCGTCGGGACGGCCGGGCGGGACTTGGTGAGAAGGGTCTTAGTCAGGTCGGCGAGCGGCAGGCCGATCAGTTCGGCGAGCTGCGGCCATTTCGTCTCGTCCTCCTTGCGGAGCGACTGCGGGTCCACGCCGAGGACGATGAGCGTCCGGCTCGTGGCGAGGATGCCGCCCTTGGCGTCGAGGACGTCCCCGCGGCGCGCGCTCTCGACGATGATCTGGCGGCGGGCCTTGTCGATGAAGCGGACCAGCACGTCGCGATCAATGACATGCAGGAAGACCAGCCGCGCGCCGAGTCCGGCGAAACAGACCAGGATGACAACGGCCAGGAGGACGATGCGGTAGCTGGAGGCAAAGCCCTTGGACATGGGAGTCAGGGCGCGAGACCGGCAACGCGGAGGGAGACGGTGACGGACTTCACGCCGTCATTGAAGAGGCCGCGGTTGTGCTTCTCGGCGAGGCGCATGACGGGATCGAACGGCAGGCGCACGATCTGACCCGCCGGCGGGGCGATCAGGCCCAGGTGCCACTCGCTGTTGCGCTGCTTGAGCAGGGCCGGGTCCTGTTCCGCCTCGAGGATGGCCTTGGTCTCGTTCAGGCGGCGATCGCACTCGGCGATCCGGGAATCGAGGACCTTGGTGGCGTTGGCCGTCAGCGAAATCTGGTGGCGCATCCACACGGTGCCGAGGCCGATGGAGCCGGTGAAGCAGATCATGACCAGCGTGTATACGAGCATCTGGTTCACAAAGGCGTGGTTCGAGAATTTCATGGACGGACGGGTACGGGTCAGAGTTTGCGGAGGGCGCGAAGCTTGGCGGAGCGGCTGCGGGGATTGGCGGCGAGTTCGGCGTCGCCGGGCGTGACGGGCTTGCGCGTGAGCGGCTCGGCGGTCTTCACGCGGAAGTCCTGCGGCGTGGCGTCATTGGCGCTCTCCGGCTGGCCGCACTGGCGGCGGAAGAACTGCTTTACGGGCCGGTCCTCGAGGGAATGAAAGCTGATGACGGCGAGCACGCCGCCGGCGCGCAGCTTCGCAAACGCGGCGGGCAGTGCGCGTTCAAGGGCGCCGATCTCATCGTTCACCGCGATGCGGATGCCCTGGAAGGCCCGCGTCGCCGGGTGAATCTTCATCGTGAAACGGTCGCGCGGCGGAATTGCCTCGGAAATCACCTCGGCCAGCGAGGCGGTCCGCGCCAGTACCCCCGTGCCGCGGACGGCGATGAGCGCACGGACGATCCGGCGCCAGTGGAAATCCTCGCCGAAGTCGCGGATTGCGCGGACGAGCATTTCCTCGGTCGCGGTCTCGAGCCAGCGCGAGGCGGGGACGCCACTACGGGTGTCCATGCGCATGTCGGCCGGGGCGTCGTGCCGGAAGGAAAAGCCGCGCTCGATGTCGTCGAGCTGGAACGACGAAACGCCGAGGTCGAAGAGTGCACCGTCAAACTCCCCCGTCGCCAGCTCCGCGAGCCGGCCGAAATCGTGGTCGATGAGCTCCAGCTGGCCGGGAAACTCCGCCGCGAGCGCGGCGGCGCGGGGCTGGGCCGCCGGGTCGCGGTCGAAGGCGGTGACGTGGATGCCGGGGGCCGAGGCCAGAATCGCGCGGGTATGCCCGCCGCCGCCGAACGTGCCGTCGAGGTAGCGGCCGCCGGCCACCGGGGCGAGGAGCTCCAGCACCTCGCGCAGCAGGACGGGCTGATGGCCGGGCGTCATGATGACAGTCGCGGAAAATTCCTCAGCGAGCACCGTGCGCATGGGAGGCGTGCCGCAGCGACTGGGGCTTGGCCGGCGTGACAAGGCGGAGAATCAGGCTGTCGCGCACGCGGGGGGTGACGACCGTGGCCGAGAACGACAGGCCCGAATCGGCATCAATCCAGGCCGGATAGGACGGGCGCAGCGTGTTGAACGCGGCGGCGACCTGACGCAGTGACTTGCGCACTGCGGAAACCTTGGCTTTCGCGGAATTTTTCATGGTCAAATTCCAATCCGGCGCATGAGGTCCCCGAAGTTCTCGCCGGAGGTGCGATCCTCCACCTTGCCCCACCGGGCCGGCGCGTAGATGTTGAACTTCGTCAGCGAACCCACCAGCACCGCGTCCCGCTTGATGCCGGCATGCGCCATCAACGCCTCGTCGAGGCTGATGCGACCGGCCTTGTCGAACGAGAACGACTGCGTCTGCGCGAAAAACCGCGCCACAAAGTCCTGCCCCGCCCCGTCGCTCAGCGCCATCGTGGCGATCTTCGCGTGAAGCTTCTCCACCTCGGCGGGCGGCAGCACCGCGATGTAACCGTCCGGGTGCGGCGTCGCCAAAAACGTGTCGGCTTCCTCGTGCGCATACCGCCACGCCGACGGGACCGTGAGACGGTTCTTGTCGTCGAGGGTGTGCCTGAAAAGGCCGGTATAAAATGCTTTGCCGGGTAACGCCATGGGGGTCGCAGGGCCCTAATTGCCCCACAACGCCCCAT
>QQNC01000082.1 GCA_003402695.1 Verrucomicrobiota bacterium | reverse complement strand
GAGCCGACCCAGATCAGGTCGAACTGGGCGGTGAACGGCAGCGCGCGCAGATCCGGCTGGGAGTAAACCGGGATGGCACCAAATTCCGCGGCGCAAAAATCCACGGCGTCCCGGTCGAGGTCGCAGGCGGTGATTTTCGCGTAATCGTAGTGCGCCTGCAGCCAGCGCAGCACGCGGCCGTGGCCGCACGGCAGGTCGAGGATATCGGGATAGTGCGGTTTGTCGCAGAGCTGGCCGGACAGCAGCACCAGTTCGAGCGCGCGCTGACCCAAGTCGAAATACTGCTGCTCCAGCCCCGGGACGAGCATGCCGTCGGCCGGTGACAGCACCCGCTTCGGATGCACGCGACTCAGGTCGGGGAGAGGCTTCATGGGACGCCATTCAAATGCCGCGGCCACCGGTTCAAGCAAGGCGCAATCGCGGGCGGCTCAATAGTCGTCCATCACGAACCACATCACCCAGATCAACCCTAGACTGAAAAAGACCATGGCGCTGAAACCAAAGACCACCGTGAAGACGTTCCGGTGCAGCACGCCCACCGCGCCGGCCGCCAGCAGGTTGCCACCAATGAGAAGCAGCCAGAAATCGTGTTTACGCCTGGAGGGCCGGCGGGGCGGGAGCATGAGCTCGTGCTCGCCCTTGGCCTGGGCGAGCGCGAGGTTGGCGCGCAGGATGGCGTGGACCTCATTCTCGGCCGGGGCCGCCACCGCGGACGGGGGCGGGCCGGCCAGGCGGTTGAGTTGGCTTACATCGATGGGTCCGTCGGCCGGCGTTTCATCAAGCGGGCGGTTGGAAACCTCGAACTCCGTGGGCTTGAACTGGAACGTGCGGGGCGGGCGTTCCGGCTCCGGCGGTCCCAGCGGATCCTCGTTCCTCATGCGGGCAGCGAAGGGGCCGGCCTCGCTGCCGCCAAGGCAAAACGCCATGCGATTCCGCGGAACTTAATGTCCGGGTTGGGTTCATTGCACTGCCCCAGTCGGGGATGTTTTTAACTTTTCCGCCGCCCTCGAAAGGGGCATTACTCTTGGTCAACGGCCGCCTGTTCCCGCCATGGTCACCCCCTCGTTTCAGTCTGAAAAATCCCCGGGCCCGTTTGACTGGCCGCTGGCTTACGAGGCGGAGCAGTTGCTGCGGCGTTTTATCGGGGCGTTTTTGGAGCGCAACGGCTATGCGCGGCGGCTGGCGGAACGTATGCGCGACGAGACCGGGACGGATTTTTATGAATGGGTTGATCACCTGGTGTTGACCTCGGAGCACGCGGCGGAACTGGACGCGGTGGGGCTGGTGGTCGAGAAGGTGCACGCGCCCTTCAGCACCATCGTGCTGCACCACCCGCGGGCGATGATGCCGCGCGTGCTGCTCCGGCTGGGTAGCGGCGCCCCCGGGGTGCCGTCGGTGGTGGCCCTGCGGCCGGAGTCGCTGCCCGATTTTTTGGCCCGGCATGATCTCGCCGCGCCGATCCAGGGGGAGCCGGGCTCGCGCTTCCGCCGGGCCCTGGTCGCGGAGGAGCAGGGCACGCGGCTCGAGGCTGTGGAGCGGCTCGGTTGGCGCGGATTTGTGCCGGAGGCCCCGGCGGCGGGATTCACGGCGGCGGTGGTGAAGGCCCGCGAGCTTTTTCACCTGCGCAAGCGCGACTTCGCCGAGGACGCAGCGGGGGTGAAGCACGCCTTCGCGGTGCTCGACCAGGTGCTGGCGCTCGTGCCGCGCGACGTGGCCTGCGAGCTGTTTTTCGCGGAGGAGCGGGCGTTCTGGGAATTCCGGAACCGGGCCGCGCGCGTGCAAAAACGCCGGCAGGACCTGTTGGGTCTCGGCTGGGGCAACCACGACCACCACACCTTCCGCTGCTCGCGGGCGCGATTTGCCGATGTAATCGAATTTCTCACCCGGCTGGGGCTGGAGAAACGCGAGCGCTACTACGCCGGCGAGGAGGCGGGCTGGGGCGCGCAGATCATGGAGTCGGCGGCGACGGGCATCGTGGTGTTTGCCGACGTGGACCTGCAGCCCGGGGAGATCGACATCGACTTTGCGAAAGAGCGCCTGCCCGACCTGCCCGCGCTGCGCACGGTGGGGCTGTGGTGCGCGCTCCATGGCGACAGTTTCCTGCAGGCGGGCATGCACCACCTCGAGGCGCGCTTCGACTTCGCCCGGCTGTGCGATCAGCTCGCGGCGGAGGGTGTGGCCACGATGCGGCCGTTCTCGGATTTTGCCTTCCTCAGGCAGGCGTTCACGGAGGGCGAGCGCTGGCCGGTGCGGCCGGGGCGCGTGGCGACGCTTTTGCTCGCCGGGTTAATCACGCCGGAGCAGGCCGACGGGTTCATCCGGGACGGAGCGCTCGGCAGTCACCTCGAGAATCTCCAGCGCAAGGGCGGCTTCAAGGGTTTCAACCAAAAGGCCGTCAGCGCGATCATCGCCGCGACCGATCCGCGGCTGATCCAGGCGGCCCACTCCGAGCCATGAAAACCCTGAAAATCGGCATCATCGGCGCGGGCAAGGTGGGCGCCACCATCGCGACCCTGCTGGAATCGTGCCGGTTCTGTTCCGGCGTGCTGCTCGCGGACTCGCGGGACAAGGTGGATCTGCGCGGGTTGAAAAAGTCGAAGCTCCGCCAGGTGGACGTGACCAAGCGGGCGCAGCTCGCATCGTTCGTGGGTGACGTGGACGTCATCGTGAGCGCGGCGCCGTATTTCCTGAACAAACCCATCGCCGAGGCGTGTGCGAAGGCGGGGGTGTCGTATTTCGACCTGACGGAGGACGTGGACACGACAAACTTCGTGCGGAAGCTGGCGGCGAAAAAGGGCCGGGCGACATTCATGCCGCAGTGCGGGCTCGCCCCGGGTGCGATTAACATCGTGGGCGGCTCGCTGGCGGCGTCACTGTCCTCGGTCCGCCACTGCGAGATGCGGGTGGGCGCGCTGCCGCTCAACGCAAGCAACCAGATGAAGTATTACCTCAGCTGGAGCACAGCCGGCCTCATCAACGAGTACTGCCAGGTCGGCGAGGCGCTGCACGCGGGCCGACGCGTGACGACCATGCCCCTGGACGGCGTGGAACGCATCACGATCGACGGCACGGAGTACGAGGCGTTCAACACCTCGGGTGGCGTCGCGACGATGTGCGAGACCTTCGAGGGCCGGGTGCAGGAGCTGAACTACAAGACGATGCGCTATCCGGGCCACCGCGACCTGATGAAGTTTCTCCTGCAGGACCTGAACCTGGCGCCGCGCCAGGACCTTGTGACGCAGATCTTCGACCAGGAAGTGCCGCTGACCGAGTCCGACGTCGTGGTGTTTTATGTCAGCGTCGTCGGCAACGAGCCCGACGGGGGCCTCAAGCAGCGCAGCTTCATCAAGAAAATGCACGGCGGCACCGTCCACGGCCGCAAACTCAACGCCATCCAGCTGACGACCGCCGCGGGCGTCACCGGCGTGCTCGAGCTGTTCGCCCGGGGCAAGCTCGGCCCGGGCTTTGTCAAACAGGAGTCCGTCCCGCTGCAGGATTTTCTCGGCACCCAGTGGGGCGGGAAGATCTATGGCGAAAAATAGCAGAGCGGAATATTTTAACCGCAAATGGACGCGAATGAACGCGAACCTCTTTTCGGAAATATCGCCCTGAATTGGCGTTCATTCGCGTCCATTCGCGGTTATTAAAACCCCTGTCATGGCCACTAACGTCAAGAAAACCGCCGCGGAGATCTTTCCCCGGCTTGGGCTCAAGGTGCACAATCGCGGCGTGTTTGCCGGCGAATGGTTCGGGTCCGGCACACCGATCGAGAAATACTCGCCGATCGATGGCAGCGTCCTCGGTTACGTCTCCACCGCAACGCACGCCGACTACGACCGCGCGGCCGCGGCGGCGCAGCGGGCGTTCCTGGCGTGGCGCGACGTGCCGGCGCCGAAGCGCGGCGAGGTGGTGCGGCGTTTGGGGCTGGCGCTGCGCCTGCACCAGCGCGATCTCGGGCGGCTGGTGACGCTGGAGACGGGCAAGATTCTGGCGGAAGGCGTGGGCGAGGTGCAGGAGATGATCGACATCTGCGACCTGGCGACGGGGCTGTCGCGGCAGCTCTTTGGCCGGACGATCGCGACCGAGCGGCCCGGCCACCGGATGATGGAGCAATGGCACCCGCTCGGCGTGGTGGGTATCATCTCGGCGTTCAACTTTCCGGTGGCGGTCTGGGCGTGGAACAGCGCCCTGGCCACGGTTTGCGGTGACGCGACGCTGTGGAAGCCGTCGGAGAAAACCCCGCTGACCTCGGTCGCGTGCATCAAGATCGCCGAGGCGGTCTGCCTGGAGTGCGGCGTGGATCCGGCGATCTTTTCGCTCGTGAACGGCGACGCGGCCAATGTCGGCGAGCTGCTGGCGGCGGACCACCGCGTGCCGCTCATCTCGGCGACGGGCTCGACCCGGATGGGCCGGCGGGTGGGCGAGGCAGTGGCGAAGCGGTTTGGGAAGTCGCTGCTCGAACTGGGCGGCAACAACGCAATCATTGTGACGCATTCGGCCGACCTGAAGCTGGCGGTGCGGGCCATCCTGTTTGGCGCGGTGGGCACGGCGGGCCAGCGCTGCACGAGCACGCGGCGGGTGCTGGTCCACGAGTCGATGGAGTTGAAGCTGACCAAGGCGCTACTCGACGGCTACAAGCAGGTGCGGATCGGCAGCCCGCTCGACCCGGACACGCTGATGGGTCCGCTGGTTGATTTTGCGGCGGTGGAAAACTTCACGAATGCCATCACCGCCGCGAAGAAGCACGGCGGGCTGGTGCTCACCGGCGGAAAGCGCCTGACCGGGACCGGCTATGCCAGCGGGTTGTATGTGACGCCCTGCATCATCGAGGCGGAGAACCACTGGAGCATTGTGCAGCATGAGACCTTCGCGCCGATCCTGTACCTGATGACGTACCGCACGCTGGACGAGGCGATCACGCTCCAGAACAGCGTGCCGCAGGGGCTGAGTTCGGCAATTTTCACGAACGACCTGCGCGAGGCCGAGACGTTTCTGGCGGCGGGTGGCAGCGATTGCGGCATTGCCAACGTGAACATCGGGACGAGCGGCGCGGAAATCGGCGGGGCTTTTGGCGGGGAAAAGGAGACGGGCGGCGGCCGCGAGAGCGGCAGTGATGCTTGGAAGGCCTACATGCGCCGGCAGACGGCGACGGTGAATTTCTCCAAGGACCTTCCGCTCGCGCAGGGCATCAAGTTCGGCGGCTGAAGCCGGACCGGTCGGCCGCGGGGCGGAAAATAATCGCCTCCGGCCCGGGTCTTGTTCCAGCCTTGGCCCCTCTTCCCATGAAAATCCGCCTCCTGCTGCTTTCACTCGGCGTCGCCCTGATTGCATCCTCCAGCCTGCGGGCCCAGGATCCCAAACTGGCTCCGGCGGCCAAGGCGGAAAAGCCGGAGACGGAGTTGGAGAAGACGATGGGCAAGATGAACAAGGCGCGGCGCCCGGTGCGCAAGGCGGCCAAGGAAGGCAAGCTGACCCCGGCGGACGCCGCGTTGGTGGCCACCGTCCGACAGGGAGCCGAGGAAGCGTCCAAGCTCACCCCCGCGCTTGAGGCCGAGAAGCCCGCGGCCGAGCGGGCGAAGTTCCACGCTGATTTTCAGGCGCAGCTCAAGAAACTGGTCGCGACCCTGACCAAACTGGAGGCCGCGCTGACCGCGAATGACCTTCCCGCCGCGACCAAGCTCGTGAGCGACGCCGGCGCCCTGATCAAGGGCGGCCACAAGGAATTCAAGAAGCCCGACGAGAACGAACACCATTGAGCGGTGACGGGCGGCACTGAGTGTTAGGTGTTATGTTTTCGGTGTTAGGTAAGAGCCGGCGTTCGCCTGCGCAGGTGCACGCGCGACTCGTAACACGTAAAACCCAATCCAGCGGCGCGATGGATCGCGCCGCTCAGATGTCCCAGTTCGCCATGTCGTCGGTCCCGAGGTCGGGAGAACCGGCCCGGGTGCGGCGGGGCCGGACGACGAGCTGGTCGCTCTTGAAATAGACGGCGGAGCCGGCGGGTACGGACTTCATGATCCAGACGTTGGAGCCGATGACGGAGTTCGCGCCGATCTGGGTGTCGCCCCCGAGGATTGAGGCGTGCGCGTAGACCGTGACTCGGTCCCCGAGTTCGGGGTGGCGTTTCGTGCCCTTGACCGGGTGCCCGGAGTCGTCGGTCTCAAAGGATTTCGCGCCCAAGGTGACGCCCTGGTAGAGTTTCACGTGGTGGCCGATGCGGGCGGTTTCGCCGATGACGACGCCGGTGCCGTGGTCGATGAAGAAGTGCGTGCCGATGGTGGCGCCCGGGTGGATGTCCGTGCCGGTGCGTTCGTGGCCGTATTCCGTGAGCATGCGGGGCAGCAGTGGCACACCCAGCCGGAACAGGACATTGGCGAAGCGCTGGACCGATATGGAAAGCACGCAGGGGTAGGCGAGGATGATTTCCTCGACGTTGCGGGCCGCGGGGTCGCCGCGAAAGGCCGCCGTGACGTCGGTCTGGATGATCTCGCGCAAGGCGGGGAGCTGGCCGAGAGCGTCGGTGGTGAGGGCTTGGGCGTGGGTCACCGGATCGGGATTCTGGGCGAAGCGAAGGCTTTTCTCGATTTCCGCGCTGAGCCGGCGTTCGAGTCCGGCCAGCAGGAGGTCCACATGCGCTGGTACGTCCTTTTTGGTGAGCGCGGTCGCCTCAAAGAACCCGGGAAACATCAGGTGCATGTAGTCCGAGGCCAGCTGCTGCACCGAGTCCTGGGCGGGAAGATTGACCCCGTCGAGGTGGTTGATGCCCCCGTGCTTCTGGTAGGAGTCCAGCAGGGCTTGCTTGATGGGGGTCAGGTTCATGGGGACGGATGAGTGAAACAGACTTTGTCCGGGGATAGGCGAGCACTTTTCAAAAATAGGACATATACGCCCCATCGGTCGCATGGGACCTATGCTCGAGTCAGCTTAGATATGATACATCGCCGATCCGACCTTGGTCACGAAGGTGTCGAGGGTGATGACGCGGGCCTGCTGGTCGAGGCCGGTGCGCAGCTCGGTCCAGATTTCCTTCATGCGGCGGCCGGTCCGGCCCTGAAAATTGCCGCTGAACTCGATTAGCTCGCCGTCGATGACCTGCATGATGTCGTAGAGCGAGATCTGCTCCGGTGAGCGCGCGAGCGCGTAGCCGCCCTGGATGCCGCGCTTGCTGATGATCAGTCCGCCATTGCGCAGTTCGCCCAGAATCTGCGCCAGAAAACTGGCCGGAACCGCTTCCACGCGCGCGAGTTGCTCGATCTGGGCCAGTTCGCCGGACCCGTGCAGCCGAGCCATCTCAGCCAGCACGCGGCAGGCATAATCCACTTTGACGGAAATCTTCACCGAAGTACTAAAGTAGCTCCCGGCGCTGGCGGGGCAATCCCTTTTCCGCTTCGCGACGGTGATTGAGGTGTAAGCGGATCCATCAGGCGGTGGTGTGGTGCTTAATACCCCGGCGGGCCGGCGAGATTGGCGTTGGCCGCGTTGTTATCCGGCGTCTGGCTCCGGGTGGGCGCAGACCGTACGCCAATCTCCACCCACCATGATGACATCGCGCGAGCGCATCCTGACGGCCGCCCGCCGCGGGAAACCGGATCGGATTCCGCTCGATATCTGGATGACGCCGGAGGTGAACGAGCGACTGCTGGCGCATTTCGGGGTCGCGACCGAGCGTGAGCTCTGGGCCAAGCTGCACCTCGACAAGATCGTGGGCGTCTCCCCCCGCTACGTCGGTCCGCCACATCGCGAACTGGGCGGCGGGCACTACCAGGTGCCGCCCTGGTGGAATACGGTGCGCGAAATTGATTACGGCACCGGCCGGTACAGCGAGTCCGTGGTCTGGGCGCTGCAGGACGCGACGACACTGGCGGAGCTGAAAGCGTTCCAATGGCCGAGCGCCGACTGGTATGACTTTTCCACCATCGAGGCGCAGTGCGACGCCTGGCCCGAGAACGCGATCGAGGGGTGCTACGTGGCGCCGTTTTACTGGCACAACCACATCCGCGGGCTGGAGCAGAGCTGTGTCGATCTGATCGCGGAGCCGGAGCTGACGGCCTACCTGCTCGAGCGGATCAGCGGTTTCTGCTGGGACTATGCGAACCGGTTTTTCGAGGC
Source organism: Verrucomicrobiota bacterium (assembly GCA_003402695.1). Classification (GTDB taxonomy): domain Bacteria; phylum Verrucomicrobiota; class Verrucomicrobiia; order Opitutales; family Opitutaceae; genus Opi-474. The sequence goes on along the minus strand of QQNC01000082.1, from coordinate 2,264 downwards.
GGGCCGCGGCAAGATCCACCTGACGCAAGTGACCGATGACTACGGCTCGCAGCAGGACCTGATGATCAGCGCGGAATGCTACCGGCAGTGGTTCAAGCCGCTGCAGAAGAAGTTCACCGATCTCGCGCACTCGGCGGGCGCGCTGGTGATGCACCATGACGATGGCGCGATCCGGCGGATTATCCCGGACTTCGTCGAACTCGGCGTGGACATTCTCAATCCCATCCAGCACGTGTGCCCTGGAATGGAAATGGCCGGGCTCAAGCGCGACTTCGGCGGCAGCCTCGCCTTCCACGGTGGCGTGGACAACCAGGACGTGCTGCCGCACGGCAGCGTGGCGGATGTGCAGCGCGAAGTGCGCGATTGCATGGCCCAGCTGGGGACGGGTGGCGGCTACATTCTGGCACCCTGCCACAACATCCAGCCAGTCACGCCGACGGAAAACATCGTCGCGATGTACGAGACCGCCTGGGCCGAGGGCTGGTATTGATCCGCGGGGTGCGGCGGATCAGATCACGAAATCCGTGGCGTCTGGCCGGACGACCTCGTGCGGCGGGAGCAGCATGCCGGCGGCGACGGTGGCGTGCGTGCCCTGCTCGATCAGGATAAAGGAACCGGTCAGGCGGTTGGTTTCGTAACCGTCGAAAAAGATCGGGCTGGCGGTGCGGAGGCGGATTTCGCCGATGTCATTGAGCGCCAGCTCCGCCGGCGCGGGCAGCGTCTCGAACGTGCTGATGTCGAGGCGGTGATTGAGGGCGGTGACGACGACCTGAACGCTGTGAGAGGTGTGCTTCAGCCAGTATTTTTTCCCGGCGACGAGGGGTCGCTGGTGCATCCAGCACACGTTGGCGAGCAGGTCGCTGCTGGAACCGGGCAGGTGGTCCTGGCCGATGATCATGTTGCCGCGGCTGACATCGATGTCGTCGGCGAGGAGCAGCGTGATGGACTGGGGGCAGAAGGCCTCGGCCACGGATCCGTCGTAGGTCCAGATTTCCTTCACCGTCGTGATCTGGCCGCCCGGCAGGACCATGACCTTCTGGCCGGTGCGCACGATGCCGCCGGCGATCTGGCCGCTGAAGCCGCGGAAATCGTGGAGCCGCGGGTCGGTGGGGTTGTTCGGGCGGTTGACCCACTGCACCGGCAGGCGGAAGCCGTTCAGGTTCCAGTCGCTGCCGATGTGCACGGTCTCGAGGTGGTGGAGCAGGGTCGGGCCCGGGTACCACGGGGTGTTGACCGAGGCATCCACGACGTTGTCGCCGTTCAGCGCGCTGATGGGGATGAACTTGACGTCCTTGATGTCGAGGCGCGGCAGGAATTTTTCGAACTCGGCCCGGATCTCGTTGAAGCGCGCCTCGCTCCAGCCGACGAGGTCCATTTTGTTGACGGCGACGACGAGGTGGGGGATGCGCAGCAGCGAGGCGAGGTAGGTGTGGCGGCGGCTCTGCTCGATCACGCCCAGGCGCGCGTCCACCAGCACGATGGAGAGGTTCGCGGCGGAGGCGCCGGTGACCATGTTGCGCGTGTACTGGATGTGGCCGGGGGTGTCGGCGATGATGAACTTCCGGCGCGGCGTGGCGAAGTAGCGGTAAGCGACGTCGATGGTGATGCCCTGCTCGCGCTCGGCGCGGAGGCCGTCGGTGAGGTTGGCGAGGTTGACCTGGCCGCCACCGGTGATGTCGGCGGAGCGCTCGAGCGCCTCGAGCTGGTCCTCCATGAGGGACTTCGAGTCGTAAAGCAGGCGGCCGATGAGCGTGGACTTGCCATCATCCACGCTGCCGCAGGTGTTGAAGCGGAGGATGTCAGTCAGGCGCGCGGCGCCGCCGGCCGCCGGAGAGGGGAGAGGGGAGATGGCAGATGGGGACGGAGCAGACATGAAAAATTAGTGTTTACGCGCTTCGGTGGAGCGGAGGAGGCACGTCAGGAGTCTCCCAGTGAGGATAGCGGCCTGCTGGATCCGGTTGGGCTCGCCTCCGGTGATGTACCCGGCGTCCAGCATCCCGTAGGAAAGGGACCTGACTTCGCCGCAGGAAGCACGGGCGACATTATAAAACTGGGTCTTCTCCTGCAGGTGCATCCGCGCGAAACCCTCGGCAATGTTGGTCATCGCTGACACCGCCGCACGCTGGACTTGGTCGCGCAATCCAAAGTCCCTGGCGGCGGGTGCTCGGCGAAAGCAACCGTAGGCTAATCGGGTGAGTTCGCGACCGCTTTGCCACGCTTCCAATCCTTCGAAGGTGTGAAGCGAATCGGCCATCTGCGCCCTG
>QQNC01000081.1 GCA_003402695.1 Verrucomicrobiota bacterium | reverse complement strand
GCCTGCGGATAGTTGACCAGCGTGGTGAAGCCCTCGCCGCGCGCCAGCTGTCGGCCCATGTCGGCCTGCACGAGCGTCGCCTCGCTCGCCGGGCCGTGAAACTGGACCCACGCCAGGCGCAGCGACAGCGCAACCGTGACAGCGAGCACCGCGGCCAGTGCGACTCCGCGGGCCCCCGCCCCTTCTTCGAGCCAGTGGATCAACTCCTGCGCAGTCTTGGGACGGCTCATTTGTCCGTCACATCGAGCTCCGGCCACTGCGCGAGCTTGCGGTGCAAGGTGCGGCGGCTGATGCCCATGAGGTCCGCGGCCTTGGTGCGATTACCCCGAACCTTGATCAGCGCCTCGCGCAGCAGCCGACGCTCATTTTGCTCCATCGAAAGCGGATTACCCACCACCGGCGCCGCCGCGCCCGGAGCCGCCGCCGGCGGCGTGACGCCCCCGCGGTATTTCACATCGAGATCGTACTCGCTGAGGGTGCCGCCGTGGTGCAGCACGACCGCGTTTTCACAGAAATTGCGCAGTTCGCGGATATTGCCCGGCCAGGCGTAGGCCGAGAGTGTCGAGAGGGCGCCGGGCGCCAGGGTCAGGGCGGGCAGCTTGTTCTCTTCGCTGAAAATCTTGAGGTAGTGCGCCAGCAGCAGCGGGATATCCTCCGCGCGGTCGCGCAGCGGCGGCAAAAGGATCCGCACAACGTTGAGCCGGAAAAAGAGATCCTCGCGGAATTTCCCGTCGCGCACCAGCTGCTCGAGGTTGCGGTTGGTCGCGGCGACGAGGCGCACGTCGAGCTCGATGGGTTTCGACCCGCCGACGCGCTCGATGCTCTTCGTCTCAAGGAAACGCAGCAGTTTCACCTGCGTGGACGGCGAGATTTCGCCGATCTCGTCGAGAAATAGCGTGCCGCCGTCCGCCGCCTCGAAGCGGCCGATGCGGCGCTCGGTCGCGCCGGTAAACGAGCCCCGCTCGTGGCCGAAGATCTCGCTCTCGAGCAGGCTCTCCGACAACGCCGCGCAATGCACGGCGATGAAGGGACCGCGCGCCCGCGGGCTGGCCTGGTGCAGCGCCTGGGCGATGAGCTCCTTGCCCGTGCCCGACTCGCCTTCGACCAGGATCGTGGCGCGCGACGGGGCGACGAGTTTCACCCGGTCGATCACTTCCTTGAGCCTCGGGGAATTGCCGAGGATGCCCGCGAAGTTGAACTTCTCGTCGAGCCGCTCGTGCAACTGCCGCACCTCGACCTCGAGCGTCTTGGTCTTCAGCGCCCGCTGCAGCAGGACCTCGAGCCGCTCGATGTTGACGGGCTTCGTGAGAAAATCCACCGCACCGCGCTTCATTGCCTCGACGGCGGTCTCGATGTTGCCGTAGGCGGTCATCATCAGCACCGCGGGGCGGTTGGGCAGCGCGAGGGCCTTGTCGATCACCTTGAGCCCCGACTTCCCGGGCATGCGCAGGTCGGTCACGATCACGTCGAACGGCTGCGCGTCCATCAGGTTGAACGCCTCGTCGGCATTGGCCGCGAGTGAGACGTCATAGTTCTCTGCCAACGCCTGTTGCAACCCCTCGCGGGTGTGCTTCTCGTCGTCGACGATCAATACGCTCGGCACCATACGGCTAGCAATCAGGCGCACGCCACAGGCGGGTCAATGGGAAACAATGTCACACCCCGGTTTGACCCTGATTTAGGACGCCAGCTGAGGGTAAACCCTCACACAAACGACCCCTAAAGCAGAAATCACAATTATGGAATCGAGCCCTACGCAGTCAGTCTTTCTCTGCGGAACGACCAAATTAAAATTGTCCTGCTGTACCGGCGACAAGACGGAGTCGCCGCGGCTCAATTTCAAACCCACGCGTTGGGGGCAACGCGTTCCACTTGTCATTTTTTCAGCTTCGCATAGGCGTCCCGCACGTACGCCAGGCTGGCCTTCACGTCGTACGGATACGCGATGTACGCATCCGACATTTGCGGCCAGCTGTCGGCGAGGTTCCACAGGAAAATACCCCAGCAGTTCGGCTGGTTGCCGTAGAACTCGATCCAGAACTTGGACGCCTCGCCCTGCAGCGCCTGCGTCTTCTCGATCAACTCGGGCAGCGTCTTCGGCTCCGGCCAACCGCGCTCCTTGATGTTCTTGAAGTTCAGGCGGTGGCGCTCGTCCCGGTCGAGCCGGATGCAGTCCGCGCCGTGGGTAAGGTACTCCTCGTGGTACACCGGCCAGAGGTTCTGCGGGCTCACGTAGGTCCGGATGGTCTTCTCCGACGCGAAGCTGAGGTGGCCGATTTCCGTCACCATGCGCGGCTGCTGCTTCACGTAAAAATCCGCCTTGTAGGACAGGCCGTGGCCCCAGATGTGGCAGTCGCCTTCCTTCGGCTCGTTCTGGTCGTAGGTCAGCGGCGAGTACGGTGACGTCGGCACGTAGGGCGTGAGCGGCGCGTGCGCCAGCACCACCGACGGCAGCACTTCCTTGCTGAGCGGATTGAAGCGGTAGTTCGGATAGTTGAAGCTGTTGTCCGCCAGCACGTCGTTCTCGTTGTCACCAAACCAGGCGATGAGACACGCGAAATGCCGCAGCCGCTTCACCTGGTACTCCGCCTCGCGGCGCGCCTCGGTGAGGAACGCCGGATCCTGCGGGTAACAGCCGCAGGCGAACATGAAGTCGTGCGTGATCAGGATGCCGAGCTCGTCGCACTTCGCGTAGAACGAATCCTTCTCGTACACCCCGCCGCCCCAGACGCGCATGGCGTTGATGTTCGCGCCCTTCGCGGCCGCGAGCAGCAGGTCATAACGGGCGTCGTCCACCCGCGCGAAAATCGCGTCGGCCGGCGTCCAGTTCATGCCCTTGAGGAAGATCTTCTTTCCGTTGATCGCGAAGACGAAGGAAATGCCGCCGTCATCGTCCGGCTCCTGGATCAGCTTCACCGTCCGGATGGAGAACTGTCCGCTGCGCTGGTCGAGCGCCTGGCCCTCGCGACGAATCGTCGCGCTCCAGTCGTAGCGCGGCTGCGCGCCGTGGTCATGCGGCCACCAGAGTTTCGCCGCGGGCACCGTGAAGCGCTCCACGTGCCGGCCGCCACTCGGGTCGCAGGCGATGGCCACCTTGCGGGTCTGCCCCGCCACGGTGAGTTCGCAGTCCACCGACGCCGCCTTGCCGTGGTTGTATTTCAGCTCAACCAACGCCTCCAACTCGGCCGTGCCGTTGTTCACCGCGACCGTGCTGACGAAGACGTCGGCGATCTCCGCCTCGCCCACGAGCAGCCAGGAAACGGGCTTCCAGATGCCGATTGTGACCATGCGCGGCGAGATGTTCCAGCCGTAGCACGACTGGGACTTCCTCACCTGCAGTCGCGTGATCTGGCCGTAGCCGCGCACCTCGGGCGTGTACGTGCGGCCCTCCGGGAACAGCGGCGCGCCGAGGCGCACCTCGAGTCGGTTTGCCCCCGCGACGACCTTGTCGGTCACGTCCACGCGCAGCGGCGTGAACGAGTTGTTATTCCGACCGATCTCCTTGCCGTTGAGGTACACCGTCGCGAAGCAGTCGAGCCCCTCGAACAACAGGTGCCGCCGCTCGCCCGCCTCGATTGCGGGGGGCGTGAGGTCGGTCTGGTACCACCACTCCATCTCCTCCATCCAGCGGAGCTTGTCGTGGTTCATGCCGAAAAACGGATCCTCGATCTTCCCCGCGCGGTGGTAGTCGAGATGCACGTCGCCCGGCACCTGCGCCGGCACCCAGCGCTCCTCAAAAGGCAGCGGTGAGCAGCCGGCCGTGAGCCCGAGGTTGGGCTCCACGTGCATGATTTTCCACGAGGCGTTCAGGGGAACGGATTTTTTCATCAGGGTAAAAAGGGCGACTCAGCGCAGCATCCGCACGCGCCGGTCTTTTCGGGGGAACTGCAGGGTCACGACGGTGCCGACGCCTTCCTTGCTCTCGATCCCAATCTGGCCGCCGTGTTCGCGCATGATCCGTTGCACGATCATCAGGCCGAGCCCGTGGCCGCCCACCTTCGTCGTGTGGTAGGGTTGGAAGAGCCGCCCGAAGTCCTCCTGCTTGATGCCGGCCCCACTGTCCCCAAAGAGCAGGAACACACTGTCGTCGTCGGCGCGCGGCCGGATTTTCAGCTGGCCGCCGGGGGCCATCGCCTCGATCGCGTTCTTGATGAGGTTGAAGAACACCTGCTTCAGCTGGTTGCGGTCCGCCATCACGGTGGGCAGGTCCGCGATGGTCTCAGCCTCGACCTTGATGCCGCGGTCGGCGAGCTCGTCCTGCTGGAAACGCAGCACCTCGGCGAGCACCGCGGAAAGATCCGTCTCGGCCAGGTCGGGTGGCCGCGGCCGGATCGCCTCGAGGAAATTGCTCACGATCCCGTCGAGTCGCCGGACTTCCGCCTCGCAGATGCGGATGGACTCGTTGAGCGAGGCCGAGTCGGCCTCCTTCGCCAGCTTCAGCTTCTTCAGCTTCCGTTCGATGAGCTGCAGGTGGATCGTGAGCGAGTTGAGCGGGTTGCCCAGTTCATGCGCCACCCCGGCCGCGAGCAGCAGGATGGACGAAGTGCGCTCGCTCTCGATGCGCGCGGCCGTGGTCTGCTTGTCCTGGGTGATGTCGGAGAGGATGACGGCGAACCGCCGCGGCGCGCCCTTCCCTTCCCCATAAAACGGGACCATGTACAGCCGCACACTTCGCGGCTCGGGATACGTCAGCTCAAACTCCCGCGTCACCACCGGCGGGACCACACCGTCCGCGTCGAGCGGTGCCTCCAGCGAGGCGCGCAGCCCCGGGACCAGCCGCCAGAGTGATTCGCCGGCGAGACCGTCGTCCCCGAGCCCGATGAGCCGCTGGGCGGCGGAGTTGGCGTATTCGATCCGGCCATCGGCACTGATCACGAGCACGCCTTCCTGCAGGGTGTTGAAAATATCCTCAAACAGCCCGCGTTCCCGGGCGAGCCGCTGCACGAGGTTCGCCAGGTTGACCGAGTCGAGCGTGTCGAGTCGGCCCAACACGCGGTCGAGCGAGGAGTTTTTCTTTCCGGCCATCGCGACAACTATGAGGTGAAGTCGCTGGCCCGGTCAAGGTGGCCGGCGCGTTCGGTCCCCGCATTTTCCTCTGTCACTGCGAGGAGTCAGCGCGGCGTGCGACGAAGCAATCCATCCGGATGGATTGCCGCGGCCTGGCAAGCGGGCCTCGCAATGCCAATACTGCCAGTCCAGTCCTGCGGTTATGCCCCTGCAGGCACCGGGACGTGCCGCCCACCTCCGGCCGTCACTTCGTCCGTGTCCAGTCGTAGATGAACGGAGATTCCAGCCGGTCGCCCGGCCCGACACTGCTCAGCCAGACATCGCTCCCGGGCAGCGCCATGCCGGCCGCGGGCGGAGCCACCAGCTCAATCCGGTCCTGTTCCGCCTGCGCAACAAGCCCGATCCGGTTGAAACCCGGGTCCAGCGCCGTGGCCCCGGCATAGGATGGGGCAAACACCAGCCGCGTTTGCGTTGCCACGGTCTTGCCGTTCAACGCCTCCACACGGAACCGGCCGACCAGCAGGTCATCCTTGGTCGTGAGCATCAGCTCCCCGCCGGAGACCAGCACGGCCGAGGTCACGGTGTGGGCCGTGGCGCCGGCCGGGGACGCAAAGAGGACCGTGCGCCCGACCAGCGAGGCCGCATCCTGCGGACTGAGAATGCTGTCGTCCTCCAGTTGAACCGTGACCCGCCCCTTCGCCAGATCCAGCCGGCTGACGCGGCCAGCCGCCCGGGGCGAAGCGTGGTAGATTTTCCCGTCAATCTCCGCCGTCGGCCCGCCGGCAAAAAACAGCCGCTCCAGCCCGCCATCGGGGCCAAACGTCGCCACCAGCGTCATGGCCCGGAGCATAAACGCATGCCCGGCCACCGTCACTTCCTTCCTCGTGTCGTCAAGGCCTTGCACCACGACATCCGTCCGACCATCGGCCCGCTCCGCCACGACGGCCGAGCCCAGCGCGAAATCCTGGCGGGTCACGCGCCGCAGCGGCGGCTGGCCCGTGTGCGGCTCGATCACGCTGACAAACCGGCTCACGAGCTTCTCGCCCGGCTGCGCCGTGCGGCGGGCCAGGATGTATTTCAGCACTTGGGGAAATTTCACCGGCGTGACGCGCGCGTCCGCGACCATCACGGTCTGCCCCGGCTGGTCGAGCACGCGAATGCGCAGCTGGGCCGCGGCGTCCTTCTCGTGGGTGTAATCTGCCGTCCACTCGCCGGCCTCGTGCCGCTGAACCTGGTTGAAATGCTGGAAGCCCGAGCCGCGGTAATCCATGTAACCGCCCGCGTAATCCTTCGCGCCGAGCACCGGGTCGTCGTAGATTTCATCCAGCCCCACGTTTTCTCCGGCGAGCGTACCCTTCGCCGGCGCGGTCCATCTGCCTCCCGCCAGGGCAAATGTGCCGGGCGGGCCGTGCAGGCTGTAGTCGTGCTCGCGGCCGCCGGAAACGTCGAAAAAATCAACCAGGTAACTCTGGTGCGGGCCGGCCTCCACCATCACGACGACCCGGCGGTACAGGTCACATTGCGGGTACGTGCCCCGCCCGTTCACCTCGAGCACGCGGCCGCCGCGGCCCTCGGCCAGCAGCTTGACGATGCCCGGCTGGTTGCCCGGCTGGGGCGTGGCATCCACCGTCACCGTGTTGTGCGAGATGGTATGCATGGACCACGTGTAGATACCCGGCACGTACTCGTTCATCGCGTCGGGGTAACCCAGGTCCGGCATCATCGGCTGGCCGTTCGCAAACAGGTCCAGTTGCATCCGGTCGTAGTGAAAGTGGTTCACGTGCTGCCCGAAATAAAGCGATACCGCGGTGTCGTCGGCGGCGTTGTTGAGGATCCCCAGCCCGAAGCCCGACAGCAGCCGCGACGGCTGCGCTTCAAAGTGGCGACCGCCGCCCGGGGATACGCTCGCGACAATGGGCGGGTGCAACAACCCGGCAAAATCCTTGAAGCCTTCCGGGCCGGCCGCGCCGAACCCCGCGAGAAACTCCGCGTAGCGCGGGTCACCGTATGCGCGGTACGCCGCCTCAAACACCGAGGCCTCCTCGCCCACCAGTCCGCCATAGACGCCCGTGGTGTCGCCGTTCGCCGGCGTGTGGCGGCCAATCACAATGCTCGCCAGCACCGCGTCGTAGAGCCGCCGCAGCCGCGGCAGCGTTGAAATGTCCACGCCCAGCTTCGGCAGCAGCTCCGTGAGCGCGGTGATGTTCGCCACCCAGTGGATGTTGTAGCCCGCCGACTCAAACGGCTGGCCGTCGCGCCACACCAGGCTGGTGAGGGCGGTGCGGAGCCCGAGGTAGACGGAGCCGGTGGGCTGGTCGAGCACGGTGGCCAGGTAGCGGGCGTTGTCCGCATGCTGTCGCACAATCGCGAGCACCAGCAGCGCGCGCTGGTGCATGCCATAGTTGCCGCGGGCGCGCTTGCTGTAAACCGCGTCAATGCCCTCCTCCAAAATGCCGCCCTCGATCGAGGCCCGCAGTTCCGCCGCCGTCCGGCCGTAAAGTTTCTGGAGCGCGGTGTCGCCCGGGATCGTCGCCCAGATCGCGTCGTACGTCTCGGCAAACTGCGCAACCAGGTAGGTCTCCCAGATCGCGTTGATGATCTTGCCGGTGTACCGCGAGCCGTCCTTCTCCGCCATGAGCTGCCCGTAGCGCGACTGGCTCTCGTGGTCCATGTTGGGGTAAACCTCGGCAATCCGCGTGAGCAGCACCGCGGCCTTGTGCGCGTAGCGCGCCTCGCCCGTCAGCAGATACGCGCGCCCGAGCGCGGCCAGACCGCCCTGCAGATTTTCATTCGCGGTGGTCGTATGCGACACCCACAGCCAGTGATTCTGCGCCGCCACGAACCAGTAGCGCTGGCCGTTGGGCCCCACCCAGCCCCGGCCGTCGTCCACGTACGGCCCGTTGAAATCGCTGCGGTCCTTGAACCCGCTCCGGTAGAACTGGCCGTAATCGTTGCTCGGGTAAGTTTCGCCGCCGATCGGGCACTTCACCTGGAACGGCTTCTTCGGATCCACAATCCAGGGGTAAAAGCTCCCCGTCACCTCGAAGATCTTCTTCCCATGGACCGGGCAGCCCTCCGGGCAGCATTCAAAGGAGCGCGGCACCTCCGCCGTGGGCACCACGGCGCGCAGCGCCTCATCCGTCCAGTCGGCCCAGTAGTTGGCCTCCTTGATGATCTTGTCGGCCACCACGCGCGCCGCCGGGTAGCGGGCGACGTTGTCGCGGGCCGTCGTGATCTGGACCTCGCTGAACAGCGTGCGCGCGTCCTTCGGCGGAAATTGCGGCGCGTGCCCGCGCGGCGGCAAACTCTCGCCGACTCTCAAAATCGGGGTGGCTGGCCCGGTGGCGGCCCAGTCGTCGTTGGGGTTTGGCACGGGTACGGCTAAGACGAAATCTCCGGCCAAGGCGAGCCCGGTGACAACCCGGGTGATCCAACATTTAAGCGTCATTACCGGGTCAGCAATAAGTGCTGCCCGTCCGGCGTCGATGCTGGCGTTGCTGGGGTGGCCGCGGCCGCGTGGGGCAGGAAGAGCGGCCCGCGGCGGGCCCGCGTGCGGGACTCGAAATCAGCCGCCAAGGCGAGCAGGCGGGCCTCGCTCCACGGCCGGCCATAGAACGACAGGCCCACCGGGAGCCCGTCCACCTGCGCCGCCGGCACAGTCACGCTGGGATAGCCCGCCACCGCGGCCGGCTGCGCACTGTTCCCCAGGCTCGGGCCGCCCGCCATGCGGTCGATGCGCCACGCCACGGACCCGGTGAGCGAGACGAGGGCGTCGAGCCGGTATTGCTTCATAAGCACATCGATGCCCTGCGTGCGCGCGATGCGGCGGCAGGCGGCCAGCGCCTCGCGATACGCCGGCTCCGTCAGCGGGCCCTTCGACTGCGCGAGCACGAAGATCTGCTGGTTGAAATACGGCATCTCCGCGGTGGCGTGCACCTGGTTGTACGCAATCAGGTCGGCCAGCGATTTCACCGGGGACGTGGGGCCCAGCGTCGCGAGGTAGCGGTTGATGCCGTCCTTGAACTCGTAAAGCAGCACCTCGCGCTCCGGGTCGTTCAGGCGGCGGAACGCCGGGAACTCGCCCCAGCAGGCGATCACCGCCCCGGCCGACTCCAACTCCGCGACCGCTTGGTTGAGCACCGCGCCGAGCTCGGGATCGAAGCCAAACGGCCCCGTGACCACACCCAGCCGGGCCCTCTTGAGCGCATGCGGTCGGATCGCCGCGGCCAAGTCAGTCTCCGCGTGCTTGCCACGCGCCAGTGTCGCCGGATCCTGCGGATCGGCCCCGGCCAGCACGCCGAGCAGGCGGGCGGCATCACGCACCGTCCGGGCCATCGCCCCCGCGGTGTCCTGCGAGGCCGAGATGGGAATGAGTCCGCTCCGGCTGACCAGCCCCACCGTGGGCTTGATTCCGACCAGGCCGCACACGGACGCCGGGCTGAGGATGGAGCCGTCGGTCTCGGTCCCCACGGCCACTACGCACAGGTTCGCCGTCACAGCAGCGGCGGCGCCCGAACTCGAGCCGGACGGACTCAGGTCGAGCGCATAGGGATTGAGCGTCTGCCCGCCCCGCCCGCTCCAGCCGCTGCGCCCCCGGCCGTCCCGGAAGAGCGACCATTCGCTGAGGTTGGTCTTGCCCAGGATCACAGCGCCAGCCGCCCGCAGCCGCGTCACCAAGAACGCATCCCCCGGCGGTTTCGCCCCGACCAGCGCCAGCGAACCCGCGGTGGTTTCCATGCGGTCGCCCGTGGCGATGTTGTCCTTGAGCAAAACCGGGATGCCGTGAAGCGGCCCGCGGACCTTGCCGGCCTTGCGCTCGGCATCGAGCCCGGCCGCGATCTGCAGCGCGTCCGGGTTGACCTCGATCACCGCGCGGAGCGTTGGACCCGCCTGGTCAATTTCCGCGATCCGTTGAAGATAGGCGGCCGTCAGTTCCCGGGCGGTCAGCGTCCCGGCCGCCATTTGCCCCTGAAGTTCATCGATGGTCGCTTCCAGAAATCGAAACGGCACCGACTGCGCACCCGGGATCAACGCCTTTTCCGCCACCGATTCCGCCAGGGTGGAAGGCCCGGCGCAGGTGAACGCCACGAAGGCGAGGCCGGCGGCCGTATAAAGCGAGCGCATGGGGCGATGCGTCATATCAACGACCAAACCGTGGAACAGGGCCCGCCCGGTTGCCACCCATTTTGGGGTAACAGTTTGGACAGAAATGCCGCCCGCCGCCTCAACCGCCATGTTTCGCCAGCATCGCCGCGATGAAGTCGGTCCACACCTCGTTGGGCTGCCAGAGTCCGCGCTGGAGCTGGAACGCCCGCTCCTCCGGCCAGCCCAGCCGGATGGCCCAGTAGAGCCCGAGAAACGCCGTGACCCGCATGTTGGCCGCGCAGTGCACG
>QQNC01000080.1 GCA_003402695.1 Verrucomicrobiota bacterium | reverse complement strand
CTGTGGCTGCGGCTGCGGGTCCTTTTGGTGCTGCGGATTTCCCTGCGACTGGGAGTCCTGCTGGGATCGATTCTGCTGCTGCTGTTTTTGCTGATCCTGACTCTGCTGGTCCTGCTTTTGCTGCGGTTGGTTCTGCTGCTGTTGCTGCTGATCCTTTTTCTTCTGCTCGGGTTTTTGGAGCAGGGCCTCGAGATCCTGCTGCAGCTTGGGCCAGTCGGCGGATTTGGGATCGAGTTTGGCGCCGAGTCCGACGGCGGTGAGGGCGTCGCGCACGGGACCCTCGGGCACCTGTTTCTGGTCATCCTGGATGCGCTGGCCCCAGCTGACGGTTTCGTGGGCGAATTCGGCCCAGTCGCGGGCGCTGCGGTCGTCCCTGGCGGAGAGGCGGCCGACAATCTTGGCGAGCGGCGCGGCGGGGTCGGTGACGGCCCGGGCGGTGGCGGGCAGGCCGAGACCCGCCAGGAGCAGGCCGCCGAGGAACAGCGCGGCGACGCCGGGGCGGGCTGGCGCCGGGGTGCGGCTGGCGGCGGACGCGAGCTTGAGGTTGCGCGGGCGCGGGCGGACAGGGAATTCGTAGCAGAAACTGACGAGCAGGCACCAGAGCCCGAAGGCGAGGGGCCACTGGAAGCGTTCGACGAGCCGCACGGTGTTTTTCTCGAGAAACTTGCCCTTCTGTCCGGCCTCGACGGTGGCCTTGAGGACGTTGGCGAGATCGAGCCAGGTGCTCGCGTCGCGGTAGGTGCCGCCGGTGACGGAGGCGAGTTCCTGCAGCGTGCTGCTGTTGAGTTTTGAGAGGACGACAGCGCCGCGCTCGTCCTTCACGAAGGCGCCGGCGCCGTCGGGGATCATGGCGCCGGCGGACGTGCCGATGCCGAGGCTGATGATGCGAATGCCCTTTTTCTTTAGTTCTGCGGCGGCGGACTGCCAGTCGTCGTCGGTCGCCTCGCCATCGCTGAGCACGATGAGGAAGCGGTCGGCGGTGCCGGTGCCGAACGCCGCGAGGGAGGTCTCGATGAGGGCGCGGTAGTTGGTGCCGCCCACGGGGAGGAAGTCCGGGCCCATCGCGGGCAGGAACTCGCGGAGGATTTCGTAATCCGAGCTGAGCGGACTTTGGAGGAAGGCGGTGCCGGCGAACGACACGAGGCCGACGCGTTCGCCGGTGAGTTTTTCGAGGAGGGATTGGGTGAGGAGCTTGGCGCGCTCGAGGCGGGAGGGCCGCACGTCCTGCGAGAGCATTGATTTCGAGAGGTCGATCGCGATGAGGATTTCGCGGGCCTGGTCGAAGACGGGCTCCTCGATGCGGCCCCACTGCGGACGGGTGAGGGCGACCACACAGAGGGCCAGGCCCACGCCGAGCCAAATCCGCGCGCGATTCCGCCGGGCGGGCGTGGTCACGAAGGTCAGGTTGTGGACACCGGCCTCGGCCTGCCGGATCTTGGGATGAACCCCGCCGGCCGCGCGCCGCCGGCGGGCGAACTCCGCGCTGAGGAGGGCGGCGGGGATCAGCAGCAGCCAGAAAAGTTGGGGCCAGGCGAAAGTCATGCGACGGCCTCCCTTTGCCAGAGCGGACGGGCAAACAGCGCGGCGAGCAGGAGGGCGAACAGGCCGGGGGCCGCGGTCCAGTAAAAGAGCTCCGTCGTGATCAGGTAGCTCTTGGCCTGGAATTCGATCTTCTGCGCCTTGTCGATCGCCTTGAAGGCGGACTGGATCGTGTCGGTGTCGGCGGCACGGAAAAAATGTCCGCCGGTGGGCGCGGAAATCCGGCGCAGGGCTTCCTCGTCGAGGTCGGCCATCATGCGGCGGTAGCCAATCTTGTGGCCCTTGTCGTCAAACACGGGGTACGGGACGATGCCGTCCTTGCCGGCGCCGATGGTGTAGACGGGCACGCCGCGGGTCCGGGCGATCTCGGTCGCCTGCTCGGGGGTGAGGGCGCCGCGGTTGTTGACGCCGTCGGTGAGGAGCACGACGAAGGCGCCGGAGCGTTTGCCGCCGCTTTCGCGCTTGGCCTGCTCGAGGCGGGTGAGGGCGACGCCGAGGCCGTCACCGATGGCGGTGCCGTCCTCGATCAGGCCGATCTTCAGGCGCTCGGTCTGCTTGCCGAGCCAGTCGTGGTCGAAGGTGAGCGGCGCAAGGGTGTAGGCGCGGCCGGAGAAAACGACGATGCCGATGCGGTCGCTGTGGCGGTCGTTGATGAAAGCCTGGATGACGGGCTTGATGGCTTGGAGGCGGTTGATGCGGTCGCCGTCCTTCTCGTAGTCCTCGGCGAGCATCGAGCCGGAGAGGTCGATCGCCAGCATGATGTCGTAGCCCTGGGAGCGGACCTCGCGCTTGTCCTCGACGTGCTGCGGACGGGCGAGGGCGACGGTCAGCAACACGAGGCCCACGACTGCGAGGCCGACGGGCCAGCGCGAGAACGACGCGAGCGACGGGCGGTGCCAGGCGGCGGCGAACGGCACGAGGAGCACGGGCACACGGCGGCGCTGGCGGAGCAGGAAGACGAGGCCGATGGCGAACACGGCGAGCAGCCATTCGGGATTCTGCAGCACGTAGCCGTGGCCGATCGGCACGGTCCACGTGCCGATCGGCAAGTGCCAGGGAGCAAGTGCCAGGGAGCAAGAGGATGATACAGAGAGCGGAGTCATCAGGTGCTTGTTACTTGGTCCTTGCCCCTTGCGCTCAGCTCCGGACGCCGGCGCGCATGCGGGCGTGGAAGAATTTCACGAGGGCATCGAGGCGGTTCTCGTCGGTGCCGACGACGAGGCGGCTGAGCCGGTTGGGGAACAGGGCGGACCAGGCGGCCTCGCGCTGGACGCCCCACGTGGCGTGCGCGGCGCGTTCGGCGGCGCTGCCCTCGAGGGTGACGAGCCGGCCGGCGGTGGGATCGTAGGCGGCGAAGGATTCCTGCGCCGGCAGGGCGCGTTCCCACGGATCGTCCACGCGGAAGCCCATGGTCTGGTACCGGTTTTGGAGGACGCCCCAGCCCTCGGGCTCGATGCGGGGAGGAAAATCCCCGAGCCAGAGGAAGATACTGTGCTTCGGCGCTGCGCGGGCGAGGAACCGCCAGGGGATTTCCGCGGGGCCGTCGGTGGGCGCGGGGGCGGGGCGGGAGAGCAGGGTGGCGGCGGCGTGGAGGATGGCGCCGCGGCCGCGGACCGGTTGGCGGATGAGGTTGCCGCCGGGTGACGCGTGGACGAAGCCGACGCGGTCGCGGTTGACCGCGCCGAGGAGCATGACGAGGCCGGCGAGCTCGAGCAGGGCCTCGCGTTTGGACTGCGCGCCGGAACCGAAATGGAGGGACGGGGAATCCTCAAACACGAGCAGCAGGGTGACCTCGCGCTCCTCGACGAATTTCTTGCGGTAGGCCTCGCCCAGGCGCGCGGTGACGTTCCAGTCGATGTCGCGCACGTCGTCGCCGAACTCGTATTTCACCACCTGGTCGAACTCCATGCCGCGACCGCGGAAGGTGGAGCGGTACTCGCCGCTCAGCACATCCTCGACGGCATGGCGTACGCGCCACTCCAGCTGGCGCAGGAGCGCGAGGGGGTTTTCGATTTTCGAAGTTTGATTTTCGATTGGCATCGGAGTGGCCCGCGAATTACGCGAATCAACGCGAATGGCAGATCATGATTCGCGGCGATTCGGGTGATTCGCGGGCGAACGGACTCACTGCGCGGGCACTGGGGTCGAGGTGACGACCTGGGCGATGATCTTGTCGGGGGAGATTTCCTCAGCCTCGGCCTCGTAGGTCAGGCCGATGCGGTGGCGCATGATGTCGGGGGCGAGTTCCTGGATGAGCGCGGGGGAAACGTAGTCCTGACCGCGGAGCCAGGCGAGGGCGCGGCCGGCCTGGTAGAGGGCGAGGGAGGCGCGCGGGGAGGCGCCGAAGTTGAGGTAGCGCTTGGCGCCCGGGGCGGGTTCCGCGAGGGCGCGCGTCCCGCGGACGAGGGCGAGGATGTAGCCTTGGACGGCGGGGGAGACATGGAGCCGGTCCACCGCGGTGCGGAGGGCGAGCAGTTCCTCGCCGCTGGAGGCGGCGACGAGCGAGGGCTGCTGGGTGACTTGGCCCCAGCGCTGCATCATGGAGGATTCCTCCGCGGCGCTCGGGTAGTCCACGATGAGTTTGAAAAGGAAGCGGTCGGTCTGCGCCTCGGGGAGCGGATAGGTGCCCTCCTGCTCGATGGGATTCTGGGTGGCCATCACGAAGAACGGCTTGGGCAGCGGGTGGGTGTGGCCACCGATGGTGACCTGGCGCTCCTGCATGGCCTCGAGCAGGGCGCTCTGGACCTTGGCGGGGGCGCGGTTGATTTCGTCGGCGAGGACGAGGTTGGCGAAGATCGGGCCGCGGTGCGGCGAGAACTCGCCGGTCTTGGGCTGGAAGATCATCGTGCCGACGACGTCGCTGGGGAGCAGGTCGGGCGTGAACTGGATGCGCTCGAACTGGACGCCGAGCGCGGTGCCGAGGGACTTGACGAGGAGCGTCTTGGCGAGGCCGGGCATGCCCTCGAGGAGGACGTGGCCGTTGGCGAGGAGCGCGACGAGGAGGCGCTCGATGACGGCGTCCTGGCCGATGACGGCCTTGCCGATTTCATTGCGAAGTTTCTCTGACCAGGCGGGACCGTTAATCATGGGGAAAAAGTTGAAGGGAGGGCCGGGGGTGGTATGACTCCGAAGCCGGAGATAAGTTTCCATCAGGAAAAAGCCGCCGCCATGCCTTTACCACCCCAAATCCACCGCCGGCTCGTCGCCTTGAGTGTGCGCGAAGAGGACGTGGATGAACGGTTTGTGCGCGGATCGGGCCCGGGCGGCCAGAAAATCAACAAAACCTCCTCGACGGTCTGGCTGCGTCACCGGCCGACCGGCACCGAGGTGCGCATCCAGGCGGAGCGCTCCCAAGCAGCGAATCGCGGGCTGGCTTGGGCGGAACTGACGGCAAAACTCGAGGCGCGGGTGCGGAATGCGGCGCAGGCGGCGGAGCAGACCCGGGAGGCGCAACGGCGCCGGACGCGGCAGAAAAGTTACGGGCAGAAGATCAAGATGATCGAGGCCAAGAAGCACCGGGCGAAGCACAAGTCGCGGCGCGGGCGGGTGAGCGGGGATTGGTGAGAATCGAGGTAGGGCGGGATCACTGATCCCGCCGATTGCGCTCTGCGGTTCGGTACAGCGCGCCACCCAAATCGGATGGTGGGGTTCGGTGACCCCGCCCTGCAACGATGCGGAAAGCGAAGTGAAGAACGGCGGGATCAGCGATCCCGCCCTATAATAATTCCACGGCGTCGCCGACGCGGACGGTGCCGGACTTGGACTCGTGGATTACGTTCTGGCCGAAGTTGACGTCGGTGGGGTCCTTCGCGTCGCGCCGGTAGAGCGCAAGCGTGCGGAGCGGTTCCTTGCCGCGCTCGGCCGTGAGCTGGTTGGTGGTCGTGATGGCGCAGCGCGAGCAGGGGCCGGCGGCCCGGAACGTCACGTGGCCGATCTGGAAGCGCGTCCACGTGTCCTCGGCAAACGCAGCGGAACCGTTGATCACGAAGCTCGGCCGGAAGCGGTCCACGGGCAGGGGTTCGTCGAGGCGGGCGTTGCGGTCGGCGAGCGAGGCCTCGGACAGGATCATGAAGGGACAGCCGTCGGAGAAATTGAACAGGTCGCCGGGCCGGGCCGAGGCTTTCAGGACGGGGCGCGAGAATTTTTCGCCGATGCGGACGAGCTTGCAGGGGTGGCGGAGAAAATCGGACAGCCACACCGCCACCTCGACGCCGCAGTCCTCGGCGAGCAGTCCCTCGCTTTTCCAGATGCGGACGGTCAGCAACTCGGCTGGCGCGGTCGCGCGCAGCGGCACGGAACAGGAGCCGCCGTGCGGTGCGCGGAGAATGAGATCCCGCGCGGTGAGGGCGGTGTCGATCAGCGCCATGCGCGGGTGCGTGCGTTGGGTGAGGAACTGGTGGTTCGCGTCCACCACGAGGAAGCGCCGGTCGCCGACGAAGCCCAGGGCGTCAACGTCCGCGGAAGTCACCGCGAAGCCGCGCAGGGATTTGACGGGGTAGAGGAACAGCTGGGTGACGTGCACGGGAAAGAGGGAGAAAGGGAAAGAGGGAGAGAGGGAGAGGGGAAGGCAGAAGGAAGAAGGCGAATGCGGCGACAGGGACGTCGCCGCCCACCTTTATGGTCGCCGACGGTAGGTGGCGAGGAACTGGGCGCTGCCGGATTTTGACGCGAAGGTTGCGGGCAGCTGGCCATCGAGTCCGTAACACACCTGCAATTGGGAACCCTGAAAGCGATAGACCGCGGGGATCGTACGGCCCGCGTTGGTGCCGGTAACGCCCTGGAGCAGGAGCGACTGCACGCCGGAAGGGTCGCCGAAAGTATAAGTTCCCTGGTCCGCGATCTCGCCTTTGAAGCGGACCGTGTACGTGCCGGGACCGAGTTCGAGTTCGATCTGGTGGGTGATGAGCTCCGGCATTTTTTCCCCGGCCAGTTCGGCGGACACGATCTGCCAATGGCCGGTCAGTGCGGAGAAATCGTCCATGGCTCAGGAGCGCTTGGTGATCTCGCGCGGGGCGATCTCGATGGGGCCGGGGGCAGGCAGGTCCTTGGCGCCCTTGGCGCCGAGTTCGGCGAGCTTGCGGGCGCCGGGGAGGAGGGCGCCCTCGTAGGAGCCGACGGCTTTGTTGTAATGGCCGAGGGCGGACTTGAGACCGGTGCCGACATTCTCGATGTGTTCGGCGAAGGTGGCGACGCGGTCGTACAGCTCGCGGCCGAGGGTCGCGATGGTCTCGGCGTTTTTCGAGACGGCCTCCTGGCGCCAGCCGTACGCGGCGGCCTTGAGCAGGGCGATGAGGGAGGCGGGCGTCGTCAGCAGGATGCGGCGGGAGATCGCGCGGTCGATGAGGGTGGGGTCGGACTGGAGCGCGCCGGAGAGGAACTGGTCGCCGGGGAGGAACAGCACGACATATTCCGGGGACGGCTGGAATTGCTCCCAGTAGTTTTTGGCGCCGAGGGCATCGATGTGGCCGCGCACCTTGGCGGCGTGTTCGGCCAGTTTGGCGGCGCGGGTGGGCTCGTCGGGGGCGTTGGCGGCCTCGCGGTAGGCGTCGAGGGGGGCCTTGGCATCGATGACGATCTGCTGGCCGCCCGGCAGGCGGACGACGAGGTCGGCGCGGAGGGCGCCGGCGGTCTGCTGTTCGGAGAAATCGCAGTAGTTTTCCATGCCGGCCATCTCGACGACGCGGCGGAGCTGGAGTTCACCCCAGGTGCCGGCGGTGGTGGTGGAACGGAGGGCGGTGGAGAGCTTGCTGGCCTCGCTCTGGAGCTGGAGCTGGGCGGTGTTGAGGGAGCGGAGCTGTTCGGTGAGGGTGCCGTAGGCCTCCTTGCGGGCGTTTTCAATGGCGGCGATCTTGGTGTCCACCTGCTGGAGGGATTCCTTGAGCGGCTTGACCAAGGCGTCGATGGCCTGTTGGCGTTTATCGAGGTCGCCCACGGAGGCCTGCTGGAGCTTGGAAAAGGACTCCTTGGCCAGCTCCAGAAACGAGGTGTTGTTCCGGCTGAGGGCGTCGGCGGAAAGGGCCTTGAATTCGTTGGTCAGCCGGACCTGCGCATCGCGCTCGGCAGTGAGCTGGGTTTGGAGCTGGGTATTGAGGGTGGAAAGCCGGGCGGACTCGGCGCGCAAGGTCGCGACCTCGGCGGTGAGGCGGAGATTCTCCTCCTCGCGGCTGCGCAATCGCTCGATCTGGCCGGCCTGGCGTTCGCGCAAAAAAAGGACCGTGAAAACCGCGGCGAAAACGGCGGCGAGGAGCGCGATGAAAAAGGTCGTCACGATGGGATGGTTTGGGGGTGGCGGGGGCAAATCAACCCCGGATGCGTTTCTTGACAGAAGTTGGGCTACTCTGCAAACACGCGTCATGCTCTCAGTGAGTTATTTACCCGGAAACCGGCCGAACCCACGCCGCTGACCGAAATCATGCAGACTCAACCCTCCCCGACCAAGTTGGCCGCCGGCGAAAAACCGTTGGTGCTGGTCGTCGACGATGAGTACGGTCCGCGTGAATCGATTGCCTTTACCTTGTCGTCGGAATTTACGGTCGAAACCGCCGACCGGGCGATGGAGGCGCTGAACCGGATTAAATTAAAGCCCTATGCGCTCGTGGTGATGGACATCCGGATGCCCGAAATGGATGGCATCCGCGCACTGGAAGAGCTGCGCAAGATCGACCCCAATGTTTCGGTGATTATGTTGACGGGTTACGGCACCCTGAACACGGCCCAGCAGGCGATGGTGGGCGGGGCCAACCAATACCTCCGCAAACCGCCGGATATTGCCGAGCTGCTGGACGCCGCGCGCAAGCAGGCGGCGGCCACGGGGGTGCGCCGGCACCAGGCCAAGATCAACCGCGACGTGGTGGAGATGAACGCCGCGCTCAAGCGCGAGATTGACCAGAAGGAACCCCAGATCTGGCAGGCGCGAGCCTCGGTCGAGTTGGTGCACGACCTGAACAATCCCCTGACTGTGGTCATCGGCTACGCAACGCTGCTGGTCGAGGAGGCCCGGTCGGTCGCACAGCTGGATCCGGAGCGCGGTCGCCGGCTGCTCGAGTATGCCAATCTGGTCGAGAAAGCGGCGGAGTATTGCCACCACCTCTCGGAGAACTGGCGCCTGGCGTCGAAGCAAGCGGCGGAGTTTGCGCTACTCGACCTGGTGCGGATCGCGCAGGAGGTGCAGTCGGTGGTCTTTTTTGGCTCGGTGGCGATCGGTTTTACGGGCTTGGAGTCGGCCATGATCCGCGGCTCGAAATTCGAGCTGATGCGGGTGTTCCAGAACGTCTTCAAGAACGCGCTGGAGGCCGGGTCCACGCAGCTGACGGTCGTGGTGGTGCGAGCGGGCGACCGCATCGAGATGACGGTGACGGATAACGGAACCGGCATGGATCCCGAGCGGATGCGCAGGGCGCTGAAGGGTGGATTTACCAGCAAGGAAAACGGCACGGGCCTCGGCCTGAGCATCTGCCGCCACCTACTGGGCACACATGGTGCGACCATGGTTCTGGAATCGGCCGCCGGCAAAGGTTCCGTGGTGCGAATGGTGTTCCCGGCGGCGTCCTGAGCGCGCCATGAAACGCCGACGCGTTAAAATCACCGGTCTCGGGTTCGTGACGCCGGCGGGTATTGGCAAGGAGGCGTTTTGGAAGGGGATTCTGGAGCCCGTGAGCCGCGTGCGGCTGTCGACCAAGTTTCCGGAGGAGGCGGGGGCCTTTGTCTCGGCTGACGTGCGGGATTTCCGGCTCGAGGATTACCTGCCGAATGTCACGGGGAAACGCATGCCCCGCCACACGCAGTTTGCCCTCGCGGCGGCCACCCTGGCGGCGCAGGACGCCGGCATCACGCTGCAGCAATTGCGGGGTCACGGTGCGATCGTCATGATCGGGGCGACCCTGATGGATTTCGGCGTGATCAACAAAGGCGTGGATATCATCGTGAAAAAGGGGCCGATCAACGCCCTGCCGACCTCCGTGACCACAGCGCTCGTCAGCGCCATCGGCGCCGCAGTGGGCGAGGCCATCGGCGGGACGACGCGCGCGATGTCGCTGCAGAGCGCCTGTTGTTCCGGTCTGGACGCGATCGGCCGGTCGGCCGAAATGATCGCAAACGGTGAGGCGGAGGTTGCGGTCTGCGGCGGCGCGGAGGCCCCGCTTTATTTTCACCCGATGCTGGAACTCAAGCTGGCCGGGCTGGCCCCGGGCAATCCCGATCATCCCGAACGGCAGTGCCGGCCCTTCGACCAGTGGCGCACGACCGGGGTCATCGGGGAGGGCGCCTGCATCATGGTGCTCGAGTCCGAGAACAGCCCCCGGCCGGGTTATGCTTTTGTTGGCGGCTACAGCTACGCTTCCGACCCGGCGGCTTCGCCCTGCGCCGGCCTGACGGAGGCCATGCGGTTGGCGCTGGGCAACACGGGCCTCCGGCCGCGTGACATCGAGTGCATCAGCGCCTGGGGCCCGGGACACAAGACCTTGGACGCGGCCGAGGCGCGGGTGCTGCAGGACTATTTCGGGTCGGAACTGGCCGCCATTCCCGCCGTCTCGCTCAAGGGTGCCATCGGCAATCCCCTCGGGGCCGCGGGCGCCATCCAGGTGGGCTGCGCGGCGCTGGGCCTGTCCCGTTCCGCCATTCCCCCGACCGTCAATTGGGAGCACCCGGATCCCAGCTGTCCGTTGAACCTGAGCGGCAAGACGCGCTATATCGCGCACCGCAACACCCTGATCAACGCGCATGGCCTGTCGGGCGCAAACGCATGTTTGGTGCTCAATCAGTAGTCTTCAATCCCACGGTGGTGGCGGCGATCGCGGTCGCCGCTGTCGGCTTTGCCGCCTTCTGGGCCAACCCGCAGCGGGTGCTGAACCGTGCCTTTTTTACGGGTTCCTTGCACGTCGCCGTCTGGTTGATTATCCTGAATCTGGCGCTCACCTCGAATGAAGGCCTGTTTTGGCTGAAGTGGTCCTGCTCCGTGGGTGGCGCGCTGCCCCTGCACATCTGGATGATCCAGCAAAACATCGTGGATCGGCGGGAGCCGTCCGCGCTGACCTGGCTTCGGCGCAACTGGGTGTGGCTGATCGTCACGGGGTTTCTTGTGATCGTTCCTTTCACGGAATCCTTTATTCCGTCGTATTCGACG
>QQNC01000079.1 GCA_003402695.1 Verrucomicrobiota bacterium | reverse complement strand
GTTGATCCTTTCCGTCGGTGGCGGCAACCTGGAGAAAAACGTGTCGCCCAATCTCGTCGCCGCCATGCAACTCGCCAAACAGGTCGGGGCCCGAATCATCGGGATCGTCGGCAAGGACGGCGGCTACACCGCCAAGGTCGCCGACGCCTGCGTCATCGTGCCCACGGTGAACCCCAACAACATCACCCCGCACAGCGAGGCCTTCCAAGCCGTCATCTGGCACCTTTTTGTCTCCCACCCCGACCTCAAGGTAAACCAGACCAAGTGGGAAACCGTGGCCCAGGTGAAGTCGTGAGCTATTCCGGTGCCCCGTTCCTCCCCCGCGTCGCTCATTCCGCGAATCATGACTAGCTCCCTGCCCGCCTCCACCGCCCGCTATCTCGACGGGGTGCGGGATTTCTACGATTCGGCTCCGACGGAACTTCGCTGGGGCGCCCGGGGTTACCGCGCCCTGCTCGCGCATTACTACAACCTGATCGTACCGGCCGACGCCAGTGTCCTCGAAATCGGCTGCGGTTCCGGTGAATTGCTTTCCCGGCTGAACGCCGCGCGGAAGACCGGCCTCGACCTTTCTCCCCGCCAGATCGAAGCCGCCCGGCGTCGCGTGCCGGGCGCCACGTTCCACGTCCAAGCCGGCGAGCTCCTCGAGTTGGATCAACCGTTCGATGTCATCATCATCTCCGACACGCTCAACCTGGCGGCCGATGTGCAACTACTGCTGGAACGCCTGCAGCGCTCGGCCCACCCTGGCACGCGACTCGTCATCAATTTCCAAAACTCCCTCTGGCGGCCCCTGCTCACGCTCGCTCGCTGGCTCGGCTTGAAGGCCCCGCAGCCCGAGAACAGCTGGCTCGCCTCTTCCGACGTCCTCAATCTCCTGCAGCTCGCGGGCTGGGATCCGGTCTGCTGCCAGAGCCGCTTGCTGCTGCCGGTTCCCGTTCCCTTGCTCGCTTCGTTGCTCAACCGCTGGGTGGCGCCGCTCCTCCAATGGTTCTGCCTCACGATCTTCATCGTCGCCCGGCCCGTCCGCCCCGCCACGCAGCCCCGCACCGTTTCCGTCATCATTCCCGCCCGCAACGAGGCCGGCAACATCGAGGCGGCCATCCAGCGCACCGCCGAACTCGGCGCCGGCACCGAGATCATTTTTGTCGAGGGCCATTCCCGCGACGACACCTGGAGCAAGATCCAGCAGGTCGCGCGCGACCACCCGGAACGAAAAATCAAGCTCATGCAGCAGACTGGCCGCGGCAAGGGCGACGCCGTCCGCCTCGGCTTCGCCGCCGCCACGGGCGACATCCTCATGATCCTCGACGCCGATCTCACGATGCCACCCGAGGAACTGCCGAAGTTCTACGACGTCATCGCCAGCGGGCGCGCGGAGTTCGCGAACGGCGTGCGGCTCGTCTACCCGATGGACGAGGAGGCGATGCAGTTCCTCAATCTCTGCGCGAACAAGACCTTCGGCCTCATCTTCACCTGGCTCCTCGGCCAGCCCGTGAAGGACACGCTCTGCGGCACCAAAGTCCTGTCCCGCACGCACTACGAACGCATCGCCGCGAACCGCGCGTACTTCGGTGACTTCGACCCGTTCGGCGACTTCGACCTGCTCTTCGGCGCCGCGAAGCTGAACCTCAAGATCGCCGACGTGCCGATCCGCTACCGCGAGCGCACCTACGGCACCACCAACATCCAGCGCTGGAGCCACGGCTGGCTGCTTCTGCGCATGGTGATGTTCGCTGCCCGCAAGTTGAAATTTGTCTGACCATTAGTTTCTAGGTTACGCTTTCCGCTTTTCGGGGTCCATTCAGTCTCACTTTTGCCTCCCACTCCCTCACTCCCTCACTCCCGGCCCCCGGCGCCGCGCCCCGCCGTCTTCATGGACCGCGATGGCACGCTCAACGTCCAGGTCATCCGCGAGGGCCTGGCCTATGCCCCCCAGTCCGTCGCCGAATTCCGCCTGTTCCCGGGGGTCCCGGAAGCTTGCCGCGCCCTGCATGCCGCCGGCTACGTCCTGATTGTCGCCACGAACCAGCCCGACGTGGGCCGCGGCACGCAGTCGCAGGCTGTCGTCGAGGCGATGCACGCCGAGCTGCGACGCCTGATTCCCGAGCTGGCCAAAGTGGACGTCTGCTATTCCCCCGGCCTGCCCGGCAGCCCGCCGGACCCGCGCCGCAAACCCGAACCCGGCATGCTGCGCGAGGCCGCCGCGGAGTTTAATCTCGATCTCACCCGCTCGTGGATGATCGGTGACCGCTGGCGCGACATTGACTGCGGGGCGAACGCCGGCGTGCAAACGGTGTTCATTGATTTTCACTATGCCGAGTCGCTACGCGCCACCCCGGACTTCACGGTGACCAGCTTCGCCGACGCCGCCCGCATTGTTCTTGCCCACCCGGAAGGCCGGAAGCTCAATTCTCCATCCTAAATTCGCCATGAAATCCCTCAACGATCTCAAGATCCAGATTTTCGCCGACGGTGCCGACAAGGCCGGCATTCTCGACCTCTACGCCAAGCCCTACATCAAGGGCCTGACGACGAACCCGAGCCTCATGAAGAAGGCCGGCATCAAGGACTACGAGGCGTTCGCCAAGGACATTCTCCAGACCGTCACCGCCAAGCCGATCTCGCTCGAGGTATTCTCCGACGAGTTTTCCGAGATGCGCCGCCAGGCCGCGAAGATCAAGTCGTGGGGCGCCAACGTCTACGTGAAGATCCCGATCACCAACTCCCGCGGCGAGTCCTCGCTCCCGTTGATCAAGGACCTCGGCCAGGAAGGCGTGAAGCTCAACGTCACCGCCCTCTTCTCCCTCAAGCAGGTCGCCGGCGTCGCCGCCGCGCTCAACCCCGCCGTACCCTCCGTCGTCTCCGTGTTCGCCGGCCGCATCGCCGACTCCGGCGTGGACCCGATGCCGCTCATCCGCGCCTGCACCCCGCTGCTCGAGGAGCAGCCCAAGGCCGAGCTGCTCTGGGCCAGCACGCGCGAGGTCCTCAATATTTTCCAGGCCGAGGAGGCCGGCTGCAAAATCATCACGGTCCCCCACGACATCATCGCCAAGGCCGTCAAGATGCTTGGCATGAGCCTCGAAGCCCTGTCCCTCGACACCGTGAAGACCTTCGTCAAGGACTCAACCGACGCCGGCTACAAGCTCTGACGTCCGGCCGGGGTTATAGCCTTTCCATCGGGGAAGCGCGGCGTTTGGCTGGTGGGTAACGCGCCGCCTGTGGATCAACCCGTTCCGCTTCTCAAATCCTACCTCGACCAGCCCGCTGATTGGAAACGGTTGCCGCGCTGCGTGATCATCCGCGGCTGGTGCTATGCCTCGGACGGCCAGCCCCTCGCCGGCATCCGGCTGCGTGCCAAAAACGTCACCCTCGCCGCGGTCATCGGGCTGCCCCGGCCCGACGTCAAAGCCGCGCTGCCCGACGCGCCCAACGATCTCACCGGCTTCGAAATCCGCGGCACCCTCCCCTCCGGCCGCGTCACCGTCACGCTGGAAGCCGCGCTCTCCGACGGCACCTGGCAGCCGTTTTTCTCCGGCCCGGTCGAGATCGAACGCCAGCTCATCCCGCTCTGGCTGGGCGGGGGCGCGTGGACCGAGTTGATGTTTTTCCAGATGCCGGCGCACATGGCCTATCCGCCGCGCCCGGTGCGCCCGGAGAAATTTCCCGCCTCCGCCCCGGCGCCAAACCGGCCCAAGCTTTCCATCGTCACGCCATCCTACCAGCACGCGCGCTTTCTGGCCGAAACCCTGTCCAGCGTGCTGGAGCAACCGGGAGTCGATTGCCAGTACGTCGTCCAGGATGGCGGCTCAACTGACGGCAGCGTCAGTCTCATCGCGCCGCACGCCGGCCGCCTGCATGCTTGGGAAAGCGCCCGCGATGGCGGGCAGGCCGATGCCATCGTCCGCGGTTTGGCCAAGACCTCCGGCGGGCCGGACGACGTCATGGCTTGGATCAATTCCGACGACTATTACCAGCCCGGGGCCCTCGCCTTCGTCGCAGACTATTTTGCGCGTCACACGGAGGTGGATGTGCTCTACGGCCACCGCATCGTCGTGGATGAAGCTTCCCGGGAGATCGCCCGCTGGTTCCTGCCCCCCCACGATGCCGAGGTGCTCCGATTGAATGATTTCATCCCGCAGGAAACCCTGTTCTGGCGCCGGCGGGTGTGGGCCAAGGTGGGTGGCTTGGACACCTCCTTCAAATTTGCGATGGATTGGGACCTGCTCCTGCGCTTCACGGCCGCCGGGGCGCGCATCGTCCGGGTGCCTTACTTTCTCGCCTGTTTCCGGGTGCATCCCGCGCAAAAGACCAGCGCCGCCATGCACAACACCGGCCAGCAGGAAATCACCCTGCTGCGCGAGCGCACCCAGGGGCGGACTTTCCCCATCCAGGAATTGGAAACCAGCCCCGTCCTGCTCCACTACCTGCGGCGCAGCGCCCGGATTGAATTCCTCTGGAAACTCGGCCGGCGCGCGCGGTAACCGGCCTCCGGGGCAGGCGACAATAGACTTCACATCCCGCGCCACCGCCATGATGTTGCGCGAGTCATGAAGCCCGACCAGCCGGATCCGGCCGAGATTCCCCAGCGTGTCCGCCAGCAGCTGATCCTCGCGCAGGTGCGCATCATGGAATTGGAGGACGCGCGCGACGCCGCCGCGGGCCGGCTTGCTGAAATCGAACGGCTCCTCCACACGGCCCAGACTCTCACCGACCAGAAGTTGGACGAGGCCGCCCAGGCCGAAAAAGTCCGCGCCGATCTTCAGGTGCAATTCGACCACCTTCGCCAGCTCCAGACGGCGACATCCGCGCTGCTCGAGGCTGCCCGGGCCCGGCTGGAGGAAACCACCGCCGGCGCGGCCGCCCACCAACTCCGCGTCGCGGAGCTTGAGACCGAGCTGCGCAAGTTAAAGGCGTCCCGCAGCTGGCGTTGGACGGCCTGGCTGCGCGCCCTCGGCGGCAACCCGTCATGAGCCCGGCCGCCGCGCTCGTCCTGCATTTTGAGATCGAGACGCCCCGGCCGCTGCGCCTGGCTGCACGCGAAGTGGTGATCAAGGGCTGGTGTCTGGCCGATGACCTGCCCGCACCGCCTCCCGTCCGCCTGGTCACCCCGGCGGGAATCCTCCCGCTCACCGGCCGCCAGTCCCGCGCGGATGTGCCGCAGCTTTTCCCGCGCCATCCCGCCGCGGCCCATTGCGGCTTCACCCTCGCGGGCCGCCTGCCCCCCGGGGTCCATCTCGCCTCCTTCGAGGCCCAGCGCCCTGACGGCACCTGGCAGCTGTTCAAGCAACTCACCCTCGCCATCGAACGCGCACCCTTTGTGGCGGTGCTGGATGAACCGGTTTCCCAGGGCACCTTGCGCGATCGCGTGAAGGTCGGCGGCTGGGCGCTCGACGTGGACGAGCCCGTCGCGGAGCTCACCCTGCACTACGGTCACCGTGAGCTGGCCTGCGACCCAGGGCTGTTGCGCAACGACGTCCCGGGACAGTTTCCCGACGTCCCGCATGCCGGTCGCGCGGGATTTCGCAGCCAGGATTTTCTCGTGGCCGGCCACGGCCCCGTGCGCGTTCGGGCGCGCCTGGC
This sequence comes from Verrucomicrobiota bacterium, assembly GCA_003402695.1. Classification (GTDB taxonomy): domain Bacteria; phylum Verrucomicrobiota; class Verrucomicrobiia; order Opitutales; family Opitutaceae; genus Opi-474. Next base: position 5,335 of record QQNC01000079.1, on the reverse strand, counting down.
CAGCGGCCGCGTCGCAATCGCCGCCACCAACGTCGTGTTCAGCGTGGCGACCGATGAAAATCACGCGGCCGGCCTGGATCTGACGGCCCCACGCATCAGTTTGGACGCCGCAAGCGCCGCCCGCCCGCCCGCCCCGGCGGCGCCCACCCGCGCCGCGCGTCCACTGAACGTGCTGTTCATCCTCCACGGCAGCTTCGCCGCCAACAGCGCGCTGCATGTCGCCGCCCTGGCCAACGAGCTCTCGGCCGCCGGCCATACCTGTGCGGTCGCCGTGCCGCATGATCCCGCCACCCTGGCCCAGCACGACCGTCCGGCTTTCCGCGGCCTGACCTTTGCGGAAGCGGAGCGCGGCGAGGGATTCGCCGATGGCCGCGGACCCGATGTCATCCATGCCTGGACCACGCGGGAAAATGTGCGCGTCCTCACCGAAAAGCTGCGCCTGCGCCATCGCGCCCGGGTGCTGGTCCACCTCGAGGACAACGAGCGGCAGCTCCTGGCCCTGACACTGGCGCGCGATCCCGCCGAGCTCGACCGGTTGAGCGACGCCGAACTTGACCGGCTGGTGCCACCCGACCTCTCCCACCCCCACCGCAGCCGGGCCTTCCTCGCCGCCGCGGACGGCGTGACGGTCATCACCGAGCGCCTGCGCGAGTTCGTGCCCGCCGGAAAACCCGTGCTCACCCTCTGGCCCGCCGCCGATGCCCGGCATTTTTATCCGCGGCCGCTCCCGGAAAAATTCCGCCGCGTGCTCGAGCGCACGCCCGGCGAAACCGTGCTCTTCTATCATGGCAACGTCCATGCCGCCAACGCCGCCGAGGTGCGCGAACTCTACGCCGCCGTCGTCGAACTCAACCGCTCCGGCCAGCCCGTAACGCTCATCCGCACCGGGCTGGATCGCGTGGAGCTACCCGCCGACCTCGCCGCCGCGGCCGCGCCGCATGTGCTGAACCTCGGCCAGATTCCGCACCACCACCACCTGCCCGCGTTGATGGCGCTGGCCGACATCTTGGTGCAGCCGGGCGAACCGGATGCGTTCAACGACTATCGCTTCCCCTCGAAGCTGCCGGAATTCTTCGCCCTCGGCCGGCCGGTCGTGCTGCCGCGCACGAATCTCGGCACGGTCGTCCGCCACGGCACCGACGCCTATGTGCTCGACCGGGCCGACGCCGCCGGCATCGCCGCGGCCGTGCGGGCGCTGCGCGCCGACCCGGCCCTCGCCGCCAGGCTGGCCCACGGAGCCCTGGCCTTTGCGGAGAAAAATTTTAGCTGGCGGCGCAGCGCGGAGGCGCTTGCCAGCTTCTATCTCGCGGTGACACCGTCGTGATTCATGTCTGAACCGACCCCCTCTCGACTGATCGTCACCGGTGGACGGGGCCGTCTGGCCTCGCTCGTCGCCGAGCATTTCCGCGCGCCGGCGAACCAGGTGACCCTCTACTCCCGCGAGGGTGGAGCGGGTTTTCTCCCCCTGGACGGGCTGACCGCACCGGGCGCGCTGGATGAGGCGACCGCCCTGCTCCACCTGGCCTGGAGCACCCTGCCCGCGACTTCCCAGCAGCAACCCGGCACCGAGGAGCAGAATGACCTGCCTTTGCTGAAGCAGCTGCTCGAGGCCATCGCCTCGTCCCCGAAGTCCAAGCGCCTCCACCTGATCTTCTTTTCCTCGGGCGGAACTGTTTATGGCAACGCCCCCGGCCGGGCCAACCTCGAGGCCGACCCCTGCCTGCCCATCGGCAGCTACGGCCGCGCCAAGCGTATGGCGGAGGAACTCATCGCCACCTACGCCGGCTATCACGGCCTGGCCTGCACCATCCTCCGCATCTCGAATCCCTACGGCTATCCCGTGCCGAAAAACCGCGCGCAGGGCCTCATCCCCCATGCCCTCCGCTGCGCCGTCGAGAACCAGCCGCTCACGCTCTGGGGCGACGGCAGTGCCCGGAAGGATTTCCTGCACTACACCGACTTCCTGACGGCGCTGGAACTCGTCGTCGCCCGGAGGCTGACGGGGACGTACAATCTCAGCGCCGGCGAGTCCCACTCGGTCCGCGAGGTGATCAGCCTCGTTGAAAAACACACCGGCCGGCGCGTCCCGCTCAACCCCCAGCCCGGGCTCGACTGGGATGTGCAGGACAGCCGGCTCGACAATGCCCGCCTGAGCGCCGCCACCGGCTGGAAGCCGCTCATCAGCCTCGACGAGGGCATCCGCCGCGCCGCCGCCGGTTACGCCAGCCACGGATAAATCCGGCCTTGCTCCACTTACGCACCTCCGGCCGCCACGCTGCATAGATTAAACCTGATGTCCGATTCACCCGCCAAGTCCGTTTCACTCCGCGCTCCCTCGTCCGGGTGGCTCATTGCGATTTTCGCGGGCATGTTGGTGACCGCCCTGTGGCTGCTCACTCGCGCCTGGCACGCTTCAATCCTCGACCGCTACGAGTTCCGCCAGCTGCAAACCGCCGTTTCCGCCTATTGGATGAAAGTGGACGGCTATCGACTGGATTATGAATTCCCCATCTTTGGGCCGCCCTGGTCGGCGCCGCTGGAGTTTCCCATTTATCAATGGGTCGTCGCCACGGTGAGCCGCATCCTTGGCACCGGACTCGAACCCACGGCGCGCGGGGTCAGCGTGGCTTTCTTCCTGGCGACCCTGCCCGCCGTCTACGGTCTCGCCGGGCTGCTCGGCTTGGCACCGTCGCGCCGTCTGCTCGTGGTCAGCGCGGTGCTCGCCTCGCCCACTTATCTTTTCTACGGGCGCACCTTCATGATCGAGACCACGGCGCTCTGCTTTTCCACGTGGTTTCTCTACACGACGGTCCGGGCGGTTCGCGATGACCGCTGGCTGCTCGCGGGACTGGCGGTGGGCTTTGCCCTCCTCGCCGGTCTGACCAAGATCACCACCTTCGCCGTTTTCCTGTCTCCGGCCGCGCTGCTGATCTGGCCCCATTGGCGGTCCGGCTGGATCACCCGCGCCCGGAGTCCGGCGGCCTTCCGCCGCGCCACGCTCTTCGCCGTCGTGCCCGTGCTGCTGGGCATCGCCACAGCCCTTTGGTGGGTGCGGCACGGGAATGGCGTCAAGGCGACGAACCCATTTTCCGGCTTTCTGACGTCGCAGGCGATGGCCCAAAATAACGTGGGCACATGGTCGCAGCGCTTCTCCGTGGAATACTGGCGTCAGCACTGGGGCAACATCTCCCAAATGGTGCTCGGTGAGGCGCCCATCGCCTTGCTCTTGTTTTGCGCGGCCCTCGTTCCGTCATCTTTCCGCCGCGTCGCGGCCGGCAGCGCGGTATTTTTTCTCAGCGGCCCACTCCTGTTCCCATCCCTGTATTTCACGCATGACTATTACTACTGCGCGAATGCCGTTTTCGTCCTGGCAGGAGCGGGGTTTTTGCTGGCCGGGATCTGGGATGCCCCGCACCTGCCCCGGATCGCGCGCCTGCTGGCCGTGGTGGTGTTCCTGGGCGGCCAGCTCCTGCTGTTTAACCGGAGCTATGCGGGTTATGCCCAGCGGGTTTTGCCCGCACCTCCGGGCATCGCAGCGGTCATCAGGGAGACGGTCCCTACGGACGGCGTGGTGCTGGTCTACGGCTGGGACTGGAACACGCTCGTGCCGTATTATGCCCAGCGCCGCGTGGTGATGGTGCCGCTCGGGCGCGCGCCGGAAACCAAGGTGCTCGACGAGGTTCTCGCCCGCCTGCCGCCGGGCAGTATCAAAGCCATGCTGATCCGCAATGACGAGAACCTGCGGGCCACGCCGGATTTCATCCGCGAGCGCACCAACCGGTTTAACCTCGTAGCCGTGCCGGTCGCCACCAGCGCCGACGGCGATCTCTACCTGGCCGAAGACCGGATTCCGGACGTCCTCGCCCGCGTGCGCGGCCGGACGTTTGCCGGGGTCATTTTCAACGCGCCACCTTCCACGGCGGACCCGGACGAGATCCTGCTGCGGGAAGTCGATGCCACTGCGCTCGCCCTGCCGCTGTTGAGCCCGCATCCCGTGCGCGTTCGCGGCCGTTACGGGGTCAGTGCGGGCCTGTCCGACGGCCGCCCGACCGTGATGGCAAACGCCACTTCCGAGCTGGAGTTCATCCCGCCGGCCGGGGCCACGCAAATCGAAGCTGAGATGGGGTTGGTTGACGCGTCGTATGCCAAAGGCGGGGGCGACGGCACCGATGGGATTAGCGTCGAGATTTATGAATTACAGCCGAACGGCCTGCGCCATATGCTTTATCACCGCGACCTCGATCCCGCGCACAATCCCGCCGACCGCGGCCCGCAGGCCATCTCGCTCCGGCAGGAGGGGCCGTTCACCCGCCGGTTGATTTTCCGCATCACCCCCGGCCTGCACGCCAACTACACCAATGATTGGGCGTACTGGTCGCGCATCACGATTCGCTGAACCGGATCAGTCGATCACGAGGCGCCCCAGCATGACCCAGTCGCGGGCGCTGCGCCCGGCCGGCCCCGGCCCCACGAACAACTCCACCTCGCCCGCCTGCAGCAGGTTGAATTCCATCCGCAACGGTTTCTGGCCGCGGTCTGCCTCGCGATGGCGCGGATCCACGATGCGGCAGGGCAAAGCAAACCCCGTGGCTTGCCCACCCGTTTAATCCATCGCCCCACGGATCGGAACAGGCTTTACTCTCCGTGCGCTGCTCCCGCTTAATTTCCCGCTGTTTTCATGACCGCACCCGTCGCGCCTCTTTTCCACATCGACAGTCCCGCCACTTGGCGGCCGGAGGTGGCTGGGATTGAGGTGACAGGCTGGTTTTATCCGGGCGAAAATGCCGTCTGCGTGGACCTGCGGGCCCGCGTGGATCGCCGGGTCTTTCTCGGCATCTACGGCCTGGACCGGCCCGACACCCAGGCGACGTTGGGCGGCGGCATCCCGGCCCTTCGGACGGGGTTTGCCCAACGCGTGCAGGTCTGGCGGGGCGCCCGGGAACTCGCCCTCGACTACCACGACGGCCGCGAGTGGCGGGAGTTCTTCCGCACCCCGCTCGACACCTCCGCCCTGCCCAAGTCGGCCCGGAAACCGCCGCGCCTCCTCCGCGCCGCGCTCGTGTTCCAGACCCTCGCCCATCTCTACCGCCATTTCCACCGCGCCCCGTGGCGGGTGCTCTGCCGTGAAACGGATGCGACGCTGAACGAGGTGCTCATGCCGACCAGCGATGTCATCATCGGCGAGCAGTTCCTCGGCTTCATCGAGAATCCTGGCTTCTGGATCAACTCCGGCTACGGCAAGTTTCGCCTCACCGGCTGGATTTTCGGCGTCCATCGCGAGCTCCGTCAGCTCAGCGCCACCACCGGCGTGCTCACGGAGAACCGTCTGGTGTAT
>QQNC01000078.1 GCA_003402695.1 Verrucomicrobiota bacterium | reverse complement strand
GATGTACTTGGCGTCGTCCTCGCCATATTTTTTCACGAGCGCCTGGTACGCGTCACCGACCTGCACCTCAGGCGCCCCGTCGTCGCTGGTGCGGAGAAAATAATTGCCGCGTTCGATGTAGCCAGCCGAGGAGAACGGCGTGCTGGGCGCACCGGCGAAGTGATCGGCGAATTTCTTGCGCGAACCCAGAAGGATGGTGCAGCAGTCGTGGGCGCGGGGAATGACGAGACGGGTGCGGCGGGCCTGGAGCCCGATGGTGGCGTTGCCGCACAGGCCGAAGAGCAGGAGGATGGCGTCGTAGGCCTTGCCCGAGGCCTCGGTGGCGTCGATTTTGCCCTGGATGATCTCGCGCAGGCCCGCGCTGCGGACGTGCTCGCCGAGCTCGGTGTACTCGACATCGATCACGTGCGGCGAACGCGCGATGCACCAGGAGGCCTCGCGCTGGAAGACATTGCAGGAAATTAATTTCAGCAGCATGGCGGCGAAGGAGGTGGGCCCCATCATAGGCGGTGCGGCGGTGGCTGTCGCCGCATATCTTGTCCGAAACCATGCGCCGCCGGTTGGATGCGATTAGGCCTTGAGCGGAGGGAAGTCACTGGGTTCGCTACGCCGGCATGCAACCACCCCCGGGAAACAAGCCGATCTGGAAAACGCCCGCCTTGAAGGGCGACCCGCTGTTCTTTGTGCAGGAGGCGGGTCAGGCGCAGGCCTCGGCGCGGCTGTTGTTCGTGCCGAAAGCGCTGCCGCGGCTGACCAAGGCCACCGGTGAGGTGAGCTATGAGGCTGGGAAGGACTTCACGTGGCAGCCGGGCAGTCGTGAGATCGTGCTCACGCCGGCGAGCCGCATTCCGTTCCGGACGCAGGTGCTGCTGCCGCCTGGTTCGCCCGACTCGATTGCGGCGACGCGCGACGGGAAAAAGCACCTGCTGTATGGCGAGGGGCACTTCTTTCACGACCAGCAGGTGCACGCAGCTTACGAGCCGGCGGAAGCCTGGTCCGGGCCGGTGCCCGAGGCAGAGGCGGACGGTCTGGAGCTGACCATTGAGCGACTCAAGGCCAAGGAGTCCATCAAGGTGCTTGTGCTGGGCGACAGCATCTCCACCGGCGCGAATGCGTCGGGAACGGTGGGCGCGCCGCCGGGGCTGATGGGTTATCCCGACCTCGTGGCGGACGGACTCCGTTCGCGCTTTGGCACCGCGGTGGAACTGAAGAATCTCTCGGTCGGCGGCATGAATGCGCCCTGGGGCGTCGAGCAGATGACCCTCGCGGTCGGCGAAAAGCCGGACCTGTTCCTGATCGCCTTCGGCATGAACGACGCGTCGGGCCGTTACCCGCCCTCGAAATACCGCAAGGACGTCGAGCGGATGGCCGCGGTGATGCGCGCCGCGTGTCCGGATTGTGACGTGATTTGCGTCGCCACGATGACCGCGAACGAGGCCTGGCAACACGCCGCACCGGATCTTTATCCCGCGTATCTGGAGCAGTTGCTTACGCTCCGCGGGCCAGGCCTGGCCGTGGCGGATGTCACGTCCGTCTGGTCGTGGATCGTGGAGCGCAAAAAGTTCCTCGACCTCACCGGCAACGGCGTGAACCACCCGAACGACTTCGGTCACCGGCTGTACGCGGACGTGATCCTGGCGCTGTTTTCCTGAAACGGATGCGCGCGCCGCCGAACCGGAACCCGCGCACCGGCGGTGTGGATGCCGCCACGTTTCTGCTGCTCCTGCTTCTGCTGGCGGCTCCCGCCATGGCGTTGAGTCGGCTGGCGCCCGGGATTGACTGGCTCCTCCTGGCGGGAGGTCCGCTGACGGCATCGTTTTTTACGTGGCTGGCCTATTGGAGCGACAAGCGCCGGGCAGAAGCCGGGGAGTGGCGCCTCCCGGAGGCCACGTTGCATCTGGGCGAGTTGATCGGCGGCTGGCCGGGAGCGTTTCTCGCCCAGCGATATTACCACCACAAAACCGCCAAGCTTTCCTATCAGATCGTGTTTTGGATGATTGTGCTCCTGCACGAGTACGTCGCGCTCGATTTCCTGCTGGGCTGGAAACTCGCCCGCGCGTTGGTGGCGCTGGGCCAGGCTCAGATCGCGTAACGCGGAAGCCCCGGCCCGCGTGTCCGGAAACGGGCCGGACTTTACCGGACCGTGTGCGCCCTGGCGGCCCGCACCGGTTTTTGCCGTTTCACCGGGCGGATGAGCGGCGCGTAGGTATCGGGGCGGCGGTCGTTGGCCATGTCGATCTTCCAGACCCAGTCGCCCATGCGGGTGAAGCACTGCGCGATGCGCGGCGCGGCGAGGTCGATCGTGGCCAGCGCGATGCCGGGGTGGTGGCCGGCGTCGGCGAGGATCATGGCGTCGGGGGCGATGACGCTGCTGCGGCCGAGGAGCATGCCGGGCATCCAGGACTTCTCCGGCGGGCAGCCGAAGCACACCGGCGCGAAGTGCACGCCGTTGTGGATCGCCGGGGCGCGGAGGAGGACGTCCATGAACTCGCCGCCCCAGCCGCTCATCACGTGCGGCCAGAAGATGATCTCGGCGCCGTTCAGCGTCAGGCAGCGCGCGCTCTCGGGGAAGGACGTGTCGTGGCAGATCTGGATGCCGACCTTGGCCCCGCCCAGCTCGAAGACCGGCCAGGTGTCGCCGGGCACGACGCCATAGGCCTTCTCGTTCTCGATGCAGTGGACCTTGCAGTAGTGCCCGACCACGCGGCCCTTCCGGTCGAACACGACCGCGACATTGCGCACGATGCCGTCTACGACGGCGAGGATCGGAGCGATGATGGCCATTTGGTGCCGGCGCGCGATGGGAGCGAAGCGGCGGGTGGTCTCGGCCAGGGCGCGCCGGACAAGCGGGGGGACGTTGCGGCGGGTGAGCTTGGCGCCGAGGACGTTGAAGGTTTCGCCGATGCAGGCGATGTCAGCGCCGCGCTGGCCGGCGTCATTGAGCCAGGTTTCGGCGAGGGCGAAGTTGGCGCGCTGCCGTGCGGCGTTGGACTTGCCGGGGGCGGAGGAGGGTAGCTGGACGGCGGCGAGGGTGAGCGGGCGTTTCATGGGGGAAAAGGACAACGGGACAACGGACGACGGGACTACCGGCAACGGACTGCGGGACGACGGACTATCGGACCACAGAAATCAATCCCAGGTCCGGTTATCAGTGGTCCGTAGTCCATAGTCTTGTAGTCCGTAGTCCGCGCTCACTTCTGCAACTGCAGCAACTCGAGGGTGGAGTCGTCGCGGCAGAGGAGCAGGCGGGCGCCGTCGAGGGCGAGCATGCGGCGGACGGAACCGGCGTGGGTGCTGCGCGGCTGCCAGGCGGCGTCGAGCGACTGGACGCCGCGGCGTGTCGCCACGATGAGGTCGCCGGCCGGCGTCTGGGCCACGCCGACCACGGGGGCGCCGGCGTGCCAGCTGCGAATGACGCGGCCGTCGGCGAGATCCACCGCGGTGACAAACCCATCCGCGCCGCCGGTCAGCGCGACGGCGCGCTGGTCCACGCGGCCGGTGCAGCAGGCGTTGAGGCTCATGCCGCCCTCGAGTTTCCAGAGCCAGTCCTTCCGGGTGGTGGACAGCACGCCGCAGCCGAGCTCGGTGGCGGCGAAGATGGCGCCGCCGGGTTCGCCGGTGGCCTCCGTCCATTCGTAGGCGAGCGAGCGGCCGTTGAGGAACGGGATTACCCGGGCCAGCTTGCGGAACATGGGCTGGGGGAAGCCGCCGAAGCTGTGCACCACGCCGCTGGGACCAGCCCCGGGCACGCCCTCGTAATACTGGATGCCGTGGTTCCAACCGCTGCGGGCATAGATGTCGCCGGCGCCTGGGCGGGACGGGGGGGTGACGAGGAGGTTGTACATCCAGGGGCCGTCGGAAAACGCATGGCCGGCGATGTGGCCGTCGGCGTCGAGAAACACGATGATCCCGTAGCCGCCCATGACGAGCGACCCGCGCCCGTCGGCGCCGCGATGCCAGATGGCGAGCCCGTGGACGGCGTTGAACCAGCCCATCAGGCTGTCCGTGCGCGCGCGGAACTCCTCGGCGAGTTTCAGCGCGGACCGGACCGAGCCGTCGGGCTTGAACAGGTGCAGTTCGCCGCCGAGAAGTCCGACGCAGAGCACGGGGGGCCCTGAGGCGTCGAGCGGTTGGGCGGAGAGATGCGTGACCGGCACGGCCAGCGTGCGGCGCCAGAGTTCGCGACCCTGGTCATCGAGGACGAAGAGCTCATTCGCGACGTTGACGGTGACGATCTCAGGGCGGCCGTCGCCGTTGAGGTCCGCGGCGATCCAATGGAGGAGCGCGGGGGCCACCGCGCGGTCGCCCAGCACCTCGAGCCGGTTCAGCACAAATGGCCGGCCATCGGGCGGCGCGGGGATGCGGACGTGCAGCGTGCGGACGGTCTCGTTGACGGCAGCGGTGCGGACCTCGAGCCGGTTTTCAGCGTCACGGTAGCGCTTGTAACGGCGGTCGGGGGCGGGGAGGGCGGTGCCGGTGCGGCGGGCGCCGCCGACGGCTTCCGCCGCGACGGTGATACCGTCGGGCAGCGGGTTGAACACGCGCAGCGACGGGTCGTCGATGCAGTCGCCGAGGATGTTGAGCGCGGTCACGGCGCGCGGCGCAGGAAACGTGAGCGTCAGGTCGTAGTGCGCGGCCTTCGGCCACTGCGTCCAGATTTCGCGCGAGTAACCGTCGGGCATGACCGGATCGAGCAGCTGGTCAGGTGAGGCGTCGACGGGCAGGGGATTCGCGGTGACGCAGACCTGGCGCACGTGCTCGGGCCGGCGGCTGCCGCTGTCGTAGGTCCACGCGCTGGTCCAGCCCGAGGCCGGACGGGCCTCGGCCGTCGGCGCCGCGGCGGCGAGCACCGGCCGGAGCGTGCCCAACCAGCTGACGAGGGCGCCTTGCAACGTGGCACACGCCGCGGTGGCGAGCGGAAGGGTGAGGCAGTCCGTGACGGTTACCTTACTCGCCGCCCCATCGAGCGTGAGCGAGACCTGGGCGGCTTTCGCGCCGGGCGCATCCAGGCGCACCGTCAGGGTGGCCGCGGACAAGTCCAGCAGGAGGGCGACCGGCTGGTCGCTGCGGATCTGCCAGCCGGTGGCGGCGAGGAGGACGGAGGTGGCGCCGGCGAAGGCGAGCGACGTGGACTCGGCCCAGGCACTCACCGCGCGGGCGCTGGCGCCCGGCAGCCAGGCGGTACCGGCCGCGAGTTCGATGCCGCACCAGGCCGCGGGGACGCCGTTGCGCACGACGACGGCGCCGCGTTCATCGAGCCGTTGCAGGTCGAGGGACTCGGCGCCGCCCTGGGCGCGGACATAAAAGAGATTCTGAAACGTCGCCTCGTCCCCCGTGCGGTGCGGACCGGCGCGGCGCTGGCGCAGCACATACGGTTCGCAGGCGCCCTGGTCGGAATCCACCTCGCAGGTGGAGGGGACGTGGCTGCCGGCCACCAGCGTGAAACGGTGCGTGCCCTGGTCGCTGACCCAGCGGCGGCCGTGCAACTCGGCGTAACCCGGCGTGCGCCACGAGCAGGTGACCGAGTAGGGGCCGTCGGTCTGGAAGACGGTGCGATCGATCACGACGACGCAGCCCTCGCGGGCCTTCGACCAGAAAATATGCCGCGTCCACTCCGTGTGGTGATAGTCGGACAGCCGCGTGACGGTCAGCCCGACGGGCGCAAAATCCGCGATCGCGACCCGTTCCGCGATGGGCGGCAGCGGCGTGCCGTTGTGGCCGTCGCTGATGAACAGGCCGTTCTTGTCGTGGTACGAATGGCGCGAGGTGTTCTGGACGAGGAACACGTGGCCGGCCTGGAAAAACCGCACGAGGCAGTTGGCCGCCTGCATGTGGCCCTGCCAGCGGAAACCGCCCTGGAAGCCCTGGATCATGAGATAGGCGTCGTTCCGTTCGTAGCTGCCACGCAGCACGAGCTTGTCGAAGCCGCGCGCTTGCGGGAGGCGGTTGAGGGCGATGGCCTCGGCCAGCTGCCAGTTCTCGGGCGCGTTGACCATGTGGCCGGCCGGCTCGGAGTGCTCGGGCGGCTGGTTGCTGATGGCGAACTGGTGGTCGGTGACGGGCAGAACCTCGATCTGGCGGTCGGCGGCCGGCGGGACCGGGACCAGCTCGGGACCGGTGGCAAAGTTCTGCACGAACACGGGCGCGAACTGCAGGAACGGATAGCGCTGCGGGCGGGCGAGGTTGGGCAGCTGGTGCAGGATCCACTTCAGCCGGCCGTCACCGTAGTAAAACGCACTGGCCGCGGTCTGCACCGTCGCCTCCTGCTGAAGGTACATGCCCTGGCTCTCGCCATAGCCGCCCTGGCCGGCGCCGTTGCCGTTGTTGTCGTGCAGGGCCAGGCAGCGCGCCGCCACGAGCCGGGCGCTGCCGCTGGTGAAGAACGTGTGCCGCTCCTGGCCGAGGGCGTAGCGGTAGATGGTGGCGATGTTGTTGAGGCAGCTCTCGTCGTCCTGGTCGTCCACGCGCGCCGTGGCGAGGGCGTCGAGGAACAGGCAGCACTCGGCCATCCAGTTGTCGCAGAGCGCGCGCAGGGCGGGGGTCGGGCGGGCCTGGTCGCGCAGGTAGCGCGCAATGAGCAGGAACTCGTAGGTGCCCTTGCCCTGGTGCCGGTGGCCCAGCGGCGGGTGCCCGACGCGCATGCGCCACCACTCGTTCTGGTTGCCGAGCGCGGTGAGCATCAGCAGGTGGTCCGTGCGGAGAATGTCGGCGTCGGTCAGCAGCCCGCTGGCAATCAGCAGCGGGATCGCGCGCATGAAGCGCTCGGCCAGGTAGTGCCAGTCGCCATAGCCTTCGGTCATGCGCTCGTTGAGCGCGCGGAGCTGGTCGCGGGCGACGATCGCGTAGCGCTCGTCGCCCGTGCACGACCACATGTAGGTGTAGGCGCCGATGAGCCGGATCGGCTCGGTGATGAACATCAGCCCGCGGGAACGCGACGCCTGCAGGGCGGAGGAGTCGGCGAGCGAGGTGTAGGGCCAGTCGGCGAGCTGCGCGACGAGGCTGGGATCCAGTTCCAGCTGCAGGAGGAAGGGCAGGGTGACGGAGGCGTCGGTACCCGCGAGGGCGGCGAGCAGCCGCTCGACTGCGCGCTCGACGCCGTGGAGGGAGCTGCCGCCGGCGAGGATGACATTGGTGCCGGTGCCGTAGGGATTGTGGAGGGTGCGGAGATCGTAGCCGTCGCCGCCGGGATAGGCCGCGTCGGTTGAGCACAGGTAGTCGGCGTACAGCGGCTGGAGCACGCGGTTGGTGTTCAGGTTGCCCAGCAGCACGAGCGGACGCTGCCGGTAGGCGGCGGGCAGCGGGATGTCGCGCGTGGGAATCAACGCGGTATCGGCGATGCATTCCGGGGCCGCGCCGCCGCGGGCGGTGATGGCGGCGGCGATGCTCTCCGCCAGCGCGCGGTAGCGCGGATGGGTGGCGGCATAAATGATGGCGGCGTTTTGGCCCAGCCGGGTGGAGCGCTGGGGCGTGCGCGGCAGAACGTCGACGGCGGGGTCGCGGGGGGAGTGCATGGGGTAGAACGGCGGCGAGTCGCCCTAGGAATAACCCTCCCGGCGTGAGCGGGACAAACCCTATTTGCGGCTTCAACCTGGGCGGCGCCAATTTTTGCGCGTGTTTCGGAATCGTGAAATCCCGCCGGGTCGCCAGCCTCGGCAGGCGTCATGTACACCTCCCGCACCCGTCTCGCCGCCGCCATGCGCCTGGAGCGGCCGGACCGCGTGCCGGTGATGTGCCAGCCGTCCCTGGGGTTTGTCCTGCGGCAGATGCCGGAGCTGGACCCGATTGACGTGTGGCACAACCACGGTGGCGCCCTCGCCCGCGGGTTCTGCGAGATCAGCCGGCGCTTTGGTTTTGACGGCGTCCTGATCCCGGCCGTGGGCCTCGCCCCGCTCGACGAGCGGACGGTCCAGCGGATCGACCGTACGAACCCCGAGGGCCCGGTGGTGCATTTTCGCAACGGCGACTCGTGCCTTTACTGCCACAACGACCTGCCGCGCTACACGCACGCCATCCCGCCGGAGCGCGAGATCGGGGACCTCGACCCGGCGGCGATCGCGGAGCAGCTCAGCTACCATCCGCCCACAACGCGGCTGCGCATGCCGCTGGCCAAGGACGCGGCCGGCCGCGTGGCCGAGCTGACCCAGGCGCGGGCGCTCGCCGGCCCGGACGTATCGCTGCACGGCGCGCTCTACTCGCCGGAGGATTACCTGATCGACGCGCTTGGCGCGGATGGCGCGATGATTGCGCTGCTGACGGAGCCGGAGCACTGCCGCGCGTTGCTGACGAAATTCGCCCGGGCGGTGGCCGGCCATGCCCGCGAGCAGATCGCGGCTGGGGCGGATGCGCTCAACGTCTCCGCGCCGTGGGCCGGGCAAAGTTTCATCTCACCCCAGTTGTACCGCGCACTGGTCGCGCCAGCGCAGGCGGTGCTGGCGGCGGCGGCCCGCGCGGGCGGCGTGCCGAGTTACTGCCACACCTGCGGCGCGATTGGCGACCGGCTGGAGGCGATCATTGACACCGGGTTTGACGGCATCGAGTGCCTGGATCCGCCTCCGCTGGGCAATGTGGAACTGGCCGACGCTGTGCGGCGCATCGGCCACCGGGCCTTCATTAAGGGCAACATCGACCCGGTGCACGTGCTGCTGCAGGGCACACCGGGGCAGATCCGCGCCGACGTGATCCGAAGGCTGGAGATTGGGATGACGGCCCGCGGCTTTATCCTGAGCACGGCCTGCGCGATTGCGCCCGAGACACCGGCGGCCCACGTCGCGCTGCTGCGCGAGCTGGCCGACGCCTATGGCGTCTACTGAAGCCCGGCGTTGCCGGGCGGAGGTCGCAGTTCGGAGATCGAAGATCGGCCGGACGCGGGCCAAAGGCTGCGCCGCAAGCGCTGCCTTGGACGGTCCCGATCTCCGAGCTGCGAACTACGATCTCCGAACTCCGATTTCCGATCTCCGAACCTGCGCCGTCGCGCAGGTTCAGGCGAAGCAGGCCTGAAAGGCAGCGGTGAAGGCGGCGCGGTCGAGGTTGCGGCCGATGAAGACGAGGGTGTTGGTGCGCGGGTCGGCGCCCCATTCGCGGTCGAACTTGGCGTCGAAGAGCATGTGCACGCCCTGGAAGACGAGGCGCTTGGTCGAGCCCTTGACGCTCAGCACGCCCTTCATGCGGTAGATGTCGCCGCCCTTGGTGCGGAGCAACTCGCTGATCCAGTCGTTGAGCCGCTTGCCGTCGAGGTCGCCCGGCGTGCTGATCCCGACGGAGGTGACGGCGTCGTTGTGGGTGTGCGCGGCGTGGAAATCCTGCTGCCAGTGCGGCTTCACGGGTTCGCCCTGCACTTGGATGTGCAGCGGGTCGTGGCCGCAGGACTCGAAGACGAGGTAGGTACCGGCGTGCTCCACCTTGAGCGGGTAGGTGCCGTGGCCCTCGGTGAGCAGCAGGCGCTGCAGGGTGGTGCCGGGGATGACGGCATCGCCGGCCTTGAGCCGCGTTTCCCAGTCGGCAAACGCCCGCACCGCGACCTCGCGGGCGGCGGCCAGGGCAGGTTCGTCGACGGATTTTACGGGCAGGATGACGACGTCGAGTTCGTTGGGATTGCCGTGGTGATGGTGGTGGCCGTCCTCGCCATGGTCGTGCCCGTGGTCGTGGCCCGCGTGGTCATGGTCATGCTCCTCGTCGCCGTGCCCGATGACGAGTTCGTGCGTGCCGGCGGGCAGCGCGTAGGCCCCGGCCCATTCGAAGGGGTACTCGGGCTCAAGGAACTTCGGGTCGAGCTCGGTGGCGCGGCTCAGGTTGAAGCCGCCGACCTCGAGCACCTGGTTGAGCGGGACGTCGCAGTTCTTGCTCCGGTGGATTTTCGCGACGGCGTTGATGCGGCGGATGCGGGTCTCGAGCGCGTCGAGGTCGGCGGCGGCCACCAGGTCGGTCTTGTTGAGCAAAATGACATCGGCGAACGCGAGCTGCTTCATGGCCTCGTCATCTTGACCGAGGTGCTGGAGGACGTGCTTGGCATCGACCACGGTGACGATGGCATCGAGCCGGAAGTTCTGCTTCATCTCGTCGTCCGTGAAAAACGTCTGCGCGACGGGCGCGGGGTTGGCGAGGCCGGTGGTTTCGATGAGGATGCCGTCGAGCCGGTCCTTGCGCTTGATGAGCCGGCCGAGGATGCGGATGAGGTCGCCGCGGACGGTGCAACAGATGCAGCCGTTGTTCATCTCGAAGAGCTCCTCGTCGCTGGAGATGACGAGCTGGTTGTCGACGCCCACCTCGCCGAACTCGTTCTCGATGACGGCGAGCTTCTTCCCGTGCTGCTCGGTGAGGATGCGGTTGAGGAGGGTGGTCTTGCCGGCGCCAAGGAAGCCGGTGAGGACGGTGACGGGAATGGGGCCGGGGCTCATGGAATTTTCGATTTTGGATTCTCGAATTTCGATTTCGGAATACGCAAGCGTGTGCTGGGCCGGGCGGATTGCAAATGCGGCCCGGTGGAACGCGGTGGCCCCGCCTGGATCGGCCCATGACGCGGCGAGCGGGCCGCATCCCCATCAAGCCAGCGCGTTGGGGCAACGCGCTCCACCCTCAGTCCTTGTCGTTGCCCTCGGGGAAATCGAAGTCCACGTCGGTGAACGTTGTGCCGCGGATGGCGAGGCTCTTGATCACGCCGTCGAAAGTCTTGGTCGTCTTCAGCCAGTCGGCCTGGGTTTCAAACAGCGACGAGTCGCCGACGGTCTCGCCAGTGGCGGGATTGGCCACGGCCCGCAGCGTGAGGGCTTTCATCTCACCGTTGACCAGCAGGGTCATCTCGAACGACGGCGCGGCCGAGCGAATGAAGTTCTCCATTTCGCCGTCGAGGACGTAGGCCGAGAGCTTGCCGGTGGCGGCCTCGAGGACGAGTTCGATGTGGTAGACGTCTTCACCGAGCGCGACCGGGGTGCCCCCGTGGGGCGGATGGTGCTCATGCTTCG
>QQNC01000077.1 GCA_003402695.1 Verrucomicrobiota bacterium | reverse complement strand
GCCCGGATGGCCGCCGCCGGGTCCTTCGCCTGCAGGTAGTCCGCGGCGAATTGCTGGTGGATCCGGGAGCGGTGAAAGGCGGGCAGGGTCCGGAAGCGCTCACTCAGGAACTGGAGCTCGTGGTCGGAAATCTCCTTCCAGGTCTGCGGATCACGCGCGTAGCCCGTCACAAAGCGCTGCTCGCCATAACGCCCGGCATTGAGCTGCCACTGCAGGTTGTCGGCGAGGTAGCCAAACCAGGCGTGGCGCCCATCCATCCCCTCACCGCGGAACAGCAGCGTGGGCACGGCCCGGGCCTTGCCGACCTGGGTCGCAAAATACGCCTGATCGATGCAAATCCCGCCGACCCGGCGAATGTCGGACAGCGTGTAGGCGCCATCCGGCCAGAGGTAGATCTCCTTCGCCGCCCGGTCCGGGCGGTAGCGGATGAGAGTGTAGGCCTTGTCCAGCTGAGCCAGCGGGAGGTCCACGTTGCGCTGGGACCATTCGAGCTCGTTGAACGGCGCGGCGGCATCCACCACGAATTTCAGGTCATCCGCGCCGAGTCTCTCCAGTGGGTGATAGGTCCGGTCGAGCTGGTCCTGCCGGATCCACCAGTCAAACGCGTCGGCGGCCGCCGGCGGGGGCCGGGGAAACGACGCGGGGTAAACCTGACCATGCGGCCAGTCCGGCGGCGGCGGCAGGTCGTAAACGACCGCAATCGCCAGCGCGAGACGGGCATACCGGGCAAACCGGGCGGGATCGCGCCCATGCAGGCCATCGAGCAGATGAAAAACCTCCGGCAGATAATCCACCGGCGAGAGCAGCGCAAAAAACTCGCCCGAGAACTCAGGATGGGTGAGCAGCCACGTTTTCAACGCGGGCGAGAGCCACAACCCGAGCCGCTCCTTTTGCGGGGCGTAACGCCGGGGCAGGTTCGCGTGCACCGCCTTGGCGGCCTCCACTTCCTTCATCCAGTGCGGGATAAAATGTGCCTCGGTTTCCGCGAACAACTCCGACCACCGATAAACGTAGGACCAACGCTCGGCCGCCGGCAGCCGGCCCGAGGCGTAGGCCGTCTGCGCGGCTGCCCGGAACAGCGGCGTGAATTTATCCCACCCGCCCTGCTCCGCGTAACGGACGAACTCCTCCAACCGCGGCGCCGTGGGTGGCAGTAGTCTCTCGGCGTCGGTCAGCGGTGCGAATGACTCCGCCCCCAGCCTCAGATTCGCCAGGAGCAGCAGACCCAGTCCAAGGTGCAGGAAGGACATGCCCGTCAAGCGAATCGCCGGTCCGGGGCTTGCCAAATAGAGAACCGGGACTGGGGTCTGATCGAGGTGGGTGGCGCGCTGGCGCGCCACGTGGCACGCGAGCGCGCCGCCCACTTTGAGCGAATTCAAAAAAACCGGACCGTTGGCATCGGGCCGGGTTTGATGGACAGCGGCGGCGAACCGTCGCGGGTTACGGCGTCACGCCGGTGTCGGCGGTGGGCGTCTTCTGCTTGAAGATCAGCGCCTCGCCCTCGCGGACGACCAGCACCGGCTCGCCGTCCTTTACCTCGCCGCGCAGGATGGCCTCGGCGAGCGGATCCTCGAGGTAGTGCTCGACCGCCCGGCGCAGCGGACGCGCGCCGTACTTTTCGTCGTAGCCCTTCTCAATGAGCAGGGCCTTCGCCTCGGGCGTGAACTCGAGGCTGATCTTCCGCTCGGCGATGCGCTTCGCGAAATTCGCCGTCTCGAGCTCGACGATCTTGATGAGGTCGTTCTTGTCCAGCGGGCGGAAGAACGTGATGTCGGAGATGCGGTTGAGGAACTCGGGCTTGAAGACGCGCTTGGCCTCCTCGAGCACCTTCTCGCGCATCTTCTCCGCGTCGTTGAAGTTCATCGCCGCCGCCCCGAAGCCCATCGATGTCTGGCGCTGGAGCAGCTGCGCCCCGACATTGCTCGTCATGATGATGATCGTGTTGCGGAAATCCACCGCGCGGCCGAGCGAGTCGGTCAGGCGGCCGTCCTCGAGGATCTGCAGGAGAATCTGGATGACATCGGGGTGCGCCTTCTCGATCTCGTCGAAGAGCACGACGGCGTACGGCTTGCGCCGCACGGCCTCGGTCAGCTGGCCGCCCTCGTCATAGCCGACGTAGCCGGGAGGCGAGCCGACGAGGCGGGAAACGGCGAACTTCTCCATGTACTCGGACATGTCGATCTGGATGAGTGCGTCCTGGTTGCCAAACATCTGCGCGGCGAGCTGCTTCGCGAGCATGGTCTTGCCGACGCCGGTCGGGCCGACGAAGAGGAACGAGCCGATCGGGCGGCGCGGATCCTTGAGGTCGGCGCGCGAGCGGCGCAGGGCGCGGGCCACCGCGCTGCACGCGATGTCCTGGCCGATGACGGCGCGCTGGAGTTCGCCCTCCATGGACAGGAGTTTCTCGCTCTCCTTCTTCTCCATGCGGTTGAGCGGGATGCCGGTCCAGTCGGCGACGACCTGCATCATCAGGTTGTCATCGATCGCGACGCGCTTCTCCTCGCGGGCCTTCTTCCACTCCTCGGTGATCTGCTCCTGCTTGGTCCGAAGCTGCTTTTCCTGATCGCGGAACTTGGCGGCTTCCTCAAAATGCTGCTCGGCGATGGCCTTTTCCTTCTGCGCGCAGACGGCCTCGATCTCCTTGGTCATGTTCTCGACGTCCGGCGGGCGGGTGAGCGCGCCGATGCGGGCGCGCGAGCCGGCCTCGTCCATCACGTCGATGGCCTTGTCGGGCAGGAAGCGGCCGGTGATGTAGCGGTCGGAGAGCTTGGCGGCGGCCTCGAGCGACTGGTCGCTGAAGGTGGCCTTGTGATGGTCCTCGTACTTCGAGCGGATGCCCTTGAGGATGAGGATGGTGTCGTCCACGGACGGCGCTTCGACCTTCACGGACTGGAAGCGGCGGTCGAGGGCGGAGTCCTTCTCAATGTACTTGCGGTACTCGTTGAGAGTGGTCGCGCCAACGCACTGCAGCTCGCCGCGCGAGAGCGCGGGCTTGAAGATGTTGGACGCGTCCATCGCACCCTCGGCGGCGCCGGCGCCGACGATGGTGTGGAGCTCGTCAATGAAGAGGATGATGTTCTTGGCGCGCTTGATCTCGTCCATCACGGCCTTGATGCGCTCCTCGAACTGGCCGCGGTACTTCGTGCCGGCGACCATGAGAGCGAGGTCGAGGGTGATGACCTTCTTGTCCGCGAGGATTTCGGGGACGTTGCCGGCCGCAATTTCCTGGGCGAGGCCCTCGACGATGGCGGTCTTACCCACGCCGGCCTCGCCAATGAGGACGGGATTGTTCTTGGTGCGGCGGCAGAGGATCTGGATGACGCGGCGGATTTCGTTCTTCCGGCCGATGACCGGGTCTATCTCGTTCTTGCGGGCGAGTTCGGTGAGGTCACGGCCAAACGCCTTGAGCGCGGGAGTCTTGACCTCCTTCTTGTCGTCGGCCTGGGCGCCGGGGCGCTGCGAACCGCCGGCGGCGGCTTCCTCGCCCCCCGGGGAACCGCCCTGTTCACCGGCGGAGAACTGGGGGTCGAGTTCGCGGAGGATCTCGTTGCGGGTGCGCTCGATGTCGATGTCGAGGGACTTCAGGACGCGGGCGGCGACGCCTTCACCTTCGCGGAGCAGACCCAGCAGGATGTGCTCGGTGCCGACGTAGGAATGGTTGAGGGTCTTCGCCTCCTTGCCGGCGAGCGCGAGGACCTTCTTCACGCGGGGGGTGTAGGGAATGCTGCCCTGGGTCTTCGTCTCCTGGCCGGTCCCGACCTGCTTCTCGACGGCGGCGCGGACGGTCTCGAGGTCGAGGCCCATCTTCTGCAGCACGCTCACGGCGACACCCTGCCCGAGCTTGATCAGCCCGAGGAGGATGTGCTCCGTGCCCACGTAGTTGTGGTGGAAGCGGTCAGCTTCCTTGCGGGCAAGTGCGAGGACCTGCTGCGCGCGCGGCGTGAAGTTGTTCATCGGTTCTTGGGACATGGCAGGTGGGTATAGGGATTAATTCGGTCCGTCTGAAGACAGAGTAAAATTGGGTTTGGTGAAATTTGCAAACTCACCGCGGAGCCGCATGGCGCGCAGCAGGTCGCGCTGGCCCGGCTCGAACTCGCCGCGCTGCGCGTGCTGCAGGTGGCCGGGCTGGGCCTCGATCAGGAGACGGTCGATCACGCAGCGGTTCGCGTCGGGAAACACGCCGAGGTCCACGCCCAGCCGGATGAGCGAGAGCAGGTTCATCGCCTCGCCGGAGCTGAGCAAGTGGCCGTTCTGGAGGATGCCGAACGCACGGCCAATCTTGTCGAAAATCTTGTTGGCGTCCGCCTCGAGCAGCTTCTGCCGGGCGTTGAGTTCGTGCTCGATGATCGAGTTGAGCACGCTGCCGAGGCGCTTGATGATGCCCTCCTCCGACTCGCCGAGCGTGGTCTGGTTGGAAATCTGGAAGATGCTGCCGCTGGCGTCGGAGCCCTCGCCGAAGAGGCCGCGGACGACCATGCCGAGCTGGTTGACGGCGCGGACGACCTTTTCCATCTGGCTCGCGATCACGAGCGCCGGGAGGTGCATCATGGCCGAGGCGCGCATGCCGGTGCCGAGGTTCGTCGGGCAGGCGGTCAGGTAGCCGAGCGTGGGCGAGAAGGCGTAGTCGAGGCGGTCCTCGAGGGCGGTGTCGAGTTCGTTGACCGCGGTCCAGGTCTTCTTGAGCTGGAAGCCTGAGCGCAGCACCTGGATGCGCAGGTGGTCCTCCTCGTTGATCATCACCGAGAAGGCTTGGTCGCGGCTGATCACGACGCCGGCGCCGGCCTTCGCTCCGCTCAGCTCGCGGCTGATCAGGTGGCGCTCGACGAGGATTTGTTTCTCCAGGTCGGTGAGTTCGTCGATGTTGATGCTGAGGCTGCGCTTCATCGGCGCGCTGGCGGCGACGGCGTCGCGGCAGATGGCGAGGACCTCCTCGCGCTGCGCGGGCTTGGCCCAGCCGGGAAAGGAGTTGCCCGCGAGGTTCCGCGCGAGGCGGACCCGCGTCATGAGCACGATCGCAGTCTTGCTGCTCGCGGCATCGGTCAGCTCAGACGGGGTATCAATGAGCGACGAGATGGTCATGGGCTCAACGCGGCGGCTTTTGCCCGAAGGTGTGTTTGACTTGGTTGATTTCATCGCGGGTGCGGGCGGCGTCTTCGTAGCGTTCGGACTTGATCGCCTCGGTGAGGTCGGTCTCGAGCTTCGTCAGCCGGTCGGAGAGGGATTTGCGGGCGAGGGCCTTCTGCGGCACCTTGCCGGTGTGGGCGGTGCCCTTGTGCATGGTGTCCAGCATCGGCTCGATGATGGCGCTGAACGTGTCGTAGCAGGCCGGGCAGCCGAAGCGGCCCTGCTTCTTGAAGTCGTTCTGGGTGAACCCGCATTGCTCGCAGCGCATGCCGGTCGCGGCGGGCTCGGGATTGAGCGAGGCCTTGAGCAACAGGTCGGCGAGCGAGAAGCCGCTCGGGTCGGTCACGCCCTTGGCCTGGGCGCATTCCTCGCACAGGTCCACCTTGTGCACCTTGTTGTTCACGATCTGCGTGAGGTGCACGGTGGCGGGCTTGGTGCAAAGGTCACATTTGAGCGGATTGGCCATGGGAAGTGGTAAAAGCTACCTGCAGGCACTATGCCACAAGCGGGGATACAGGCAAGCGCGGGTGCATGGAATGCCGCCGGGCGCCGTTCTTTCCCGGGTCGCGGATTTTTTACGGACAACGTGTCGCTCACGGGCGATCCGCGGCCCCGACTGCCGGCGTGAAAACCTCAAATTCGTGTGCCCTCGACGAGCACCCGGCGCCGGAAGGCGGCGAGCACCTTCTGCGTGATCGGGCCGGGCTTGCCGGAGCCGATGACGCGGCCATCGAGCTTCACCGCGGGAATGACCTCGGCACCGGAACCGGTGAGGAAACACTCGTCGGCGACCCACACGTCGTAGCGCGTCATGTCCGCCTCGCGGATGGGCAGCCCGAGTTCCTGCGCGATGGAGAAGATCGTGGAGCGGGTGATGCCCTTGAGCGCGCCCTGCGAGGCGGCCGGCGTGATCAGTTCGCCCTTGTGGACGATGAAGATGTTGTCCGCGGTGCACTCGGCGATGTAGCCTTGGTCATTGAGCATGATCGCCTCGAGGGCGCCGAACTGCTTCGCCTCGATCTTGCCCAGGATGTTATTGAGGTAGTTCAGCGACTTAATGGTCGGCGGCAACGCGGCGGGATTGATGCGGCGCGTCGGCACGGTGACGATCGCGAGGCCGTTGTCGTAATGCTCCTTCGGGTAGAGGGAAATCTTGGCCGCGATGATGAACAGCGAGGGCTTTGCGCACAGCCACGGCGCCAGGCCGAGGTCGCCCACGCCGCGGGTGATGACCAGGCGAATGTAGCCGTCGGTCAGGCCGTTTTGCCGGCAGGATTCGCAGACGGCGTCGCTCAGCTCCTTCCGCGAGAGCGGCATCTCCAGCATGATGGCCTTGGCCGAGTACTCGAGCCGCTCCAGGTGCTCGTCCAGGCGGAAAACATTGCCGCCGTAGAGCCGGATGCCCTCAAAAACGCCGTCGCCATAGAGCAGCCCGTGATCGAACACGGACACCTTGGCCTCGGCCTCTTCGACGAATTTGCCATCCAGGTAAATCTTCATGAGCGGCCATGCTAGGGCACCCGCCAAAGTCTTGTCGAGTCCGGCGCTCGTTTTCCATTTGGACCGCGATTTTGCCCAACCCACCCCGTTTACCCATGACCACCCCACCCCGTCCCGCCCGCGCCGGCTTCACCCTGATCGAGTTGCTGACCGTAATCGCGATCATCGGGATTCTCGCGTCCATCATCATCCCCACCGTCAGTACCGTGCGCGAAAAGGCCCAGCGCACCGTCGACGCGAGCAATCTCCGCGAGATTGCCAAGGCCGCCATGGTCTACGCCAGCGACAACAACGACCGGCTGCCCGACCCGCTCGTCATCCAGGCGCAGGGCCTCCTCAGCGCCCCGTCGCCCGCCTATCTCTGGCCCGCCATCCTCGCGCGCAACGGCATGTTGAGCGATCCGACCTTTTATTTCGCCAAGAACGACCCGCTCTTCAACGGGAGCTTCCCCGCCGCCATCCTCGCCCAGGCCGATGCGACCCGGAGCACCCTCGACCCCACCTTCACGAGTAATCCCGCCCTCAGCTGGGAGTTTATCGGCGGCCTGAAAATGGGCGATCCCGCCACCACCCCCCTCGCCTTTACCCGCGGCCTGACCACGAGCGGCACCTGGGACCCCGCCCGCGGCGTCTACAAGGCGACCGGCGGGCATGTGGTCTTTATCGGCGGGAATGTCGCCTATTACCCCGACACCCTGCAGAAATTCGTCTCCAACAGTTCCGGTCAACTCGTGGACAACGTGCTTCAGGCCATCCCGGCCAGCAGCACCAACCCCGCCCGGGTTTATGCCACGGCCAGCGGCGGGCTGGGCACGCCCAACGGCACTCCGGCCGAACCCGGTCCCTGAGCGGTCTGCGGGCGCGGCCGGGGTTCCATCGGATATTTTGCGCGGGGATTATTTCCCGCTTCCACCGGCCCGCCGCCGCCGCCAATCTCACCGGTCCGCATGACGACCGCCGCCACCGCGCCTATCTCCCCCGACCCCATCGCCCGGGCCGCTGCCCCCACATACATTGTCGGGCACAAGAATCCCGACGCCGACGCCATTTGCTCGGCCATCGCGTATGCCGCCTACAAAACCCAGCGCGGAGACCAAGGGTATGTCGCCGCGCGCTGCGGCAATTCCAACGCCCGGATCGACACCATTCTCGCCCGCTTCCACCAACCGCTGCCGCTATACCTGAGCGACGTCAGCCCGCGCGTGCGCGACCTCATGGCCGCCGAGGTTGTTTCCGTCACTGAAAACGCCACCTGTGCCGAGGCCCTCGAGCTGATTGACCGCCACGACGTCCGCCTTTTGCCCGTGATTTCGCCGCGCCGGGGCATCGTCGGTACCGTCTCCCTCGCCGCCCTCGGAAGCAATTTCATCCCCCGCGCCCACGAGCCGCGCCTGATGCGCCAGGTCAAGACCTCGCTCGCCAACATCACCCGCGCCCTCCACGCCCGCCCCCTCCACCTCGTCGGCGAGCGCAGGATCGAGGAACTCTATGTCCGCCTCGGCACGATGGACATCAAGTCCTTCTGGAGTATTTCCGAGCGCGAAAAAATCCCCGCCAGCCAGGCGCTGATTATCGTCGGCGACCGCCGCGATGTCCAAAAACGCTCCATCGAGATCGGCATCCGCGCCCTCATCATCACCAGCAGTCTCGAGGTGGACCCGGAGATCATCGAACTCGCCAAGGCCAAGGGCGTCAGCCTCATCAGCAGCCCCTACGACTCCGCCACCACCGCCTGGGTCGTCCGCACCGCCTCCACCCTGGAGCGCGTCATCGACCGCAAGTTCGCCACCATCAGCGCGGATGCCCGGCTGACCGAGGCCCGCAATAAATTCTCCGGTGGTTCCCCCCACGCCCTGCTCGTCACCGACGATGAGGGCACGCTGCAGGGCATCCTCACCAAGAGCGACCTGCTCAAGCCCATGCGGACCCGCCTCGTCCTGGTCGACCACAACGAGCTGACGCAGGCCGTGCCGGGCGCCGAGGAAGTCACCACCACCGAGATCATCGACCACCACCGGCTCGGCGCCCTCAACACCCAGCAGCCCATCCTGTTCATCAACGAACCCGTCGGCTCGACCAGCACCATCGTCGCCGACCTCTTCCGCCGCGAGGGCCTCACCCCCTCGCCCGCGATCGCCGGCATCATGATGGCCGGGCTGATCTCCGACACGCTCATGCTCAACAGCCCGACGACCACGCCGAAGGACGGCATGATCCTCGCCTGGCTCGCCCAGATCGCCGGCGTCGACCCGCAGAAACTCGCCGACGAGATCTTCAGCTCCGGCTCCGTCATCCTCGCCAATCCGCCCGCCAAGGTGGTCCGCTCCGACTTCAAGATTTACGAGGAGGAAGGCGTGCGTTTTGCCGTCTCCCAGGTGGAGGAACTCGGCTTCAGCAATTTCTGGCAGCACGCCCAGCCGATCTCGGAAGCACTGCAGGAGCTGCGCGCCGATGAGCGGCTCGCCTTCGCCTGCCTGCTGGTTACCGACATCAACACGCAGAATTCCCTGATGCTCGTGAAGGCCGACGAGGGGCTCATCCGCCGCATTTCCTTCGCCCACGTTGAGCAGGACGAGATCTTCGACCTGCCCGGCATCGTCAGTCGCAAGAAGCAGCTCATCCCCTACCTCGGCAGCCTGCTCCGCGAGATGGCCGCCGACGGCGCCCTGCCGTCCCCCGCCGGCACCTCGACGGCGCCGATTCGCCGCAAGAAGAGTTAAGGTGGGCTGTTGTGGGATTGAGGTGGGTTGCGCGCTGGCGCGCAACGGATCGAGAGCGCTCGAGCTTCTCCGCGGATAATTGCGCGACAGTACGCAACCTACACCAACCACTCGGGAAACGGATATCCCGAATCAGTTGAGCCCTTGAACCATTCCCAATCCTCAGGACGGCAACAGGACCAGGGCCATTCTTCAGTCACCGGGATCAAAATTTTTCGGCAGGGATTCATCCAAATGTATCGCATCGTCGCTTCGAGCGAATCGTTTGCCCGCAAGCGGTGATCATAGAAGTTCGACTGCCATCTGCCTGCCTTCACATTTATGGCGGGTTTCGCTTTCACCTTCAGCCGCGTGACGCTTTGGGCGAGGGTCAGGTACGCACCTAAAATGATTAACAGGTGCACATGATCAGGCATCACAGTGATGCAGCGCAGCGTCCAAATGTCTTCCCTGACCATTTGCTGTGCCTCCGCTACCAGACCATGGGCAACGTCTGGGATCAGCACTGGTTTCCGGTCCACAACACAAAAG
The DNA here is from genome assembly GCA_003402695.1 of Verrucomicrobiota bacterium. GTDB lineage: Bacteria > Verrucomicrobiota > Verrucomicrobiia > Opitutales > Opitutaceae > Opi-474. The sequence goes on along the minus strand of QQNC01000077.1, from coordinate 1,257 downwards.
GTCATAAAATAAGTCGCTCCTCGCTGGGAGCAACGACCCCGTCGCAGTGCATTGGCATCGGTGTTGCGTTTCTCGCTCGCCATGTGGTTTGCGCTTGCGCGCAACGGAACCACCCTTGGCCCTGCATCAGCGGATTCGACAAAGCGAAGGTGACAATTCCGCAACCCCCAAGCCGTTGCGCGCAAGCGCGCAACCCACATGGAGATCCACCGGTCCGAACCCAAAATTGTGACGTTGCCTCGCGCCCGCGGGCCCCGCAATTTGCCGCGTTATGACCGTTGAGCCCAACGCCGCCGCGCCCGCCGCCGACCCCGCGCCCAGTGACTTCATCCGCGACCTCGTCGCGCAGCATGTCGCGGAAAAGCGCTACCCGAAGATCGTCACGCGCTTTCCCCCCGAGCCCAACGGCTACCTGCACCTCGGCCACGCCAAGGCCATCTGCATCAATTTCGGCATCGCCCGCGAAAACGGCGGCACCTGCAACCTCCGGATGGACGACACCAACCCGGCCAAGGAGGAAATCGAGTTTGTTGACGCCATCATCGACGACGTGAAATGGCTGGTTTCCGGCTGGGCCGACCACCAGCTCGGGTTCAAGCGCAAGGGCGCCTCTCCCGCCGCCCACACCGTGGACGGCAAGGCCGACTATTACCTCGCCTCCGTGCCCGCCGAGGCCGGCGAGCGGAACATCGAGCCGTTCTTTGCGAGCCACTACTTCGACCAGCTGCATGACTACGCCGTCGAGCTGATCAAGCGCGGCCGGGCCTACGTCTGCGACCTGTCCCCCAAGGACACCGACGAATACCGCGGCGCCCCGGACCGGCCCGGCAAGGACAGCCCGTTCCGCCACCGCACCGTGGCCGAGAACCTCGACCTGTTCACCCGCATGCGCGCCGGTGAGTTTCCCGACGCCGCCCGCTCGCTCCGTGCCAAGATCGACATGGCCTCGCCCAACATGTGGCTGCGCGACCCCCTGCTCTACCGCATCCGCCACACCGCGCACCACCAGACCGGCGACAAGTGGTGCATCTATCCGCTTTACGACTATGCGCACTGCCTGAGCGACTACCTCGAGGGCGTGAGCCACAGCCTCTGCTCGCTCGAATTCACCGACCACCGCCCGCTCTACGACTGGATCCTCGAGGCCCTCAGCCTGGCGCGGCCGCTGCCGCACCAGTACGAATTCTCCAAGCTCCGCCCCACCTACGTGCTGGTCTCCAAACGCCGGCTGATCCAGCTGGTGAACGAGCACGCGGT
>QQNC01000076.1 GCA_003402695.1 Verrucomicrobiota bacterium | reverse complement strand
CACCTGCTTCTCGGTGAGTTCGTGATCGCGGATCGTGTTTTGCGAACCGGGTTCCTCGCCGATGTCCACGATCGTCTCGCCGAGCGGCACACCGGCGTCGCGCGCGGCGCGGAGGTTGTCGAGGTAGTCCGGGACCTGGTGAAATTTCTGCGTGCCGACGATCAGGTCCACGTCCGGCAGCTGGTCGAGCAGCGCCGTGCCGCGGTTTTGCGCCATGCAGCCGAGGATCCCGAGGACGAAATCCGGGTTCTTCTTTTTGCGTTGCTGCACATTCCCGGCCTTGCCGATGGCCTTCTGTTCCGCGGCGTCGCGCACGGAACAGGTGTTGAGCAGCATGATGTCGCAATCGTCCTCCGCCCCGACGATGCGATAACCCCGGGCACGCAGTATCGCCGCAACGGCCTCGCTGTCGCGTTCGTTCATCTGGCACCCGTAGGTTTTGATATAGACCCGGTTCACGGAGGGGGTGGTCTTGATGAAAGACGCCCTGGGGAGGGTCAAACGGTAAACGCTCCGGGCTGGCCGGCCGTGGGGCAACCTGCTGGGCTGGCGGCGGTCTTAAGGATATGCGCTTCCTGCTCATTTTAATTTTCCTGACCGGCGCCGCCGGGTGGGCCGCGGCGGAACCGGTGCCGCAGAAAAAACCGGCGCCCACCGCGCCGCCGGACGAGCTCTACGACTTGGGAAAATCGCTGTTTGACCAGTACGCCACGCCGGAGATCAAGGCGCAGTATGAGTTCCCGTCACGCGGGAGTTGGGATACGTTTGCCGCGCGGCTGCAAAAAGCGCTCGAGAGCGACAACCTCGAAGACTTGGTCGCCTACGAATCCGAGGCGCGGGCGGCACTCACGGCGTTGCGCGTGCTGCCGGGTTATGAGGATTACGCCGACTGGCTGGCCGAACGCATTGATTACATCGAGGCCGCCAAGCAGGCGATCCACCGCCCGGTCCCACGCCCGCTGGGTCCGCGGTCCACGCCCGGTCCGCCGCCGCGGGACATTCCCTATTATGACCTCTGGCTGGAGCGCATCCGTGACCGGCCCCTGCCCGCCCGGGCGGAGGAATTGATGCCAATCCTGCGGGCGGCGTTCAAAGCGGAAGGCGTGCCCCCCGAACTGGCCTGGCTCGCCGAGGTGGAGTCAACCCTCGAGCCCGCGGCGCGCAGTCCGTCCGGGGCCAAGGGGCTGTTTCAATTCATGCCGGAGACCGCGAAGGCGATGGGGCTGAGCACGTTTCTGCCCGACGAGCGCGCAGATGCGGAAAAATCCGCCCGCGCCGCGGCGCGCTACCTTGGCCAGTTGCACGGAAAATTTGGCGACTGGCCCCTCGCCTTCGCTGCGTACAATGCCGGTGAGGGCCGCGTACGCCGCCTGCTGGCCGCACACTCCGCGAAGACGTTTGCTGACATCTCTGCCGCGCTCTCCGCAGAAACCCGCATGTACGTGCCCAAAGTCTGCGCGACGATTGCGGTCCGCACGGGGGTTACGCCGGATAAAATCGCCGGTCCGCGGAGCTGATGCCCGCTTCCTCCTTTAATTGGCGGTGGCCGGAATGGGTTAAAAAACCAATTTTTTACGGTTAATGGAGTGCGATGGCGCGATTTAGCGTCGCCAGCGGTCGGCCTCGCGATTTGCTCGAGCGCATGGGATTTTTCGACCGGTTCTCAGGCAAGAAACCAGCCGTGGAGTCGGCCCCCGCCGCCAAGATGGAGACGCTGTCGCCGGGCGGAAGTCCGGTCTTACCCCAACTGGTTGAGGCCCGGCAGAAACTGGAGGCGAAGGATTTGCCGGCGGCCCTCGCGCTTTATGAGGAAGTACTGGTGCTCGCGGGTGAGCGCGCCGATGTGCTCGTGACGATTTCGGCCGACCTCGGAGTTAATGGTTATGTGAAGGAGATCATTGAACTCGTGGCCCCGCGCTACGATGCCGACCGCCATGGTCCCGCGACCGGGCTGAACGTTCTCCAGGCCTACCTTGCCCTGCGCAACGCCGAGGCGGCGCAGCATGTGCTCGACATCCTCTTCGCCCTGCAGCGGCCCGAACTGGAGGAGAGGCTCCACGGTTTCTCCAATGCGATTGCCGATTTCATCCAACAGGATTTGCCGCCGCTCGATGGCGCCGACGGCCCCGCGGCCGTCGCCGAGCCGGCGAAGGTCCACTTGGTGAGCATCAGCAAACCCATCTGGTTCTACAGTCTTGAGCCGCTGGCCGCGCAGATTCTGCCGTCCAAGGCCGGCAAGCTGCGGCGCGTGGCGTTTGCGCAGCTCTCGCTGCCGGGGGTCACGGACATCGCGGAGCTGACGCAGAAGCCCGAGGATGACCTGGGCCGGCTGACGCGGGCGATCCCGCTGTGGCTGGCCGAGACGTTTTATTTTTCTCCGCACTATCTGCCCTGCGCGGCGGTGGGGGTGTTTGGCCAAAAACATTACGCCCTGATGGCCCCGGAGTGGACGGTGGAGAACATCACCCAGCTCGTGAATACAACCGAGGGTGGGCTCGATTACGTTTTCACCGGCGCGCTGCGCCAGACCGGCGGTGAGTACGAGTTGCTGCTGCGCGTGTGGGAGATTAAAAAGATGAAGGAGCGAAGACTCTTCACCGTGCGCTGGAACGCCAGCACCGCCGATGCCGAGCTGACGCAGCTTCACGAGCAGGTCCGGATGTTCATGGAGTGGTCGCCGGAAAAAACCGGTATCACCTACGCGCCCAACGGTCGGCCCAGCATCTGGCTCAATACGCTCGGGGCGTCGCTCTCGCTCTTTTTAGCCGGCAAAGGGCTCCTCCCGAAGGAGCAACTTGTGCTGCCCGACCCCATCGTTGACGGCGCCGCCGAGCAGGCCGCGCTGGGTGAGTCGGCCTCACTGGCCTGGCTGGTCCTGAAGCATGCCGGCACCCAGCAGGGGCTGATCGGCGCCCTGGCCGAGGTCTACATCCGCCCCACCCTGGTGGTGAAGGAAGCGCAGCAGTTGCTGGCCGTCACCGGGGTTTCGCCTGACCGGCGAAGTGAATATCGGGGGTAAACCCCGACCGTCCTCGTGGGCCGGGCTTTACGCCCGACATCCGGTTGCAAGTCTTGGTCGCTCCGCAATCTGCCAGGGCGAAACGATGTCGGGCGTAAAGCCCACCCACGACAAATCAAAGATGGCGGCCGGCTGCTCACTGGCTACGCTCTCCCCTCCTTCCATGCATCCGTCCACCGCCGACCTGCGTATCCGTGCGACCAAGCCGCTCATGGCTCCTGCTTTGCTCGAGGAGGAGCTGCCGGTTGATGATGTCCGCGCCGCGCTGATCGCCCGCACCCGCCGCGAGATCGAGGCGATCCTCACCGGCACGGACGACCGGTTGCTCGTGGTGGTGGGACCCTGCTCGATCCATGATACGGCGGCGGCCGTGGAGTATGCCCAGCGGCTCCACGAAGCGGCGCCCGCTTACGCGGGTGAACTCCTGCTCGTGATGCGGGTGTATTTCGAAAAGCCGCGGACCGTCCTCGGCTGGAAGGGACTCATCAACGACCCGTTCCTCGATGGCAGCTTTCAGATCAACGCCGGGCTGCGGCTCGCGCGGAAGCTGATGATTGATGTCACCGGACTCGGGCTGCCGGTGGCCACGGAGTTCTTGGATACCACCCTCGGCCAGTATTACGCCGACCTCGTCTCCTGGGGCGCGATCGGCGCACGCACGGTCGAGAGTCAGGTGCACCGTGAGCTGGCCTCGGGATTGTCCATGCCGGTGGGCTTTAAAAACCGCACCGACGGCGATCTACAGGTGGCAGTGGATGCCATCCGCTCGGCGCGGCACCCGCACTGGTTCCCCTCGCTCACTCGCGAAGGCGCGCCGGCCGTCATGGGCACGGCCGGCAATCCCAGCGGCCACCTGGTGCTGCGCGGTGGGAGCGCAGGACCCAACTATTTTGCCGCCAACATTCAGACTGCGACCGGGCTGCTGACCAAAAACTCGCTGCCCCCGTACCTCATGGTGGACTTCAGTCATGCGAACAGCGTGAAGAACCCGGACAAGCAAACGGACGTCGCGGCGGATGTCGCCGGCCAGATTGCAGCCGGGGAAAAAGCGATCGCGGCGGTCATGATCGAAAGCAACCTCCTCGGTGGCACGCAGGACTACCAGGCGAAGCCGCTGGTTTACGGCCGCAGCATCACCGATGGCTGTCTCGGCTGGGAAAAGACTCTGCCGGTCTTAGCCCAGCTGGCGGGTGCGGTGAACACGCGGCGCAAGAAGAAGGCTTGAATGCCAGGACGGGAAGGCGGGCGGTTCACCCCACGCGCTGCCATTTCAGCGTCCGGGTGACGGGTTCGCCTGCAGTCGTCGCGGTCGAGAGGCGGAGCGTGAGGATGTCGCGGTCGAAGCGGATCTGGCGCTGATAGGTCTGACCGACGTTTTCTTGCGCCAGCGCCGCGAGGATCAAGATAGAGGCGATGCCTGACGACTCATCGACCACATAGGTCCCGAAGTAGCTGTCGTAGCCGCCGCGGGCCTGGCTGTTGTTAGGCAGGACGCTGACGGCGTCCTCCACCGGTGAGGAGGAGCGGTCGCGCTTCATGAACTGGGCAGCAAAATTCCCTTCGCGGTCAAAGTAGAGCAGCGCAATGGGATCAGAGCCCAACGATGGCTCCAGGCGGCGTTCGCCCGCGGCGTTGTAGTCCTCGCGTGAGCGCAATGACCACGTGCCAATGAGCTTTTCCGCGAGGGAACCGGGGGTCGCAGGGGTTTTCATGGGGAAAGCTAGAGCTGGATCACAGGCGATCCGCCACCGCCAGCTGGCCGCAGCCGGCGGCGATGTCGATGCCGCGGCGCTGGCGGACGGTGCTGGGAATCTTGAACTCCTCGCTGAGGATGTGCTGAAAATGCTTGGCGGCTTCAGTCCGGGTGGGCGCGCCGGTGTAGCCTGCCGTGGGGTTCAGCGGGATGAGATTCACCTGCGCGGGCAGGCCGTGCAGCAGGCGGCCGACGGCGCGGGCGTGCTCGATGGAATCGTTTTTCCCCTCGATCAGCGTCCACTCGTAGAAAATCCGCCGGCCCGTCGTTTCGCTGTAGGTGCGGCAAGCGGCCATGAGTTCGTCGAGGGGCCACTTCTTTGCGGCGGGCACGAGCGCGGCGCGCTCGGCTTGCGTGGCGGCGTGCAGCGAGACGGCGAGGTGCAGCGGACGCTTTTCCTTCGCCAGCCGCAGAATGCCTGGCACGACGCCGACGGTACTCAACGTGATCCGTTCGGCTCCGAGCGCGAGGCCGGTCTCGTCCCGCATGATTTCGATGGCGTGCATTACGGCGTCGTAGTTGTGCAGCGGCTCGCCCATGCCCATCAGCACGATGTTGCGGAGACGGTGAGGCTCCTTGGCGGTCCGCAGGGCGCGCGCGACGTGGACGGCTTGGGCGACGATTTCGCCGGCGGTGAGGTGGCGGGTGTAGCCCATCTGGCCGGTGGCGCAGAAGACGCAGCCCATTGCGCAGCCGACTTGGCTCGAGATGCACGCCGTCACGCGGCCGGTGAAACGCATCAGCACCGTCTCAATCTTTTCGCCGTCGGCGAGGGCGAGCAGGTACTTGCGGGTGAAACCGTCGCTGGAGTCCGTTTCAAACGCCGTCGGCAGCACGCCGAAGTGGGTGTGGGCCTTGAGCCGGGCGCGGAGTTTGGGCGGCAGCTTTGGCATGGCGTCGAGCGAGTCGGCCAGCCCGAGATAGAGATAGTTCCACAACAGCGGGACGTGCACGGGCTTGAGCTCCCAGCTTACGAGCAGCCCGTCCAGCTGGGCGCGGGTGAGATCGTAGAGGTTGATGGACACAGGGCGCACCCCGCGGACATAGGCGTTGCGGGCGGAAATGACAGTTTTTTCCGGCGGGGCGGCCCGCGAATCACGCGAATGGACGCGAAATATTCCAGACCCGATGCTTTGACTACAAAAAGGCACATGGTCTCCACCACTTCGGGTCAGCTCTTCCGCGAGCCCATAGGCCCGATGGAGACAATGCGGCCGGACGGGAATCCTTGCGCCGTTTGAGGCCAGACTTCCGAGTTTTGTTCGCGCCCATTCGCGGGAAACCTCAGAAAAATTACGGCTGGCTGATTGCTTACGGACGCCGGAAGGCTTTGTTCGTCTCATGCACTACCGCGCCCTTGGCTCCAGCGATGTGAAGGTTTCGGAGGTCAGCCTCGGCTGCTGGACGATGGGCGGGCTCAACTGGGTCAACGGCACGCCCAACGGCTGGGCCAATGTGAACGAGGATGAGATCACCTCGGCGATCAAGCGGGCGGTGGATGCGGGCGTGAACCACTTCGACAACGCCGATGTTTACGGCAACGGGAAGGCCGAACTCATGCTGGCGCGGGTGTTGAAGCGGCTCGGGCTCAAGTCCACGGACTTCGTCATCGCGACCAAGGTCGGCCACTTTCCCGGCACCGCCGCCCAGGCCTACGACCCCCTTCATATCCGGCACCAGTGCGAGCAGTCGCTGCAAAACCTAGGGCGCGACTACATTGACCTTTACTACCTGCATCACGGCGACTTCGGGCCGAAGGGCGAGCGGCTGCAGGGCGCGGCGGACACCCTCAACGCCCTCGTGCGCGAGGGGAAGATCCGGCTGAAGGGCCAGAGCGCGTACAGCGAGGAGCATTTTGTGCGCGCGGTGCCAGTCGTGAAACCGGCGGTGCTGCAGTCGTGGGCCAATGCGCTCGCGCGCGATTTTATCAAGCCGGGCGGTGTGGTGCCGAAACTCCTCGCCGAGCACAAGATGTCCTATGTCGCGTTCAGCCCGCTCGCGCAGGGGCTGTTGCTTGACAAGTTTGATCCCGCCAAGCCGCCGGAGTTTGAGGAGGGGGATCATCGCAAAAAGAGCGGCCGGTTCACCACGGAGAAGCTCCTCGCGCTGAAACCCAAGCTCACCCAGCTCAAGGCGCGCTTTGGATCCACGACCGAGGATTTGTCCGCGGTGGCGCAGCGTTACCTGCTCAACCAACCCAACCTGGCCTGCGTGATCCCGGGCTTCCGCAACGAGCGGCAGGTGGTTTGCAACCTCGCGGCGGTCGATCGCGAGCTGAGTGCGGCCGACATGACGTTCATCGAGCAAACACTGGGCTGATTCCCCCATGAATACCGTCCGTCCCCGCCGCCCGCTCAATCCCCTGGAAGATCCGGCGCGGGCTTTCGAGCAGACCAAGCGGATCATCATTGCCGGCGGCGCGGGCTTCCTGGGCCGGGCGCTCGCGCAAAACCTGGTCCAGCAAGGCCGTGAAGTGGTCATTCTTTCCCGCCGGCCGGCCCCGGCCCGCGGGCCGATCCGAACCGTGGTGTGGGATGGAAAGACGGTCGGTGAATGGGCTGATGAACTCGATGGTGCCGAGGCCGTCGTCAATCTCACGGGTCGCAGCGTGGCCTGTATTTACACGCCGGAAAACAAGCGCGAGATTATCTCGTCGCGCGTTGATTCCGTCCGCGCCATCGCCGCCGCCTGCCAGCGCTGTGCGGTGCCCCCGCCGGTGATTGTGCAGGCTGCTTCCCTGGCCATTTATGGCGATCCCGGCGACCGCATCTGTGATGAACAGTCGCCGCATGGCACGGGCTTTTCGGTGGACGTGTGCGAGGCCTGGGAAGGAGCGTTTTTCGCCGAAGCCGGCGGGCCGCGGCGCGTGGCGCTGCGCATCGGCTTTGTCCTTGGACGCGATGGCGGGGCGCTCGAGCAGCTGGCGAAACTGGCGCGCTGGTATGTCGGAGGTGCGGCTGGCAATGGCCGGCAATACATCAGCTGGGTCCACATCGATGATTTTTGCACCATGGTCTGCTGGTCGATTGCGAATCCCGCGGCGCAGGGGGCCTACAATGCCACCGGGCCGAATCCCGCGACCAATGCCGAGTTTATGCGTCTGTTGCGCAAAACCCTTGAGCGGCCCTGGAGTCCGCCGGCGCCGGCGTGGGCGGTAAAACTGGGTGCGCGCTTTATCATGGGCGCCGACGCGAGCCTCGCCCTCACCGGCCGGCGCTGCGTGCCCAAGAAATTCCTGGATGAGGGATTTCACCCGCAGCATCCGGACCTCGCGGTCGCGCTGTGGCAGCTGCTGCGGTAAGAGATGGGCGTCGGTGTCCCCACCGGCGTTGATCACCGAGAGGCCTCGGCCGACTACCCCGCTTTCTCAGAAGAACGTGTAGTATTGCCCCGTGGCCATCCGGGAGATGAGCAGCGCGAGTTCCATCGCGTGGTAGTCGCCCCACATGGACGACTCGCCGCACGGAACCTTCTGGCCCTTCGGGACGTAATCCCAGCCGTTCGGGCGGTGATAAACACTGTGCAACAGCAGGCCCTGGTGCTTCGGATTGGTCGAGAGATACGGTTCGGCGAAGAGCGTGTTCGCGACGGTGAGGCCGGCCTGCAGGTATTTTTTGCCCGCGGCTTTGTCACCGTGCGCGGCCAGCCAGTTGCCGAGGCGGATGAAGCCCTGGGCGGCAATGGCGGCGGCGGAACTGTCCACCGGCTCATGGCGGTTAAACGGATCGGCGGCGCGGGCTTGGAAGTTGCCGAGCTCGTGGGTGTTCAGCGCGCCGGTATCCCAGTACGGGATGCCATCCTTCGCCGCATAACCATCGATGTAGTAGTCGCTCGTGGCGCGGGCGGTCTTGACGAACAGGTCGGTCACCGCGCGGCGGCCGCCGGCGGCGTCGAGACTGGAGCCGCTCGCGGTGTCGAGGAACTCGAGCAGCTCGGCATAGCCGCAGATGATCCAGGCGGCGCCACGCGTCCACGTCGTGAAGGGCGAGAAACCCTGCTGGCTCGACGAACAGCGGTAGTTGCCGTCGTTGCGGTTGAAGATGGACTCGTGGGCTACGCGGCCGCGCACGTCATAGCTGTCGCGACCCTCGCCAAAGTAGACGTTAAAGCGGGCGGTGGTCTTCGCGTGGTCGAGCGCGCGGTGGAGCAGGTTGATGGGTTTGTCGCCCTCGCCCATCAGCACGTGGCCGAGTTGGTGGGCGACGACGAGCGAGCGCATCGAACGGATAGTGTCGGCGAAGAGCGAGTGCGGGCCGTTGAAAGAGTAGAGGTAGCCCGGACCGTAGGCCGTGGTCGAAAAACGCGCGGCCTGCACGGCGCCGGAGACCTTGAGCGCGAGCTCGGTGTAGTTGAGCTCGTCCTGGTTAAAGGGAATTTTCCCCTCAAGCATCAGGCGGCGTTGATTGCCGTAGGTGGAGACGTTGTTGAAGCCATGGTCATGCACGCCGATGTGCGAGACGTGGGACGCCATGCATTTGAGGGTCTTGGCTTTCGCCAGAGCCAGCGACTTCGTGTCGCCGGTGGCGTCAAAGTGCAGGAACGCCAGGCCGAACTGGAAGCCCTGGGTCCACTCCGTCCAGCCGCGCGAGGTGTACTGGCCCTTCACGGTAAAGACGGGCGTGCCCTTGGCCGGATCCCAGGCCGCGTTGAGCGCAGTGATTTTCTGGCCCGCGAGTTCAAACACGCGGGAAACCTTCTTTTGGAGCCGGGCCGGAGTGAGCGTGGCGTCGATTTTCATAGGATGATCGCGGCGACGTTGCCGCCTTCGCCGGGGCAAAACAAGGGCGAAGTCCCATGCCAGATTGTCATCACGAGGCGCGTTTGACGCGCCGTGGTGATCCATCCGGATAGATTGCCGCGTCGTCCCGCAGGCGGGACGCCTCGCAATGACAATCGAAGAACCAGCCTACCGGGCTTGCGCCGGGCGGGTCCGCCGGGGAGAGTGGGCCATGTCCGCTTGGCTTGAAAACTTTCTGAGGGCTTTCATCCCGCTCTTTGTGGCGATTGACCCGATCGGCCTCGCCGCGGTGTTCCTGGCGATGGGTGCGGGCGTGCCCGTGGACCGGCGCAAAAAGATCGCCAACCAAGCGGCTTGGACGGGCGGGCTCGTGGCGCTGCTATTTCTCTTTCTGGGCCAGACGATTTTCACGGCGCTGGGCATCACCGTCAGCGACTTCCAGATCGCGGGCGGTCTCATCCTCTTCATTCTCGCGGCCAAGGACCTCATCCAGTCGGCGGCGGTGCCGGACGTGGTGCCGGAGGATTTTGGCGTCGTGCCTTTGGGGATGCCGCTGATTGCGGGTCCGGCCTCGATCACCACTCTGCTGGTCTTGGCGCAGAGCAAGACCATCAGCCTGGGCATCATCCTGGCCGCACTGGCGGTGAATCTCGTGCTCGTGGTGCTGGCCTTCGCCTACAGCGACTGGTTGGCTCGGAAGATTGGGGCGACGGGAATGCGCGCCATTTCCAAGATCATCGCCCTGCTGCTCGCGGCCATCGCCGTGAACATGATCCGGCAGGGGCTGGTGAAATAGCGCCGGAGGTGGAACGGGAGCCGCGGCGAGGACGCCGCGGGCCCACGTCAACCGCCGAAGCTCGTCAGCAGCTCGGCGTAGATCTTGGCGGTGGCGACCAGGTCCTTGATCTTCGCCGCCTCGTCGATGGCGTGCTCGTTCCGGCCGCCCGGGCCGTAGCCGAGCGTTGGGATCTTCAGGTGATGCGAGAAAAAGTGCATGTCGTTGAATCCGGTGGAGACGTTGAACGTCGTGGGCTGACGGCGGACGCGGCTCACGCTCTGCGCCATCGCGGCGAAGAACGGATGCTTCGGCGCGTGGTAGCACGGGTGGTTGTCGGAGACCTTGGCCACGGTGATGCGGCAGTCTGGAATCCGGCGCGCGGCGGCGGCGAGGAAGGCGCGGGTCTCACGCTCGGCGGAGGCGACGGACTCGACCGCGATGACGCGGCGATCAATGGAGAATTTCGCCAGGGCCGGCACGGTGTTGATCTTGCCGCCTTCGCCCGCGCTGAACACGCCGCCGACGTTGATGGTGGGGCACATGACCTTGCCCTCGGGCGTGGTGAAGGTGCGCTGCGCGAGCTTTCGTTGATAGTCGCCGAGCAGGAGGACGAGCGCGGACATTTTCTCCAGGGCGTTGACGCCAAGCTGTGGCATCGAGCCATGGGCAGCGCGGCCGTGAACGGTGACCTCGAGCCAGACGACGCCGTTGTGGCCGCAGCAGACATGGCCGGCCTCGCCGCCCTCCATGACAATGGCGTAGTCAGGATGAATGGGGGCGTGCTTGACGAGCCAGCCGGTGCCGAGGGCGGAGTCGGTCTCTTCATCGGCGGTGAAGGACACCTCGACATTCATTTTCGGTGCGGTGTCGGTG
>QQNC01000075.1 GCA_003402695.1 Verrucomicrobiota bacterium | reverse complement strand
GTTTGTCGGCGCGGGGGACATTGACCGCCTGGCGCGCAGCTGGCTCGAAATTTTGCGGGAGGACGCCATGAAAGCACAACGCTGGGACGAACAGTTCGCGGCCCTCAAGCCGCTGTTGGCGAAGGAAACCAAGTTCAAGCGCGAGGAACCGCTGGCGGCCAAGACCACCATGCGCGTCGGCGGGGCGGCGCGGCTTTACGCCGAGCCCGCGTCGCTGGCGGACCTGCAGACGCTGCTGCGCGAGGCCACGGCGCGCGGGATCAGGGTGTTTGTGCTCGGTCGCGGCTCCAATCTTATCGTGCCGGACGAGGGCGTGGACGGGCTGGTGCTTTCGTTGCTGCACGAGGCTTGGGCGGGCTTCGAGGCCCGCAGCGACGGCCGCGTGTGGGCGGGCGCCGGACTGCGGCTGAAGAACCTGTGCGGGAAAGCCGTGATGGCCGGCCTCACGGGTTTTGAATTTCTCGAGGGCATTCCCGGCAGTGTCGGCGGCGCACTGCGCATGAATGCCGGCGCCATGGGCGGCTGGATGTTCGATGTGGTGGACGAAGTGCAGCTCATCACGCTGGCCGGCGAGGTCCGGACGCTCGCGAAGGCCGCGATGCACGTGGATTACCGGCACTGCGCGGAGTTGCATGACGCGATTGCCCTCGGGGCGCTGCTGCGGCCGGCGGCAAAGGTGGACGCGGAGGCGGTCGCGCGGCAGATCGACGTCTACAAGCGGAAGCGCCAGGAGTCGCAGCCGCGCGAGCCGAGTGCCGGCTGCATTTTCAAGAACCCGCCGGGTAATTCCGCCGGCCGGCTGATTGACGAGAGCGGACTCAAGGGCGAGCGGGTGGGGGACGCGGAAGTCTCAACCGTGCATGCCAATTTCATCGTCAACCGCGGAGCTGCGACCGGCGCGGATATCCTCGAGCTTGTCCGTCGCGTGCGGGCCCGCGTGCGGCAGGTCAAGGGCGTCGAGTTGGAACCCGAGGTGCTGCTCTACGGCAAGAACTGGAAGGACGTATTATGAAGGATCCGGTCATCGCGGTGTTCGCCGGTGGCACGTCCGCCGAGCGGGAGGTATCACTCGGCTCCGGTCTGGCCTGCGCCGTTGCCCTGGCGCGGTCGTACCCGACGCGGCTGTTCGACGTCACGGCCGACGCGCTCCCGGCCGGGCTCGACGCGGGCATCCATGTGGTTTTTTCCACCCTGCACGGCACGTTTGGCGAGGACGGCGGGATGCAGCGGCTGCTGGATGCGGCGCACGTGCAGTACGCAGGCTGCGCTGCCGCCAGCAGCGCGCTCACGATGGACAAGACGAAGACGAAGGAAACCGTCGCCGCCCGCGGGGTGCGCGTGGCGAAGGCCGTCCTGTTTGCCGGCAACGCCAGACCCTCGGTTGAAACAATCGTCGGCCAGGTGGGCGAAAAGCTCATCATCAAACCCAATGCCGAGGGCAGCAGCGTGGGCCTCAGTGTCGTGGGCAACCGCCAGGAACTGGCCACCGCCCTCGCCAAGATTTCCACCGGTTCCTGGCTGGCGGAACAGCGCATCTTTGGGCGCGAACTCTCGGTCGGCGTGATCGATGGCAAGGCCGCGGGAGTCGTGGAGATCAAGCCGAAGTCCGGCGTCTACGACTACACCAGCAAGTACACGAAGGGAGCCTCGGAGTATTTTGCCCCGGCCCCGCTCGATGGCGGGATCACGGCCGCGGTGGTCCGGGATGCCGAGACGGCGTACGCGGCCTGCGGCTGCCGCGACTACGCGCGGGTGGATTTCATGCTCTCCGCGCAAAACGAGCTTTATTTGCTGGAAATCAACACTCTGCCCGGCATGAAGGAGACCAGTTTGCTGCCGATGAGTGCTCGCTGCGTGGGGTTGGATTTCACGGCTCTGGTCAGGGAAATGGTGACACCCGCGCTGCGTCGTTTTCGCGCGGCCAACGTGTCTTCCGAACCATGACTCCCCGCAACACCACGGACCCGGGCCGCAACTGGAGGGATATTCCCCAACAGATGCATCCGCGCGCCATGTCCACCGAGGGCCGCCGGCGGGTGACGTACAGTGTGTTGAAGACCGTCGGCTTCGTGGTGGTGCTCGCGGGCGTGGTCTGGGGCGGCTTCGAGGTAGCCGGGACTTTCCGGGAGACGCCGAGGAAGGGCTCCGAGGCGATGCAGACATCGCCGGTGAAGGATCTCGTGCTCGTGACGGACGGCGTGCTCGACCAGGCGTGGATGAACCACGCGCTGGCGCTCCCGAAGAACACCTCGCTGATGGCGCTCGATCTTTACCAGTTGCGGGCCCGCCTGCTGGCTTCCGGGCAGGTGCGCACGGCGACCCTCACCCGCAGCTTTCCCTCCACGCTGGCGGTCAGCATCTCGGAGCGCGCGCCGGTCGCGCGGCTTTCGGCGCAGGACAAGGACGACCTGCCGCGCACGCTCCTGATCGCGCGCGACGGCGTCGTTTACGAGGGCGTGGGGTACGATGCGGCCATGATCCAGACCCTGCCGTGGCTGGCCGGCGTGAAGCTCACGCGGGTGGGGGGCACCTTCCAGCCCATCGCCGGGATGGAGTCGGTCGCGGAATTGCTGGCCAAGGCGAAGCTGGAGGCGGAGCACCTCTACAACACCTGGAAGGTGGTGTCGCTCGGCCGCCTGGAATCCGACGGCGAGATCGAGGTGTCCACCAAGGCCGCCACGAAGATCACGTTCGGCATTAACGAGGATTTTTTCCGGCAGCTGGCGAACCTCGACGCGATCCTTGACGCCGCGGCGGCGCACCCCGAGAAAACGCTGCGTGAAATCAATCTCGCGGTGGGCTCGCAGGTTCCGGTGGCGTTCGCGGATGCGGCGCCCGCGTCCTCCGGGCCAGCAGCAGGCCGGCCTGCTGTTCTCGTCGCTCCGGTTCCGGCGCCCGCGGCTCCGGCCTCGCGCCCCTTGGTTCTTCCCTCCTTCACCATCCGCTAGCTTTTTGCCCTTCGCCCCGTGAGTTCCCGTTCCACCTTCATCGGTGCCGTCGAAATCGGCACCTCCAAAATCACCGCCCTCGTCGGCGAATACACCGGCCGCGAGCTCGCCATCATCGGCCACGGCGAATGCTCGTCGCGCGGCGTCATCAAGGGCGCCGTCGTCGACTACAAGGCCGCCAGCGAGTGCACGCACAGCGCGCTGGAGCAGGCGGAGCGTGACGCCGGCGAGCGGATCGAACTCGTGTTCCTGGCCCAGACCGGCGGTCACCTCGAGGGTTTCTACAACGAGGCGGCGGTCAACGTGAAGGCGGCGGACAACATGATCGACGCCGCCGACATCCGGACGGTGAGCGACCTCGCCAAGTCAAAAGAGCTCCCCGCCGGCCGCATGGTGGTGCACAATATCCGCCGGCCCTTCCGCGTGGACGGCCGCCTCATCCCGGGCACGCCGGAAAATCTTGTCGGGCAGCGCCTGGAGGTCGGTTATTGGACCGTCCACGGCCAGGAACAGCGCCTCGCGGACAACATCCACGTCATCCGCGGCTTTAATCTCGAGGTGCGCGAGCTCGTGCTCGCCAGCCTCGCCTCCGGCCACATGGTCACCACCCCCGAGGACCGCCAGCACGGCGTGCTCGCGATCGATCTCGGTGCGGGCACGACCGACTACGTGCTGTACCGCGATGGCGGGCCGCACACGACGGGCGTCGTGCCGGTCGGCGGCTCCCACCTGACCAACGACCTCAGCATCGGCCTCCGCCTCACCGAGGGTCAGGCGGAAAAACTCAAGCTCCGCTTCGGCCGGGCGACGATCCAGGCCCGCGACAAGGCCGAGAAGGTCTGGCTCGATGGCAACTTCTCCATCGGGGACCGCCAGTTTCCCCGGCAGGCCATCGAGCAGATCACGGCCGCGCGCACGTGGGAACTGCTCGAGGTCGTGAAGAAGCGGCTGGGCAACGCCTTTTCCCCCGACACCTGCGCCGCGGGCGTCGTCCTCACCGGCGGCACCGCCAAGCTTCCCGGCATTGCGGAGACCGCGGCCAAGGTGTTCGGCGTGCCGGCGCACCTCGGCGAGACGCCCACCTGGGTGGCCGACAACCTCCGCGACCCGGGCAACCACACGGCCCTGGGCCTGCTGTATTATGGCGTCCAGGCCCAGAGCGAGCGCCTGGCGACCGACCGGCGCCGCGGCGGGTTCCTCTCCAACGTCAAACGCCTGTTCGCCAGCGCCTGACCGCCATGAATCTCAACGAACTGCCCCTCGAACACTCGCTGCTGGCGGACCGCAGCATTGCGATCAAGCTCGTCGGCGTCGGCGGCGCCGGCTCCAACGCCGTGGACCGGCTGAAGATGGAAAACCTCGAGCGGCTGCAGCTCGCGGTGATCAATACCGACTATCAGGCTCTGGCCAGCTCACCGGTGCAGGACAAGGTGCTGATCGGCATGAGCGTCACGCGCGGCCTGGGCGCCGGCGGTGATCCCGACCTCGGCCGCGAGGCCGCCGAGGCGGACCGCGAAAAAATCACCAGCGTGGTGAAGGGCTGCGACCTTGTTTTCCTCATCGCCGGCATGGGGGGCGGCACGGGCAGCGGCGCGATGCCGATTGTGGCCGAGATTGCCGCGGAGTCCGGCGCGCTGGTCATCGCCTTTGTGACGCTGCCGTTCAGCTTTGAGGGCGGACGCCGACTCAAACAGGCGGAAGAGGGCATGCTCGCGCTGCGCAAGGTATGCGACGCCGTCATCCCGCTGCCGAACGACATTTTGCTCCAGGAAGGCGCCGATGACACGAGCGTGCTCGACTCGTTCGCCCGGGCCGACGAGTGGATCGGCCGCGGCGTGAAGTCCATCTGGGCGATGCTGTTCAAGACCGGTCTCATCAACCTCGATTTCGCCACCCTGCGGCAGATGTTTCAGCAGCGCGGCGGCAAAACGCTGTTCGGCCTCGGCGAGGGCACGGGTGACAACGCGGTGGCCGACGCCATCGCGCGCCTGAAGCTCTGCCCGCTCCTGCACACCCCGGAATTTTCCCGCAAGGCCGACCGGCTGCTGGTGAACATTATCGGTGGCACCGACCTGACGCTGCCGAAGGTGAATGAGCTGATGACGTCCATCACCGACCAGTTTGGCCGCGAATCGCACATCATCATGGGTGCAGTGATCGACGAAGGCATGCAGAACCGCGTCGAGGTCTGCGTCCTCGGCACCAGTGACATGGGCGGCCGCAGCGTGCCGTCGCGCCGGCTCGCGCCCACGCGGACCAAAAGCCCCTTTCCAAGGGTCGAGGAAACCGCCCCGGCCTCCCGCGAGACCGCGGTGCCGCCCGAATTGGTTTCCGTCCCGGCGACGCGCCCGACGGCGGACAAGACCGCCCAGGACGAGTTTGGCTTCGGCGAGATGGAGAGCCGCGGGCATTTCGAGAAGACCGACCGCAACCTGTTTGACGGCCAGGACCTCGACGTGCCGACGTACCTGCGCAAGGGCATCAAGATCGTCCTTTGACGCCAAACGCGGTCAGCGGTCAGCTTTCAGCCTTTGTTCTCCGGGCCCTGGGTCGATTTCCGGGCCGGTCGTGCAGGCTGGTCGCCCGGGCCGCGTCCGTGGATTTTTCGCGGTAATTGTGCCGTCGGCCGGGGAGCTGAAAGCTGAACGCCGGGTGCTGATCGCGCCTGTGCAGCGTGGGCCTTGTTAAACCTGGCCGGTTCTGCATCGTGGGGCGCATGTTTGTCGACGAGTGCACAGTAAAACTAATGGCCGGTGACGGCGGGCGCGGCTGCGTGAGCTTCCGCCGGGAAAAATACGAGCCCTGGGGTGGACCCAACGGCGGCGATGGCGGCCGCGGGGGCGATGTCATTCTCGTGGGGGACGTGAACACGAACAATCTCGTGGACTACAAGTACAAGCCCCACTGGTACGCGGAGCGCGGCGAGCACGGGCTCGGCTCCGACCAGTTCGGCAAGGACGGCAAGCACTGCGTCATGCGGATGCCGCTCGGCACCGTCGTGACCGACCTTGCGACCGGCCGCGTCGTGGCCGAGATCATCGAGGACGGCCTGCAGATCGTCCTGTGCAAGGGCGGCAACGGCGGGTGGGGGAACACGCATTTCAAGTCTTCGACCAACCGCGCCCCGAAGCGCGCCAACCCCGGGCATCCCGGCGAGGGCGGCGGCTACCGCTTCGTGTTGAAGAGCATCGCCGACGTCGGCCTCGTGGGGTTTCCCAACGCCGGCAAGTCCTCGCTTACCACCGCGATCACCAAGGCGCGCCCGAAGACCGCGGCCTATCCCTTCACCACGCTCCACCCGCAGATCGGCGTCATTGACTATCCCGATGACAAGAAGGGCACCCGCCGCCTGCTGCTGGCCGACGTGCCCGGCCTGATCGAGGGCGCGAGCGAGAACCGCGGCCTCGGCCACCGTTTCCTCCGCCACATCGAGCGCTGTGCGGTCCTGCTGGTGCTGCTCGACATGGCCGGCACCGACGCCCGCGACCCGCGGGAGGATTACAAGCACCTGCTGCACGAGCTCGAACTCTACGACCCGGCGATGCTCGACAAGCCCCGCATCGTGGTGGCGAACAAGCTCGACCTGCCCGAGTACGCGGCGCACCTCGCGAAGTTCCAGAAGCGCTACAAAAAGGCCGAGATCATGGAGATTTCCTGCCGCACCGGCGCCGGCCTGGAGACCCTGAAGAAACAATTGCTAAAACGGGTTTCGGCCCTGCGCGCCAAAGAAAAAATATCGCCTCGCCCGCCGACGCCGGCCTAATTTCACCGCGCCATGCTCCCGGAACACCGCCAGCTCCTGATGCGCGCCAACCGCCTGCTCGGCGCCGGCCTTGTCGAGGCCAACCTCGTGAAACTCGAGGATCTGGAGAAGGCGAACGAGAAGCTGCTGGAGATCATGCAGGCGGACCAGCCGCGGCAAAGCACCGTGCTGGGCATCCTCGCCTACCAGATGAAGGTCCTGAAGGAAGAGGACCTGCTCAACCACATCGTGGACAATGAGGGCGCGGGACTGGTGGACCTCCGCGGCTATGACGTGCCGGACGAGGTGAAGAAATCCACGGACATCCCGACCTGCTGGGCGACCTGGTCCGTGCCGTTCGACCACGACGAGGATTTTCACTTCATTGCCACCGCCTACTACCTGAGCCCGGCGGTGCGGAGCTTCTGGGAAAAACAGTATTCCGGCCCGATCCTCTGGTTTGGCAGCACGCTCGAGGTCATCGCGGACTACCTGGAGAAACTGATCGCCGAGCGCGTCGCCCCGCAGCCCCCGGCCAACGGCGGTTCTCGCCAGCCGTTTGCCAGCCTGGGCACGGCCACCGGCACTCGCTCGCCGTTTGGCACCGCCTCGCCGTTTCCGGCCAAGGGCCCGGTGCTCGTGCCGGCCGGGACCTCCACCCCGCCCATTCCGCTGGTGCCGCCGCCGCGGAACTGACCCATGCCCCTCGGAAAAGTCCAGACGCAGATCGTCTCCAAGCTGGTCGAGATGGGCCGGCTGTCCGAGCGGCAGCGCGACGTCATCGCGGCCGTCACGGCCGACTTGAACGGCGACGCCCTCGACCGGCTGCTGCAGGAAGAGCACCGCATCTCGCCGCTGCAGATCCTCGTGGCCAAGGGCAAGGCCCTCGGCCTCGCGCCCTACAATATCTCCCGCTACCGCATCACCCCGAGCACCTACGAGCGCATCTCGCAGGAGTTCTGCGTGGAAAACCTCGTCATTCCCGTGGGCCAGGTGGGCGACCTTCTGCTGGTGGTGTTTGCCAATCCCTTCGAAGTCACCGTCCCGGCCAAGATCCATGAGATGACCGGCCTGCGCGTGGTCCGCATGCTCGGTCGCGAAAAAGACCTGCGCGAGAAGTTCAGCCAGGGCGCGAACAACCAGTCCACGGGTTTTGACGACGTCGTGCAGCAGATCGGCGCGGAGTACGGCAGCGTGCTCCAGGTCATCGAGGACGACCTCGTCAACGAGGAATCCGGCCCGATCATCCAACTCGCCAACCGGGTCATCGAGGATGCGTATTTTGCGGGGGCGAGCGACATCCACGTCGAACCGCAGGAGAACGAAATCATTGTCCGCTACCGCATCGACGGCATGTGCCAGGAGAAGCTGCGCCTGCCCGCCAAGGTGGCGCCGGCCCTGGTCGCGCGCATCAAGATCATGTGCAACCTCGACATCTCCGAGCGGCGCCTGCCGCAGGACGGTCGCATCATCTTCAAGCAGTACACCAAGAAATCCCTCGACCTCGACCTGCGCGTCTCCACCGCGCCGCTCAACCACGGCGAGGGCGTGGTCATGCGTATCCTCGATAAGCAGAAGGCGACGCTGCCGCTGCCCGCGCTCGGCTTCTCCGAGGCGAACCTGGCCCGCTACCGCGAGATCATCCGCCAGCCCTACGGCATGATCCTGCACTGCGGCCCGACCGGCTCCGGCAAGTCGATGACGCTCTATTCCGCGCTCAACGAGATCAACTCGCCCGAGATCGTCATCCGCACCGCGGAGGACCCGATCGAGTACACGCTCGCCGGCATCAACCAAATGCAGATGCACCGGCAGATCGGGCTCACCTTCGCCACGGCGCTGCGCTCCTTTCTCCGGCAGGACCCCGACATCATCCTCGTGGGCGAAATTCGTGACAAGGAAACCGCCGACATCTCTGTCGAGGCGGCCCTCACCGGTCACTTGCTGCTCAGTACGCTGCACACGAACGATGCGCCCAGCACGATCGCCCGTCTCACCGACATGGAGATCGAGCCGTTCATGATCTCCTCGTCGCTGCTGTGCGTCTGCTCCCAGCGCTTGGGCCGCCGCGTGTGCAAGACCTGCCGCATGCCCTACACCCCCGTCAGCCGGGAAAAGGAAATCATCGAGAAGGCTATTGGCTGGAGCGGCCAGATCTACAAACACAACGCCCGCGGCTGCTCCAAGTGCAACAACACCGGCTACAAGGGCCGGATCGGCATCCACGAGCTGATGGTGACCAACGACGAGCTGATCGAGGGCATCAACAAGAAGACCGAGACCTCCGAATTGAAGCGCATCGCGATGCGGGGCGGCATGAAGACCCTCCACCAGGACAGCATGATCAAGGTCAAGGAAGGCCTGACCACGATGGAAGAGGCGCTCACCACGGTGCCCGCGGACATGTGAGGCGCCGGTTTTTGCCCGCCCGCACCGCGTCGTCCGCCGCGTCGTCCGCCGGGGCGGCCTCGGGCCGGATCTGGGTCCCGCAATGCCTTGGCTTGCCTCCCCGTTTCCTTCGTTGCCTGCTGTGCAGGCCCGGGCTCCTCCCGTCGGCCCCAATCTTCCCATGCACCGCCTCCTTTGCCTGCTGCTCCTCCTGTCCGCCGTGTTCACCGCGGGGTGCGGGCGCAAGGCGATCACCTCCCTTCAGCGCAAGGAAGCGGCGAATATCGCCAGCGAGGCCCAGTTCGCATTCACGCTGCGCAACTACGCCCGGGCGGAACCGCTGCTGATCAAGGCCACGGCGCTGTGCCCGGACACGCCGGAGTACTGGCAAAACCTCGGCGTGGTACGCCGGCGGCTCGACAACCGGGCCGGCGCCAAGCAGGCCTACGAGCAGATGCGGGATGCGGCGCGCGACCAGTACAAGGCGGACGACAAAAAGACGGAAGCGCTGCTGCAGCAGGTTTACGCGCTGGCGCTGCTTGGCCGGGCCGACGATGCCCGGAGCCTGTTGGAAAAGGCGCAAAAGCATCACCCGGATGATCGCGCCCTCGGCGCCTTCGCCGACGGCAAGCAGCTCGACCGCATCCTGGCGAACCCGGCCTTCAAGGACATCGCGCTGTGAGGTTGAGGTTGCCCGCGAAGCACGCGAATTTGCGCGAAGTCTAATCTTCTGCTTCGCGTCCATCCGCCTCATTCGCAGCCCAAAGCCACCTGACCGCCCATGCACGATTACTGGATCGAGTTTTCCCAGGTGGCGCTCGCCCACCTGCTGGCGGTAGCGAGTCCGGGACCCGACTTCGCGATCGTCGTGAAGCAGAGCCTTACGCACGGCCGCCGCACCGCGATCTGGACCAGCCTCGGCATTGGCGTGGCGATCCTGTTGCACGTCACGTATTCGCTGCTCGGGCTCGGCCTCCTCCTCCGCAGCTCGGTGCTCTGGTTCAGCGTGGTGAAGTACGCCGGCGCCGCCTACATCGCGTGGATCGGCGTGCAGTCGCTGCGCGCGAAACCGCGCCGCACCGCGGAAATCACGGGCGCCGGCACGGCGTTGATCCCGAAGCCCCATGGCGCGTTCGCCACGGGCTTTTTGACGAACGCCCTGAACCCCAAGGCGACGCTCTTTTTCATTTCCCTCTTCGTCCTTGTCGTCAGCCCGACGACGCCAAAGCTGATCCAAGCGGGCTACGGTCTGTGGATGAGCTTGGCGACGATGGCGTGGTTCACGTTCGTCTCAGTGGTGTTCGCCCGGGAGGACGTCCGCGGAAAATTCCTGCGCCACGGTCACTGGATCAACCGCGCCCTCGGCGTGGTCTTCCTCGCCTTTGCGCTCAGCCTTGCGCTGGCGTCGGTGCGGTGAGTGACCCTGCGGCGCCTTCCGGTCACTTGGCCCGCGCGGGAAGAGGTCTCACCAAGTTTGGTTCGCCGACTCAATGGTCACGGCCAGGGTGGCCCGCAGCCAGCTGAACTTCTCCTTCATAAAGTCAAAATCCGGGCCGGAGGTCACGAACTGCCCCTGACCCTTGATCAGGTACCCGGCCCCTGGACCATGCAGGCCCGCAATCTTGCTGCTCCCCAGCGTAATCAAGACGTGGGGATTGTGCTTAATGTTGGCCTCGGTCTTGTGCATGTAGCCGGCGGGGATGAGCAGCCGCCCGTCCGGGGAGATTTTGAGGTAGCTGTTCCACGTGTTGACGAGGTGCGGACCGTCCGGCCCCACGGTGGCGATGGCCACCACGCCGTCCTTCTCCATTATTTTCAGCAGCTGGTCCGGGATCATGGGGCAGTCCTTTAAAGTTTGGGTAAGGAACGGGTCAGGACTGTGGGGAGCTAAGCGGGCAATTCCCTCAACCCCAAGCCCCAAACCCCGCTCCGTTTCAGATCCCTGAACGAGGCTTGCCGGCCAAGACTCCCGGCGGAGAGGGCACGGTCACCCCAGGGCGGTGACGGGAGTGGTCGCGTCGGTGGGGGGCGAGGCGGCGAGGAGCATGGCGCTCAGTTCGAGGGCGGCGCGGCTCATTTGGCCGAAGACCCAGTGTTCGCGCGCGACGTTCGCGGCCGGGATGGGGGCTTGGTAAGATTCGAGTGCGGAGAGCAAATGGGCGAGTGCCGCGGGGG
>QQNC01000074.1 GCA_003402695.1 Verrucomicrobiota bacterium | reverse complement strand
GGCGAGCCCAACTTCGCCGTCATGCAGCGACTCGTGTCGGGGGTGGCCACCGTGAGCGAGGAAGCGATCATCGCCGCCATGCGTCAGCTCTGGGAAACCCTGAAGATCGTCGTCGAGCCTTCTGGCGCTGTGCCCTACGCCGCACTGCTTGAAAACAACCTCCGTGTCACCGGCCAGCGCGTCGGCCTGATCCTCAGCGGCGGCAACGTCGACCTCGACGCCCTGCCGTGGATGATGAAACAGCCGTAAGGCTTAAGCGGTAAGTTTTAAGCAGCCGCGCCGCGGCATGATGCTTTCGGATTTTGAGCCTATCACCCAAGACCCATCGCCTATTGCCCGCCGCGTTTATGCGGCCGCGGTCGCCGGACCGGCCTGGCCGATCTGCGTGAGCATCTTCGTGAACCACGGCGTCTTGATGTCGAAGTGCTTGCCGCCCTTGATGCGCGGAAACTCGATCGCCCGGAGCTCGTTGTTCCGTTCCTCATCCTCGCCCACCACGCCGCTCTCGCGGCGCAGCGCGCAGGTCACGGCGTGACGCACACAGCGGTCAATCAGCCCGAGGTCCGCGCTGTTCGCCGCGGCCGCGCGCGCAAAATAGCCGCTCTTCTGCACCAGCACCTTGTCGGCGCCGATCAGCTTGGCGAAGCGTTCGCCAAACCATTTGCCCGGGTTGATCAGGTCGATCTTCACATGGCCGAACGGGTCCCGCGGCGGCTCCTCGCCGCGCGCAATCATCTCGGCGACGATCTGCTCGATCCCCGCGCCCTCGCTGAGAAAAACGTTAACATTGCCTTCCTTGTCCATGACCGCGCGCAGCCGCGTCGCCTCGGTCGCAATGTCGAAGGGGAGTTCCGGCAGGTAAACCCCGTGCACCGACATGCGGTCGCGCGAGATGCCGAGGCTCGGGACGTACGGCTGGGACTCGAGCAGCTTCTGGTATTCGAAGGTCGTGGCGGCCGCGAGCCAGCCGCAGTGGCGGCCCATGATCTCGTGGATGATGAGGACGCGCGTACTTGAGCTGTGCTCGGCCACCACCCGCTGGAAAAACAGCGCGCCCTCGCGCGCCGCGGTCAGCGCGCCGAGGCTCTGCCGGATGGGAATGATGTCGTTGTCGATCGTCTTCGGCAGGCCGATGACGGTCAGCTCGTGGCCCTCTTTTTTGAGGTAGGCGGCCAGCTCGGCGGCGGTCGTGTTGGTGTCGTCGCCCCCGATCGTGTGCAGCACGTCCACGCCGTCCTTGCGGAGCTGCTCGGCGGCGACGGCGAGCGGGTCCTGACCTTCCTTCACGAGGCCGCGCTTCACGCAGTCCTTGATGTTGGTGAGCTTGACGCGGCTGTTGCCGATCGGGCTGCCGCCGTAATGCCGGAGGATGCGGGCGGAGTCACGCAGGTCATCCGCCACGGGAATCTTGTCGCCCATGAGCAGCCCTTTGTAGCCGTTGCGGTAGCAAATAAGCTCAATCTCCGGCGCCAGGGCCGTGTAACGTTCGATCAACCCACCGGTGGCGGCACTCAGGCAGGGCGCAAGCCCTCCGGCGGTAAGAATGGCAACTTTACGGGGAGGCATAATCACCGCTCAACAAGCAGTTCTTGGGCCGCGCGTCCAGCCTGCCCGCCGTCATGTCCGCCCGGCAGCTTAGCGCCAGTGGCCAACCAGCCCCCCACCACTATGGTGCCCAGGACAGGACTCGAACCTGCAAGCCTTGCGGCAACGGCTTCTAAGACCGTCGTGTCTGCCAATTCCACCACCCGGGCGGGAGTGATTTTCGACTTTCGATTTCGGATTTTCGATGGGCGGACGCAAGCGGCGAATCGGGCCTGACCAGCCGGCAGCGGGCCGTCCCGGGTTTCCGGTAACCGAAAATCCCCATTCGAAAATCGAAAATTTAACCGCCCGCCCCCAGCTGACCGGCAGGCCGGGGCCCGCCCACCGGTGCCCCTGCCAAGAAAAGATGAATCCCGGTAACCTCCGCACCATTACCCTCGTCTTGTTGCAAATCGCTAGTCAGAAAAACCCAGATTCGTACCTCGCCCCGTCCCGCTCGAACCGCAACGCCCCACTCGTGATTCGTGATCGCTTCCTCTTCCTCCTCGCCGCGGGCCTGTTGCTGGCGGGCTCCGCCCCGGCGGCGACGGTGCAGCCCAACGCGATCCTGAACGACGACCAGTTGGCCTCCCGTTTTCTGGCGCAGGCGACCTTCGGGCCGACGCCCGAGGCCATCGCGGCCCTGCGCGCCGCCGGTTACGACTACAATGCCTGGATTGACCGGGAAGTGGCGAAGCCCGCCAGCTACGCGACCCCGCTCGTCGTGGCGGCCCTCGCCTCGGGCAGCATCACCAAGATCCAGAACTTCGAGAACCGCTGCGCGCGCAACCAAGTCATGATCGGCGGCGACGACCAGCTGCGCCAGCGGGTGGCCTACGAACTCAGCCAGATCTTCGTCGTGTCCGACGCCAACTCGGACGTCGCCAACGCCGATGAGGGTTCGTGCAGCTATTACGATCTGTTGGTGCGCGACTCCTTCACCACCTTCCGTCAGCTGCTGGTCGACGTCACCTACAGCCCGATCATGGGGCGCTACCTCAACCAGTATCGCAACCGCAGGGCCAACCCGGCCAAGAACACGGTGGCCGACGAGAACTATGCCCGGGAGACCCAGCAGCTTTTTTCCATTGGACTGTACCAGCTGAACGCCAACGGCACCTACCAGACCGACGCCAACGGCCGGCCGCTTGAGACCTACACCAATAACCAGATCACCGAGTTCGCTAAAGTCTTCACCGGACTGACCGATGAGGACCACAACCCGAGCGCCAAAGGCACCGGCGCTGGTCAAACTGATTTTCCTAACGCCAAGCCCAACTACACCGAGCCGATGAAGATGTGGCCGGGCCAGCATGACGTGACGGCGAAGTCGCTGCATCACTACGCGGGGGCGCGCAAACCCGACTTGCCCGCCGGCCAGAGCGGCGATCAGGACATCAGCGATGCCATCGACAACCTCGTGGAGCATCCCAACACCGCGCCCTTCATTTCCCGCCAACTCATCCAGCGGCTGGTCACCTCCAATCCGTCCGACGGGTACGTGAGCCGCGTCTCCGCCACGTTCCTGAACAACGGCCGCGGCCAGCGCGGCGACATGCTCGCCGTGATCAAGGCGGTGCTGCTCGACCCGGAGGCGCGGTCGGTGGCCTTCATCTCGGACCCGGAGCACGGCAAACTGCGCGAGCCGTACGTGCGCCTGACCCATCTGTTGCGCGCCTTCCACTACCAGGTTTCTGCCGGCGCCGGGCTGCGCTTTAGTCTCGGCAACGCCAACGAGAACACCCTCGGCCAGTTCCCGCTCGCTTCGCCCACGGTGTTCAACTTCTACGCCCCCGACTATTCGCCGCGGGGACCGATCGGTGACGCCGGCCTTGTGGCCCCTGAGTTTCAGATTCAGAACGCGGTGTTCGGCATCGCCACGCCTAACTTCTTTTACAATCTCGCCACCACCTATGTTGGTGTCGGGAATTTTTCCCTCGGCCTTGGCCCCCAGATCGCGCTGACCGAGAGTGCGACCGACCTTTCGCCCCTGCTCGACAACGTGGATCTGCTCCTGACCGCGGGCACGCTGAGTGCCACCTCGCGCGCTACGATTCTGGCCACACTTAATGCGGTGACCCCGTCGATGCTCACCTCCAACACCCCGGGAACCCTCGCCATGGCCCGCGTCCAACTCGCCATCTACCTCGTCGCCATTTCGCCGGACTACGCGATCCAGAAATAAGTCCCCATGAGCCTGCCCCCCTCATCCCCGCCCATCAGCCGCCGCGATTTTCTCGGCCAGGCCAGCTGTGCAGCGGTCGGTTCCAGCGCGCTTTTCTCCACGCTGCTCACCCTGCGACTCGCCAACTCGCTCTCGGCCCAGACGGCCCCTTCCGGCGGCGACTACAAGGCGCTCGTGTGCCTGTTCCTCGCCGGGGGCAATGACTCGTACAACATGCTGGTCCCCACCACCCCGGCGGAGTACGCCGCGTACGCCAAGTCCCGCGCCAACCTCGCGCTGGCCAGCGACAGCCTGCTGGGGATCACGCCGTCCAACCTGGGCGGCCGCACGCTCGGGCTGCACCCGTCCATGCCGGAGCTGCGCGACCTGTTCGCCGCCGGCAAGCTGGGGTTTGTGTCGAACGTGGGTTCGCTCATCCGCCCCCTGAGCCTGGCCGATTATCGCGCGGGCCAGTCACTCCCCGTGTCGCTTTACTCCCACATTGACCAGGTGCAGCAGTGGCAAACCTGCATCCCCGACCAGCGCACGGCAATCGGATGGGGCGGGCGGGCCGCCGATCTCATCGCTTCCCTGAACACCCCGAGCCTGGTCTCGATGAACATCTCTCTGTCCGGCCAGAATATTTTCCTGACCGGAAAAAATGCCTTCACCTACGCCGTTAACGCCACGGGGAACACGGCCCTGACCGGTTACGGCACGGCCAGCGTGAACAACCTGACCGGACTGCGGACCAAGGCGATCGATAGCATGATGGCGCAGCAATACCGCAGCCTGTTCGAGCAGACCTACGCGAACACCACCCGCGAGGCGCTCGACGGCTACCAGCAGTTCTCCACAGCGGTGAACGGCACCACGCTGAATACCGTGATCCCGGCCGGTAATGCGGTCGCCGCCGAACTTCGCATGGTCGCCCGGACCATTGCCGCCCGGGCCAAGCTCGGCGCCCGGCGCCAGATCTTCTTCGTCCTCCTCGGCGGCTTCGACCTCCACGACGGCCTCCTGACCGGCCATCCCGGTCTGCTGAGCACGGTCAGCAAAGGCGTCAGCAGCTTCTGGTCCGCCTTGGGCGAGATCGGCATGCAGGAGCAGGTCACGCTGTTCTCCGCCTCGGACTTCGGCCGGACCCTGACCTCCAATGGCGACGGCTCCGACCATGCGTGGGGGGGCAATCACTTCGTGCTGGGCGGCGCAGTCAAGGGCGGGCAGGTGTTTGGAAACAAGTCCGCAGGCTACTATCCCGACCTGCAAAACATGGCGGCCATCGATACCGGCCAGGGCCGGCTCATTCCCGGGGTGGCCGTGGATGAATACGCCCGCGACCTGCTCACCTGGTTCGGCATCAGCAGTGCGAATCTCGATTACGTGCTGCCGGCTTTCAGCAGTCGGTTCGGTGGACGCGACCAACTGGGTATCTTCGACACGTCTGGCGGCAGCACGACTCCCACCCCGACTCCTACTCCCACCCCGACTCCTACCCCGACTCCCACGCCGACGCCGACCCCGGCGGGCGGAAGCGGCGGCGGAGGTGGCGGGGGCGCGGTCAGTCCGCTGTTTCTCGCCGCACTGGGAACAGCCGCGCTGGTCCGGCTAAGACAGAAGCGCATGGCGGAAAAAAAGCCCGCCGCCGGCACAACCCCTGCCACTTAACCTGGCCGGCCCAACCGGTAGGTTCCCGCCAAGGCCTGCGTCGGGTGGGTGGTGGGGGATCCCGCTCATCGTCGTTCGCCGTCATCCGCAGGCCCCGGGTCTGCGGCCATGCGTTTGCCCATGGGCAGATCAAACCCGTCGAACGCCGGCCGGTGACCTGGATCACCGGCAATCGAAAATCCCTCAGCCCGCCTCGCCCAGCCGGTCGCCCATCCGTGCGTAGGTCTCAATATACTGGGCGCTTTGCGCGACCACATCGGCGGCGAAGCGGATGCGCCCGGCCTGGAACACCGTGATCACGCACGAGCCGCCGAAGGCAAACAGGCCCTTCTCCGCCCCCTTCACCGCCGGCCGGCCCGGCACGTGGGTTTGCCGGATGGCGCCAACGTTCGTCGCGCCCACCTCGATCATCAGCACCGCGCCGAAACGCGCGCTGTTGAGCCGGGTGATTTCGCGCTTGTTCTCGACCAGGTAGCGCAGGTTGCGCCGAAGCGCGACCGGACTGACTGAGTAGAGCCAGCCGTTGATCAGCCGGGGCTCATCCGGGACCCCATCCACGGGAAAGTGAAAGCGGTGGTAATCCACCGGGCACAGGCGCGAGATCAGCATCGAACCGCCGGCAAATTTCTCCGCCAGCGCGGAGTCGCCGAGCAGTTCCGCGAGGGTGAACGTCGCGCCCTTCACATAAAAGCCGTCCGCCGTGTCCACGTTCGGAAACACCAGGTGCCGACCGTCCGCCGGAAACACCGCCACGGACTCGCCCGGAGTGATCGGGCGCGCCTCGGGCTTCAGCGTGCGGTAGAAAAACTCGTTGAACGTTTTATAGTCGAAGGCCGACTTGGTGAACTCGTCCACATCCACGTTGTACTGCGCGATAAACGGGATGACCCGCAGCGCGCTCACGCGCTGATTCATCTTCCAGCCGTACCACTTGGAAAACCAGATCCGCCGTGCCGCCAGCCAGACCGCGAACCGGCCGGTGGTCGTCTCATACGCCCACCGCAGCCATTTCTCGCCGTAGATCTCCTCGGTCTCGACGGATTTCCTGTAGCGGTCGTAATAACGGATGGGTGCGGCGGACATGCGACGGGAAGGCTCGCGCAATGGCGCCGGAGCGCAAAGCAGAAAATCCCGGATCCAGACTCATCGCGGAGGGGCGCAGGGGCGGAAATACGAGGAATCCCTCTGCCGGTTCCGCGTTTCCGCTCCTCTGTGGTTCCGTGATAAATCTTCGCTGCCGCGATTACTTCATGACCAGTGCATCATCCTTCACGGAGAACTTCACCTCGCTGCCCTCAGCGACTTCGCCGCCGATGAGCGCCCGGGCAAGTTTCGTCTCGATGTTGCGCTGCAGGAAGCGTTTGAGCGGCCGGGCGCCGAAGACCGGGTCGTAACCCTTCTCCGCCGCCCACTGCTTTGCCTTGGCATCGAGCACCACGGTCACCCGGCGGTCGGCCAGGCGCTTGTTCAGGTCTGTCAGGAGCAGGTCCACGATGCTCGTGATCTCCTCCAGCGTCAGCGGCTTGAACAGAATGGTCTCGTCAATGCGGTTGAGGAACTCCGGCCGGAACGCCTTGCGCAGTTCCGCCATCACGCTTTCGCGGACGCTCTCGGAGATCGTGTCACCCGTCACGCCTTCCAGCAGGAAGCGGGACCCGAGGTTCGAGGTCATGATGATGACCGTGTTCTTGAAATCCACGGTGCGGCCCTGCGCGTCCGTGATGCGGCCGTCATCCAGGACCTGCAACAGCACGTTGAACACGTCCGGGTGCGCCTTCTCGATCTCGTCAAAAAGGATCACGGCGTAGGGCTTGCGCCGCACCGCCTCGGTCAGCTGACCGCCCTCGTCGTACCCGACGTAGCCCGGGGGCGCGCCGATCATCCGCGCGACACTGTGCTTCTCCATGTACTCGGACATGTCGATGCGCACCAGCGCGGCCTCGGCATCAAACAGGGTCTCGGCCAGCGCCTTCGCCAGCTCGGTCTTGCCCACGCCGGTGGGACCGAGGAAGAGGAAGCTGCCGACCGGGCGGCGCGGATCCTTGATGCCGCTGCGCGCCCGCAGGATGGCCTCGGTCACCAGGGTGACCGCCTCGTCCTGGCCGATGACGCGTTCGTGCAGGACTTCTTCCAGCCGCAGGAGCTTTTCCTTTTCGCCTTCGACGAGCCGCGTGACGGGTACGCCGCTCCACTTGGACACCACCTCGGCGATCTCCTCCTCGGAAACCTCTTCCTTGAACAGGGTCGTGGTGTTGCCGGCCTTCTCCAGTTTCTTCAGTTCGGCTTCCATCTGCGGGAGCTTGCCGTGGCGGATCTCGGCGACCTTGTTGAGGTCGTAGGCGCGCTCGGCCTTTTCCATCTCCAGGCGCAGCTGCTCGACGGACTCGCGGAGTTTGCGGGTCTTGTCCACGGAGCCCTTCTCCTTCTCCCAGTGCAGCTTGATGCCCTTGGCCTGCTCGCGGGCCTCGGCGAGTTCCTTGCGCAGCGAATCAAGGCGGCGCTTGCTGGCGTCGTCCTTCTCCTTCGCGAGGGCGGTTTCCTCGATCTCGAGGCGGAGCACCTTGCGGGTGAGCTCGTCGAGCTCCTGCGGCATCGAGTCCATCTCGGTGCGGATCATCGCGCAGGCCTCGTCAATCAGGTCGATCGCCTTGTCGGGCAGGAAGCGGTCGGAAATATAGCGGTTGGACAGCACGACGGCGCTGACGAGCGCGTTGTCCTGAATGCGCACGCCGTGGTGCAGCTCAAAACGTTCCTTCAGGCCGCGCAGGATCGAGATCGCGTCCTCGACGGACGGCTGGTCCACCAGCACCGGCTGGAAACGGCGCTCCAGGGCGGCGTCCTTCTCGATGTACTTGCGGTACTCGTCGAGCGTGGTGGCGCCGATGCAGTGCAACTCGCCACGGGCCAGCATGGGCTTGAGCAAATTGCCCGCGTCCATCGCGCCGTCGGTCTTGCCGGCGCCGACGATGTTGTGGAGCTCGTCAATGAACAGGATGATGCGGCCCTCGGCCTGCTTCACCTCGTTGAGCACGGCCTTCAACCGCTCCTCGAACTCGCCGCGGTACTTCGCGCCGGCGACCAGCGCACCCATATCGAGCGAGAAAATGATCTTGTCCTTCAACCCCTCCGGCACGTCGCCGCGCAGGATGCGCTGGGCGAGACCCTCCACGATGGCGGTCTTGCCGACGCCGGGTTCGCCGATGAGCACGGGGTTGTTCTTCGTCTTGCGGGAAAGGATGCGGATGGTCCGGCGGATCTCCTCATCCCGGCCGATGACCGGGTCCATTTTCCCCTTCCGGGCGAGCGCCACGAGGTCGATGCCGTACTTCTCCAGCGCGGCGTACGTCGCCTCGGGATTGTCGGTCGTCACGCGCTGGCTGCCGCGCATGTCCTTCAGCGCCTTGAGCAGCTTGCCGCGATCGAGCCCAAAGCTCTTGAACAGTTTCTTCAGCGCGTCCGGCTTGCCGACCTCAAGCAGCCCGAGGAACAGGTGCTCCACGGAGACATACTCGTCCTTCAGCGACTGCGCCTCGTCCTCGGCCTTGGTCAGCACCTCGTTCATCGCCGCGGTGACGTACACCTTGGACGTGTCCACGTTGCCGGAAACCTTCGGCCGGCGCTCCAGTTCGCGGTCCACAGCCAGTGCCATGGCGCTGGGCGTGATGCTCATCTTATCGAGCAGGCCGGGCACGATGCCGTTTTCCTGACCCAGCAGCGCCGACAGCAAATGCTCCGTGTCCACTTCATTGTGCTGGAGACGGCGGGCGAGAGCATGCGCGTCGGTGACGGCCTGGCGTGACATCTGGGTGAGTTTGTTGGAATCCATGGCGGAGTTTACCTCGCATAAGTCGCGCCAGACGACGCCCCGGTTTAGCCCGGGCCGGAGGCAATACCGGGGCCATTCTGCGCCATCGCTGGCGCGCCTTGTCACAGTCCCGCGCCAATGCGCCCGGTTCCATCCCCATGGCCTCGGTGGCACCCAATCAGATCGCGGAAGCGCGGAGCAGCGGAAAAGGCCGGGAATGGGATCGTTCCGCGCTTCCGTTCCTCCGCGCTTCCGCGATAAAATTGACCGATGTTTGCCGATTTGACCCCGGCCAACCTGCGACCCAGCCTGCTCGGGTGAAGATTGTCGAAATCGAGACCCGCGTCTGCAACGCCCGGATGCGCAACTGGATTTTTGTGAAGGTCATCACCGACCAGCCCGGCCTCATCGGCTGGGGCGAAGCCACCCTCGAGTGGCACACGCGCTCGGTCATCGGCGCCATCCAGGACCTGCGCGAACTGCTGATCGGCGAGGACCCGACCCGGATCGAGCACCTCTGGCAGATGATGTATCGCCAGCACTTCTGGCACAGCAATGGCATCGTCCGCGGCACCGCCATGGCCGGCATCGACCTCGCGCTGTGGGATATTTTGGGCAAGAGCCTCAACGTTCCCTGCCACCAGCTCTGGGGCGGACGGGTCCGCGACTACATCCGGCTCTACTGCCATCTCGGCGGCGGGAAGATGGAGGATTTTTATGAGACGCCGGTCGAGGAAGCGAAGCGTTTCGGCGACCTCGCGCGCCAGGCGGTTGCCGATGGGTTTACTGCGTTCAAGTCCATGCCGGTCCCCGAGCAGGTGATGATCGAGGGCGTGCAACCCGTGAAGAGCGCGGTGGCCTGCGTCGCCGCGATGCGCGAGGCGGTCGGCGATGACATTGACATCATGGTGGATTGCCACGCGCGGCCCTCGCCACGGATGGGCCTGCAGTTCGCCAAGGCGCTCGAGCCCTACAATCTCTATTTCTTCGAGGAGCCCTGCTGGCCCGAGCACCTGGAGGGCATGGCCGAAATCCAGCGCGCGGTGAAGACCCCCATCGCCACCGGTGAGCGCCTGACCTCGCTGCACGCCTTCAAGGAACTCTTCGAGCGCCGCGCCGCCAGTATCGTGCAACCCGACATCACGCACTGCGGCGGACTCAGCGAGGCGCGCCGCATCGCCACCATGGCCCACGCCCACGGCATGGCCATCGCACCGCACAATCCGCAGGGCCCGATCAGCACCGCCGCCTCGATCGAGTTCGGCCTCGCCACGCCCAACTACCTCATTTGCGAGGCCGTCCACCAGGACGTCCCCTGGCGCGATGAGATCGTCAGCTGGGGCTTCCGCGTCGAGAAAAAAGGCCGCCTCGTCTATCCCGGCAGCCGTCCCGGCCTCGGCGTCGAGATCAACGAGGCCGCCATCGCCAAGCATCCCTTCGCCCAGGAACTCCCGCGCCGCAGTTTTGCCCGCGATGGCGCCGTGATCGATTGGTAACCATGGCCACCTCGCTTAAATCCACCCCCGCTACCCTGCTGTCGCTGCCCGATCTGGCGGGCAAGGTCATCCTCGTCACCGGCGCCTCCGCCGGCATCGGCCGGGCCACGGCCGAATCCCTGCTCGCCAGTGGCGCCACCGTCCTGGGCATCGCGCGTTCGGCCCTGCCTTATCGCCATAAAAACCTGCATTCGCTTCGCTGCGACCTGGCCCGCGCCTCGGCGATCACCGCGCTCTTCAAAAAGATTTCGAAGCTGGCCCCTCACCTCGACGGCCTCGTCAATGTCGCCGGCATCGATCCCAAGATCGCGCTCGCCGACGGCGACGAGCACAAGTGGCGGGAGGTCGTGGACCTCAACCTGCGCGCCTATTACCTCGTGATCCGGGCTGGCGCCCCGTTCCTGCGCCGGGGTCGCGGCCGCGCCATCGTCAACGTTTCCTCGATCAATTACCGCCTCGGCGTGCCCAAGCGCTCGATCTACTCGGCCACCAAGGCCGGCATCCTCGGCCTGACCACCGGTCTGGCCCGCGAACTCGGCGCCGAGGGCATCCGCCTCAACACCGTCACCCCGGGCTGGATCTTCACCGAGCGCCAGGTGGGCGAGTATTTTGTCGGCCCCAAGGCGAAAAAGCACCTCGCCTACCTCGCCGGC
>QQNC01000073.1 GCA_003402695.1 Verrucomicrobiota bacterium | reverse complement strand
TTGCCGATGACCTTGCCCTCGGGCGTCTTGATCTGGTCCTTGCGGCGGATGTCGATGCGGATGGACGAGAAGAACTTCAGCGCGCGGCCGCCGGAGGTCGTCTCGGGGCTGCCGAACATGACGCCGATCTTTTCGCGGATCTGGTTGGTGAAGATGCACACGCAGTTCGTCTTGCTGACGACGGCGGTGAGGCGGCGCATGGCCTGCGACATCAGGCGGGCCTGGCTGCCCATGGTCATGTCGCCCATCTGGCCGTCGAGCTCGGCCTTCGTGATGAGGGCGGCGACGGAGTCGAGGACGATGACGTCGATGCTGTTGGAGCGGATGAGCGTCTCCATGATGTTGAGCGCGTCCTCGCCGGAGTCTGGCTGGGAAACGAGCAGGTCATCGAGGTTCACGCCGACGACGCGGGCGTATTTCGGGTCGAGGGCGTGCTCGACGTCGATGAAGGCGGCGAGGCCGCCCTTTTTTTGCGCCTCGGCGATGACGCTGAGACAGAAGGTGGTTTTGCCGGAGGATTCCGGGCCGTAGATCTCCACAATGCGGCCCTTGGGCAGGCCGCCGACGCCGAGGGCGAGGTCGATCGCGAGGGAACCAGTCGAGAGCACCTCGACCTTCATCCGGGTGTTGCTGCCGAGGCGCATGATCGAGCCGTCGCCGAACTGCTTGGTGATGGAGGAGAGGGCGAGCTCGATGTTCTTTTCGCGGACGTGCGAGACGGCGGGGGCGGCGGCGGTTTTGGTGGGGGCGGCTTTGGACATGGCGTATGGGGGGGGAGGTGAGGTTGCGATTAAAAGAGAAAACCAAGTTGGGCCGCACACCGGGCGAGGCAAGCGCGGAGCGGCGATTCGCCGTATGTTTTCCGAAAACTCCCCACCACGGCCCGGCGCTGCGCGCCGGCGGCCGATCAGGGGCCGGCGGGCGGGGTGCTGCCGGGCTTGAAAGCGGTGGCGAACCACAGGGCGAGCAAGATGAGGAGAAAGCTGACGGCGTAGTTCCAGGTGAGCCGTTCCTTCAGCACGACCCACGCAAAGACCACGAAGACCGCCAGCGTGACGCATTCCTGGATGATCTTGAGCTGGTAGCCGCTGAAGCCGCCGTCAAAATAGCCGGAGCGATTGGCCGGCACCATCAGGCAGTACTCGAAGAAGGCGATGCCCCAGGAGACGAGGATGACGAAGAGAAGCGACCGGCCCTCGAGCCACTTGAACTTCAGCTGCCCGTACCAAGCGAGGGTCATGAAGATGTTGGAGCCGACGAGCAGGAGAAGGGTCTTCATACGGGCCGGTAATACGTTTTAAACCAGTCCGTGAAGTGGCGCAGCCCGACCTCGAGGGAAATTTTTGGCGTGAAGCCGACGGCGGCCGACAGGCGCTCGATGCTGGCGCAGGTTTCGATCATGTCGCCCGGCTGCGGCGGGAGCAGCTCGATCTGGGCGGTGCGGCCGAGGAGCTGCTCGAGCATGCGCACAAAGAGCAGCACCTCCACCGGGCGGTTGTGGCCGATGTTGAAGATCCGGAACGGCGGGACGGGCGGGGTGGCGGGCGGGTAGAGCAGGACCTTCACGACGCCATCCACGATGTCGTCCACGTAGGTAAAATCACGCCGGCACTTGCCGTGGTTGAAGAGCTTGATCGGCCGGCCGTCGCAGATCGCCTGCGAGAAGATCGTCGGCGCCATGTCGGGCCGGCTCCACGGGCCGTACACGGTGAAGAACCGCAGGCCGGTGATCATCAGGCCGTGCAAGTGTGCGTAACTGTGCGCCATCAGCTCGTTACTTTTCTTCGTCGCGCCGTAGAACGAGATGGGGTGGTCGGTGTTGGCGTCCTCGTGGAACGGCACGGTCGCGCCCGCGCCGTAGACGCTGCTGGACGAGGCGAACACGAGGTGCTTCGGCGGCAGTTTGCGGCAGGCCTCGAGGACATTAAGGAAGCCCGTGAGGTTGCTGTGCACGTAGGCCGCGGGGTTTTCCATGCTGTACCGCACGCCGGCCTGGGCGCCGAGGTGGATTACATAGTCCGGCTTGAAATGGCTGTAGATCCCCTGAAACGCGGTCGCGTCGGCGAAATCGGCCTGCACGAAGCGGAAATCGTCCAGCGCGGCGAGCTCGGCCAGGCGGGCGCGCTTGAGGTCGACGGAGTAGTAGTCGTTGAGGTTGTCCACCCCCAGCACCTCGCAGCGGTTGGTGCCCGCCAGCCGGCGGGCGACGTGGTAACCGATGAAGCCGGCGGCGCCGGTCACGAGGACTTTCATCCTGTGCGTGATAGGCGAGCCGGCGCGGCGCGGCTAGGAAATTGTAAGGTGAAAGCCGGAGCAGGAGCTGGATTTGAAGGGAAAGCCAGGAAACCAGGAACCAGGCTTCCAATCCGGATCGCAAAAGCGCGGAAACCGCAGTCACCCGGGACGCCTCACCGGCGGTGAGCAATTCCGGGCGGATCGTCTTTTTTCGCGCTTCCGCGTTTTCGCGATCCGCCTCGTTCCTGGCTTGCTGGCTTCCCCTTTAAAAACAAGCCCAGCCGGCCTTCCGGCTAGCAGGTGACGTTTTTGCCCTCGCCGCCGAAAGCTTTGAGACGTTCCTCGGGCGAGCACTTCTTGGTGCCGGCGGGGAGATAGTGAAACTGCAGCGCGCGGCGGCGCTTGGGCGAGGAGTTGTGCGGCGTGCCGTGCGGCAGCATGCCGTCGAAGAACAGCATCCCGCCCGGCGGCAGCGGCACGGCGACGGACTTGGTGCCGAGCATGACATTGTCGCAGATCTGCCAGTCGCGGCGCTGGAAATGCGGGATCGGGCCCTCCAGGTGCCGGCCGGGCAGGATCTGCATGCAGCCGTTGGCGACCGTGGCCTCGTCGAGCGCGATCCAGGTGCCGACGACGGGGGTGCCGAGCGGGTATTCGAAATAGGCCTTGTCCTGGTGCCACGGTTTTTCGCGGCCGAGCCGAGGCGGCTTGATCAGCGCCATGTCCTGAAACATCTCCGCCTGAGCGCCGCCGAGGAAGAGTTCCAGGGCGCGCAGCAGCGCGGGATGGTGCGAGATGGCCTTCAGGCGCGCATCGAATTCGATGAACACCCCGAGCTTGCGCACGGCGTCCTGCCGCTGGTCCGGCCCGAGGGTGGAGAGGATTTCCTTCGCCTTGCCCTCGAAGTACACGTGCTTGAAGTCCGGGCGCTGGCCCATGATCAGGTCCACCAGCCCGTCAATGGCGCCCTGCATCTCGGCGGGCGTGAACGCCTGGCGCACCACGAGGTAGCCGTGTTGCTGATAAAACGCGATCTGCGCGGGCCCGATGTCCTCCAAGTGCTCGACGCCCTCCGCGATCGCCTGCGGCTGGTACAGCTCCGGCACGTGCATGTCGGCGACGACATCAAACAAAACTTCGGGGGCGGGGGAAGTGCTCATGGGACAGCCAGGGTGGACGAAAATCCAAAGGAGGGCAAACGAGATTGGGATCCTGCGGAATTTTTTCCCCGCGGCGCGGCACGTGGTGCGCGGCCATATGCCAAAGATTTTCTAAAGTTCCGCTTGCGGGGGAAAAACCACGCCCTATAGCTTGCGACACTTTTCTACCCGCGTACCCTGTCGTATGAACATCAAAGCCTATCTTAAGCCGCAGTGCGGTTGGTCCAATGGCGTGCGCACCGTGCTGCGCAAGCACGGGCTCGCCTTTGAGGACATCGATATCATCAACAACCGCGTGAATTACGCCGAGATGGTGCAGAAGTCCGGCCAGCCGCTCTCGCCGTGCGTCGAGATCGACGGCGTCATGCTCGCGGACATCTCCGGCGAGGAGGTCGAGAATTACCTGCTCAGCAACGACCTTGTGAAGCCCAGCGATGCCGCGGTCGACGCGCCCACCAACGCGGGCTGCTCGGATGCGGAACACGCCAAAATGGCCACTAAAACGATTCGCTTCTTCTGACGCGAAAGCCGCATCGACGAATTAACTTTCCCGGGCCGGCTCTCGCAAAATGCGACCGGCCCTTTTTTTGCCCCCACACCAACCCTTACCGCCTGATCCGGCACCCTTCCCGCTCCCGTTTACCCCACTCTGATGTCGAACGTTTCGCGGCCCAATCCTCCTGCCCTGCCCACCGAGTTCTCCACCGCCGGCCGACCCGGCAAACAGGGGCTCTACGATCCTTCGTTTGAACACGATGCGTGCGGCGTTGGCTTCGTGGCGGACCTCCACGGGCGCAAGACCCACGCAATCCTGCAGCAGGCGCTGCAGGTCCTGACCAATCTTGACCACCGCGGCGCCGCCGGCAGCGAGCCCAACACCGGCGACGGCGCCGGCGTACTGCTGCAGATTCCGCACAAGTTTTTCGCCGAGGTGAGTAAGAAAGCGCGCATCACGCTGCCCGCCGCCGGCCTGTATGGCGTTGGCATCATCTTCCTCCCGCGCAACCCGACCGTCCGCCGCAAGATTGAGCAGACCTTCGAGCGCATCGTGCAGGCCGAGGGTCAGACCTTCCTTGGCTGGCGCACGGTGCCGACGGATAATTCCTCGCTCGGCGAGACCGCCAAGTCCTGCGAGCCGTTCATGCGCCAGGTGTTCATCGGCCGCAACCCGGCGCTGACCGACGACATGGCCTTCGAGCGCGCGCTCTACATCATCCGCAAGCGGGCCTACAGCGACATCCGCACCTCCACAATGAGTGGCGCGGAGTCGTGGTACGCGGCCAGTCTCTCCTGCAAGACGATCGTCTACAAGGGCATGCTGCTGACCGACCAGCTCGGAAAATATTTTCCCGACCTGCAGAACCCGGCGATGGAGACGGCGATCGGCCTCGTGCACTCGCGCTTCTCGACCAACACCTTCCCCAGCTGGGACCGCGCGCACCCGTACCGCTACGTCGCGCACAACGGCGAGATCAACACCCTCCGCGGCAACATCAACTGGATGCATGCCCGCGAGGCGCTGTTCGAGTCGGAGCTCTTCGGCGACGACATCAAGAAGCTGCTCCCGATCGTGAACCCGAACGGCAGCGATTCGGCAATGTTCGACAACACGCTCGAGCTGCTCGTCCTTGCCGGCCGGCCGCTCGCGCATGCGATCATGATGATGATCCCCGAGCCGTGGTCGGGCGACCAGCACATGGATGACGCCCGCCGGGCGTTCTACCAGTATCACGCCTGCTTGATGGAGCCGTGGGACGGCCCCGCCGCGATCTGCTTCACCGATGGCAAGCAGATCGGCGCCATTCTTGACCGCAACGGCCTGCGCCCGTCGCGCTACTGCCTGACCAAGGACGGCCTCGTCATCATGGCGTCGGAAACCGGCGTGCTCGACATCCCGCCCGAGAACGTCCTGCGCAAGGGCCGCCTGCAACCCGGCCGCGTGTTCCTCGTGGACACCGAGCAGGGCCGCATCATTGAGGACGAGGAGATCAAGCAGCAGTTCGCCAGCGAACGCCCCTACCGCCAGTGGCTCAACGAGCATCTGGTCCATTTGGAAGACCTGCCCGCCGCGCCCTCCGTGCCGGTGCCGGATCATGAGACCCTGCTCCAGCGCCAGATCGCATTTGGCTACACCTACGAGGATGAGCGCATCATCCTGACCCCGATGGCCCGCGACGGCGTCGAGGCCCTCGGCTCGATGGGCAACGACGGCGCGCTGGCCGTGCTTTCGAACAAGCCCCGCCTGCTCTACGATTACTTCAAGCAGCTCTTCGCCCAGGTCACGAATCCGCCGATCGACTCGATCCGCGAGGAAATCGTCATCTCCGCCGAGACGCGCCTCGGCTCCGAGGGCAACTTGCTCAATCCGCAGCCGACCGCCTGCCGCCGCGTGGAATTGAAGTGGCCGGTCCTCACTAACGAGGAATTTGCCAAGATCCGCCGCACCGACCTCCCGGGCCTGAAGATGGGCGTGCTGCCCTCGCTCTTCCGCGTCGCCCGCGGCGAGAAGGGCCTCGCGAAGTCCCTCGAAGAAATCTGCATGATGGCGCGCCGCATGATCGAGGAGGAGGAGATCAACGTCCTCATCCTCAGCGACCGCGGCGTCAGCAAGGAGTTCGCCCCCATCCCCGCGCTGCTCGCGGTGGCCGGCCTGCACCACTATCTCATCCGCGAGGGCCTGCGCACGCGCGCCAGCCTCATCATCGAGACCGGCGAGGCCCGCGAAGTGCACCATTTTGCGCTGCTCATCGGCTATGGCGTGAGCGCGATCAACCCGTACGTGGCGTTCGAGACGATCGACGACATGATCCGCGAGGGCTCGCTCACCGGCATCGACCACAAGACCGCGTGCAAGAACATGGTGAAGGCCGCCTCGAAGGGCGTAATCAAGGTCATGTCCAAGATGGGCATCTCCGCCATCCAGAGCTATCGCGGGGCGCAGGTGTTCGAGGCGCTCGGCCTGCGGCAGGATGTCATCGACCATTATTTCACCTGGACGGCCTCCCGCATCGGCGGCATCGGCCTCGATGTCATCGCCCAGGAGGTCCTCGCGCGGCACCGGGCGGCGTATCCCGACCGTCCCGTCAGCAGCCACGTGCTGCCCGTCGGCGGCATCTATCAGTGGCGCGCGGAGGGCGAGACCCACCTGTTCACGCCCGAGTCGATCCACCACCTCCAGCGCGCGACGCGCACCGGCAGCTACGCGGCCTTCAAGAATTTCTCCAAGCTGATCAACGAGCAGGGCAAGAACCTCTGCACGTTGCGCAGCCTGCTTGAGTTCAAGCCGTCCGCGGCGATCCCGCTCGAGGAGGTCGAGCCCGTGGAAAAGATCATGC
The DNA here is from genome assembly GCA_003402695.1 of Verrucomicrobiota bacterium. Lineage (GTDB taxonomy): Bacteria > Verrucomicrobiota > Verrucomicrobiia > Opitutales > Opitutaceae > Opi-474. Next base: position 4,668 of record QQNC01000073.1, on the reverse strand, counting down.
TGCGGTTCAAGACCGGCGCGATGTCGTACGGCTCCATCTCGAAGGAGGCGCACGAGACGCTCGCCATCGCGATGAACCGCATCGGCGGCAAGTCCAACACCGGCGAGGGCGGCGAGGACTCCGACCGCTTCACGCCGATGGCCAACGGCGACTCCAAGAATTCCGCGATCAAGCAGGTCGCGGCCGGCCGCTTCGGCGTGACGAGCGAGTACCTTGCCAGCGCGAAGGAGCTCCAGATCAAGATGGCCCAGGGCGCGAAGCCGGGCGAGGGCGGCCAGCTGCCTGGCACCAAGGTTTATCCGTGGATCGCCAAGACCCGTGGCACGACCCCGGGCGTCGGCCTCATTTCCCCGCCGCCGCACCACGACATCTACTCCATCGAGGATCTCGCGGAGCTGATCCACGACCTGAAGAACAGCAACCGCCACGCGCGCGTGAGCGTGAAGCTCGTGTCCGAGGTCGGCGTCGGCACCATCGCCGCCGGCGTCGCCAAGGCGCACGCCGATGTCGTGCTCATCTCCGGCTACGACGGCGGCACGGGTTCGTCGCCGCACACCTCGCTGCAGCACGCGGGCCTGCCGTGGGAACTCGGCCTCGCCGAGACGCACCAGACGCTGGTGCTCAACAATCTCCGCAGCCGAATTGCCGTCGAGACCGACGGCCAGCTCAAGACGGGCCGCGATGTGGTTATCGCCGCGCTGCTCGGCGCCGAGGAATTCGGCTTCGCCACCGCGCCGCTCGTCGCCACCGGCTGTATCATGATGCGCGTCTGCCATCTCAACACCTGCCCCGCCGGTGTCGCGACGCAGGATCCGAAGCTCCGCGCGAAGTTCGCCGGCAAGCCCGAGCACGTCGTCAACTTCATGAAATTCATCGCCGAGGAGGTGCGCGAGATCATGGCGCAGCTCGGCTTCCGCACGATTGAGGAGATGGTCGGCCAGGTCGGCTTCCTCGAGCCGCGGCAGGCGATCGACCACTGGAAGGCCAAGGGTCTCGACTTCTCCAACATCCTCTATTCGCCCGAGGTTGGCGACAACGTCGGTCGCTTCTGCTCCACGAAGCAGGACCACGGCCTCGACAAGTCGCTCGACCTCACGACGCTGCTCGGGATCTGCGAGCCGGCGATCGAGCGCGGCGAAAAGGTCGTCGCCGAGCTGCCGATCCGAAACGTCAACCGCGTCGTCGGCACGATCACCAGCCACGAGGTCACGAAGAAGTACGGGGCCAAGGGCCTGCCCGACGACACCATCCGCCTCCGCTTCAAGGGCTCGGCCGGCCAGAGCTTCGGCGCGTTCATGACCAAGGGCATGACGTTTTCCATCGAGGGCGACGCCAACGACTACGTCGGCAAGGGCCTTTCTGGCGGCAAGATCATCATCCACCCGTCGGCCCTCGCGACCTTCAGCGCCGCGGACAACATGATCATCGGCAACGTCGCGCTCTACGGGGCCACGGCGGGTGAGGTTTATTTCGCCGGCATGGCGGGTGAGCGCTTTGCCGTCCGCAACTCCGGTGTGAGCGCCGTGGTCGAGGGCATTGGGGACAACGGCTGCGAGTACATGACCGGCGGCCGCGTCGTCGTGCTCGGGACCGCGGGCCGCAACTTCGGCGCCGGCATGTCCGGCGGCATCGGCTACGTGCTCGATGAAACGGGCGATTTTGCCCTCCGTGTGAACACCGCGATGGTCGGCATCGAGAAACTGGAGTCCGCGGCGGAGATCGCCGAGCTCCGCGCCATGATCGAGAAGCATTACGCGTACACCAAGAGCGTCCGCGCGAAGCAGATTCTCGACGGCTGGAAGCAATCCCTGCCGAAATTCGTCAAGGTCCTGCCGAAGGACTACAAGCGCATGCTCGCCTGCCTCGACCGCGCCCAGGCGCAAGGCCTGACGGGCGACGAAGCCATCATGGCCGCCTTCGAGGAAAATTCCCGCGACCAGTCGCGCGTGGGCGGCAACTGACCCAAGCTTTCAGCCATCAGCTCCCAACCTCCAACCCCTCGCTGCAAACCACTCTGCTTCTTCAAGCTGACCGCTGAAAGCTGAGAGCTGACCGCATCACACTACACCATGGGCAAGCCAACTGGATTCATTGAATATCTGCGGGAACTGCCCGTGGATCGGACCCCGATCGAGCGCGTGCGCGACTGGAAGGAGTTTCACCACCACATGGAGGAGAAGAAGCTCCGCCACCAGGGTGCGCGCTGCATGGATTGCGGTGTGCCGTTCTGCCACACGGGCAAGCTCATCAGCGGCATGGCGTCGGGTTGCCCGATCAACAACCTGATCCCGGAATGGAACGACCTCGTTTACCGCGGGCTTTGGCATGAGGCGCTGTTGCGCCTGCACAAGACGAACAACTTTCCCGAGTTCACCGGCCGCGTCTGCCCCGCCCCGTGCGAGGGCTCGTGCGTGCTCGGCATCAACAATCCGCCCGTCACGATCAAGAACATCGAGGCCGCGATCACCGACCGCGGCTGGGATGAGGGCTGGGTCAGCCCCGAGGCACCGAAGGTCCGCACGGGGAAGAAGGTCGCCATTATCGGCTCCGGCCCGTCCGGTCTCTCCGCCGCCGCGCAGCTCAACCTCGCCGGCCACAGCGTCACGGTCTTTGAGCGCGCCGACCGCCCGGGTGGCCTGCTGATGTATGGCATTCCCAATATGAAGTTGGACAAGCAGGAGATCGTCCTGCGCCGCATCAAGCTGATGGAGCAGGAGGGAATCAAATTCTTCTGCAATGCGAACGTCGGCGACAACGTCGAGCCACAGATCTTCCTCAAGGAATACGACGCCACCGTCATCTGTACCGGCGCCACCCAGCCGCGCGACCTTCCGATCGAGGGCCGCACCCTGAAGGGCGTGCACTTCGCGATGGAATTTCTCACCGCCAATACCAAGGCCGTCCTCAGCCAGGGCGAAAGCCCGATCCATGGCGGGGGCAAGGATGTCGTTGTCATCGGCGGCGGTGACACCGGCACGGACTGCGTCGGCACGTCCATGCGCCACGGCTGCAAGAGCCTGCTGCAAATTGAAATTCTCCCGAAGCCGCCGCAGGAACGCACCGCGGACAACCCGTGGCCGGAGTGGCCGAAGGTTTACAAGATGGACTATGGCCAGGAGGAGGCCGCCGCGAAGTTTGGCGCCGACCCGCGCATCTACGTCACCACAGTAAAGAAGTTCATCGGCGACGCCGAGGGCCGCGTGAAGGAGCTCGTCACCGTCGAGATCAAGTGGGCCAAGAACGACAAGGGTCAGTTCGTGCCGCAGGAACTGCCGGGCACGGAAAAGACGCGCCCCGCGCAACTCGTGCTGCTCGCGATGGGCTTCCTCGGGCCGGAGCAGGCGTTGCTGAAGGAAATCGGGGTCGAGACTGACCCGCGCAGCAACATCAAGGCGGACTACGGCAAGTTCGGCACCAGCCTGCCCGGTGTTTTCGCCGCCGGCGACTGCCGCCGGGGGCAAAGCCTCGTGGTCTGGGCGATTAATGAGGGCCGGGCCGCGGCGCGCGAGTGCGACCGCTACCTGATGGGTTCGACGGACCTGCCTTGAGTCAGGCGCGAGGCCAAGGGTGAGCCGCGATGGATGAGGGTTGCCCGTTCCCGGGCAACCCACGATCCGCCGCGCCCACGGCCGCCGGCCTTCCAGGTCACTTGATTGCTACGCAATCTTTACCCGGCACCGGTGGCCGCAGGGCATGCGCCCTGCTAGGTTGTTCGTCTATGGCGTACAAAAAAATCGTGATGGAGTTGGACAAGAAAATCGCGCTGGTGGCGCACGACCACAAGAAGCGCGACCTGATCGAGTGGGCGAAGTTCAACCGCGACCTGCTGGCGCACCACCAGGTCTATGCGACCGGCACCACGGGCCAGATGCTGGAGGAGGAACTTGGTTTCAGCATCACCAAGCTCCAGAGCGGTCCGCTGGGCGGCGACCAGCAGATCGGCGCGAAGATTGTGGATGGGGACATCAATTTCCTGATTTTCTTCTGGGACCCGCTGGAGCCGCAGCCCCATGACCCCGACGTGAAGGCGCTGCTGCGCATGGCTGTGGTCTGGAACATTCCGATCGCGTGCGACCGCGCGTCGGCCGATTTCATGATTTCCTCGCCGCTGATGGACAAGCGCTACCACCGTCTCGTCCCGGATTACGACGTTTACCGCGCGAGGGCGATTCCGGTGGACGCGGGGACCAAGCCGGCGGCGCCGGAGCGTCCCGAGGTCAAGAAGACCGCAGCGTAGGTGGGCAGACTCCACTCCCGCCGCGGCGGGATCCCCATGACAACGTTGCCTTGCGGCGCCGGGTGAGTTGCATGGCGGGGCATGCCTTCCCGACCCATGCCTGGATCCTCAGGCGAGATTCTCACCGAACTGCCCTCGGCCTACCTGCCGCATCCGGCGACCGGCCTGCTGCATCTGCCGCGGTTCCTGGCGAAGTGCGCGTACGTCAAGCACCACGGCGCGCTGCCGGTCAGCTACGCGAAAAACTACAAACGCGGGATGGACCGGTTTCTCTGCCTGCACCTGGGCATCGACCCGGCGGCGGTGGAAAAGATCGTCCACGAGTGCCTCGACGCCGGACTGGACGACGCGGAGCGGGACCGGCGCTTGGGCGCGCTTTTCCCCGCGGCCTTGGGCGTGGCCCAGTGGAACCGAAGCTATGTGCAGAAGGG
>QQNC01000072.1 GCA_003402695.1 Verrucomicrobiota bacterium | reverse complement strand
TCCAAAGCCGTTGGACTTTCAACCCTCGAGAGGTGGGTGAAACTACTCAGCTCACAAGGATTTGCGGATTGTTTTGCGTTCAGCAAACGCGCCCGGATCCGGCGCTCTTAACTGGACCGGATCGCGAGTGAATCCACCAGTGCGACCAAAAAGGCCGTGTCCCCGGGCAATTCGCGGAAGGCGGCCCGGGCGGCAGTGGAATGCGCCTGTGCCAGTTGGCGGGATGCGGCGAGGCCGTGGAGTTTGACGAAGGTGGTTTTGCCGGCCTTGGCGTCCTTGCCCGGCGTTTTGCCCAGGGTGGCGCCGTCGGCGGTCGCATCCAGGACGTCATCCATGATCTGGAACGCCAGCCCCAGTTCGTGACCGGCGCGGCGGAGGGTGGCGATTGCCGCTGCGTCCGCCCCGCCCACGAGTCCGCCCAGCACCAGCGCAGCTTCGATCATGGCGGCGGTTTTGTTGAGGTGGATGAACTCGAGTTCGGCGGGGGTGGCGTCCTTTTTCTCGGCCAGCAGGTCTGCCATCTGTCCGCCGATGAGACGGCGGCTGCCGGCGGCGTCGGCGAGTTCCCGGATGAGGGCATGTGCGAGCACGGGCTGGGCGGCGTAGCTTTCGGCCAGCAAGGCGAAGGCATGGGTCAGGAGGGCGTCGCCGGCGAGGAGCGCCGTGGCTTCGTCGAACTGCCGGTGAGCGGTGGGCTGGCCGCGGCGGAGGTCGTCGTTGTCCATGCACGGCAGGTCATCGTGGATGAGCGAGTAAGTATGCAGGCACTCGATGGCGACGGCGGCGGGCAGGGCGGCGCCAAGCTGAGCCGCAAAGAGGTCGGCCGTGGCGAGGACGAGCACGGGCCGCAGGCGCTTGCCGCCGGCCTGCAGGCTGTAGCGCATGGCCTCGTGGAGCCGCGCCGGGCGGGTGTCCGCGGGCGGCAGGTACTGGTCCAGCCCGCGCTCGACCACGGCGGCCTGGCGGCGGAGTTCAGAAGGAAAATCCATGGCCCCCTTGCGTGGGCGAAAACCCGGCCCGGCGCAATCCCCGGCGCAGCAGAGAACAAACTCGCCATGCGGCGGGGACCGGCCCATAACCACGGGAGATTTCTCATGCCCACCTACGAGTACGTCTGCCCGAAATGCCACCATGCCTTCGAGGCGTTCCAGTCCATGAAAGATGCGCTGTTGTCGCAGTGCCCGAAATGCAAAAAGCGCGGCTTGAAACGGCTGATTGGCGGTGGGGCGGGGCTGATTTTCAAGGGTACGGGTTTCTACATCACGGACTATAAAAACAAGCCGTCCCCGGCCCAATCCGAGGGCGGCAGCCCCAAATCCACCCCCGCCAAAGCGGAGCCCAAGGCCGCCGCGGCGACCACGTAATTTTTACCCATGAGACAACGATTTGATCGCGCCCGCTACGGCCCAAGCTGGACGGAAGTCATTCTCGGTGCGCTGCTGAGCGCCGTGCTCGGCGTCGTGCTCGCCGCGGGATTTTTCATATTCCGGCCGGTGACGAGGGTTAAGGAGCTCCCCAAGGAGCCGATCGCCGGCACCGTTTATTTCATCGAGGGCTCGCGCGACTACTCCAATGCCCGGCGGCTGTTCGCCAAACAGAAATTTTTCGTCAAGGGCGGCTCCATCGTGGTGAACGAGGACGAGCTCAACACCGCGGCGAACCCGGTGACGGCCGCCCCGGGCACCGAGCCGCCGCCGCCGGCGACGGCCCTCTCCGCCGGTGCCCCCAATTTCCGCATCCATGACGGGGCCCTGCAGATCACGGTGCCGGTGCGCATCAAGTATGACCTGTTTTCCTTGGACACCACGGTGCTGGTGCAGACGACGGGCAACTTTGCCCGGCGGGGCGACGCCATCGCGTTTGTGCCAAAGACCATGTTTGTCGGCTCCTGTCCCGTGCAGCGGCTGCCGCGAGCCGCGGATTTCATCATGAAGAAATTCTACGAGCCCCAGCCCGTGCCCGCGGACATTGCCGCGGCCTGGGGCCGGCTCGCCGCGGTCACGGTGGAAGGCTCGACCCTGCGGCTGACGATGCCGTGAGGAGCGCGTCCGGCTGAAAGGCCGGGTACCGCGGGTAAAGGTCTTGCCCGCCGGCGCCGCCGGCCCGAAAACTTCCCGCGTGTCGAAGAAGCTCAAGCACATCGGCGTCGTCTCCCTGTTGACGGTGGTGTCGCGGGTGCTGGGGTTGGTCCGCGACCAGCTGGGCGCGGCGATTTTCGGCGCGAGCATCCTGAACTCGGCGTTCCTCACGGCGTTCCGGCTGCCCAACCTGTTCCGCCGCCTGCTGGGCGAGGGCTCGCTGACGGCGGCCTTCCTGCCGACCCTGCAGGCGGAGCTGCACGGGAGCGGCCGGCCGGGCGCATTTGCCCTGCTGAACAAGGTCGTGAGCTGGCTGGCGGTCATCACCGGCGCCCTGGTCGTGCTGGCGATGCTGCTGTTCAGCCAGTCGCGGCGGCTTACGGGGCAGGATGACAAGTGGTACCTGGTCGCGGACCTGACGGTGATCCTCTTCCCGTACCTGGCGTTCGTGTGTATCGCGGCGGCGTTGAATGCGACGCTCAACGTCTTCCAGCGGTTCACCGAGCCGGCGCTGTCGCCGATCTGGCTCAACCTCGCGATGATCTTCTCGCTCGGCGGGGCGGGGATGCATTTCGCGTCCACGCCGCTGGGCGAGATGCACTGGCTGTGCGCCGGGGTGCTGGCGGGGGGATTTTTGCAGATGGCGGTGCCCGCGGGAGTGCTCATGCGTGAGGGCTGGCGGCCGCGCCTTGATTTCCGGCTGTCGCCGCGCGTGCGCGAGATCGCGGTGCTGATGATGCCGGGCTTCTTCGGCTCGGCGATCTACCAGGTGAACGTGTACGTGGCCGGCGTGCTGGCCTACGCCATCAGCGACTCGGCCGGCACGCTGCTGTTTTACGCCAACCGGCTGATGGAGCTGCCGATCGGCGTGTTTGCGATCGCGGTGTCCACCGTGGTTTACCCGCTGATTGCGAAGCATGCCGTCGAGAAAAAGTTCACCGCGATGGCGGATGACTACCGCAAGGGCATCCGGCTTATCCTGGTCGTCAATGTGCCGGCCGCGGCCGGGCTGGCGCTGCTGAGCGAGCCGATCATCCGCGTGCTGTTTCAGCATGGGCAGTTTGATGCGGCGGCCACGCGCGAGATGACGCCGTTGCTGGCGCTGTTTGCGGTGGGCATGCCGTTTTTCTCCATCGTCAACCTGACGGTGCGCGCATTTTACTCGGTGAAGGACACGACGACACCGGTGCGGGTCGCGATGGTGGATTTTGTGGTGAACCTCGCGCTCAGCCTGTCGCTGATGCACTGGTTGGGCGCCAAGGGCCTGGTGCTGGCCAGCACGGCGGCGATCATCGTGCAGACGGTGCTGCTCAAGCGCGCGCTGACGCGCAAGTTGCCCGAGATGCGCTTCGCCCCGCTGTGGCCGTCCGTGGGAAAGATCGTCGGCGCGACGCTGGCCATGGGCCTGCTGGTCGGCGGCGGCTGGCACTGGCTGCAGGGGGCCGGGCTCAGTGCGCGGGTGCGCGACGGGCTCGCGCTGGGCGGGTTGATTCCCCTGGGCGTGGTGCTTTATGGCGGCCTGCTGTGGCTCCTGCGGATCGAGGGGCGCGATGACTTCACCGCGCTTGCCGGCCGGCTGTTGGGTGGTAAAACCAAGACGTCATGAGCGCTCCGGAACCAGGCGAGATCACGGTGCTGCACAACCCCGCGGCCAGCCGGTTTGAGGCGCGGGTGGGCACCCAGCTGGCCGTGGCGGATTATGGGCTCGAGGACGGGCGCATCGTGTTCACCCACACGTATGTGCCGACGGCGCTGCGCGGGCATGGGATTGCGGAGAAGCTGGTGCGAGCGGGTCTGGAGTTTGCGCGGGCCGAGGGCCGGCGCGTGGTACCGCAGTGCTCGTATGTCGCGTCGTTCATCCAGCGGCATGGGGAGTTTCAGGGATTGTTGTAGGTCGGGCTTTACGCCCGACCTGCCTGCTGGATCGACCTGTTCGAACTCTCGAGGATGTCGGACTTTACGCCCGACCTACGGTTTGCTAAATAACCGCGCTCGTATTCTTTACTCGTTTCCATGCCTCACCTGTTCGACCCGCTCACGATCAAGTCCGTCACCCTCCGCAACCGCATCGGGGTTTCCCCGATGTGCCAGTATTCTTCTGAGGACGGCGTGGCGAACGACTGGCATCTCGTGCATCTCGGTTCGCGCGCGGCCGGGGGCGCCGGCCTGATCATCGCGGAGGCCACAGCGGTCTCGCCCGAGGGTCGCATCACCCCGGGTGACGCCGGCATCTGGGCGGACAAGCACATCGAGCCGCTGGCGCGCATCAATCGCTTCATCAAGCAGCAGGGCGCCGTCCCGGGCATCCAGATCGCGCATGCCGGCCGCAAGGCCGGCGCGGCGGTGCCGTGGGCGGGTGGGGCGCATCTGGCGGACAGCGCCGGGGGCTGGACGCCGGTGGCGCCGAGCGCCGTGGCGTTTGGCGGCGAACTCTCGAAGGTCCCGCACGCGCTCACCGGGGAGGAGATCAAGCAGGTGCAGGCGGATTTTGTGGCGGCGGCAAAACGGTCGCTTGCGGCCGGCTACGAGTGGCTGGAACTGCACGGGGCCCACGGCTACCTGACGCATGAATTTCTGTCCCCGCTGTCCAACCAGCGCACCGACAACTATGGCGGCAGCTTTGAGAACCGCATCCGTTTCCTGCTGGAGCTGACCCGCGCGGTGCGCGCGGTCTGGCCGGAGCACCGGCCGTACACCGCCCGCCTGTCCTGCAGCGACTGGGCGGAGGGCGGCTGGGATCTTGAGCAGTCCGTCGAGTTGTCCCGCCGGTTGAAGGCCGAGGGTATCGACCTCATTGACTGCAGTTCGGGCGGCGCGGTCCCGAACGCGAAGATTGCCGTGGGGCCGGGCTATCAGGTGCCCTTCGCCGAGAAGATCCGCCGCGAGGCGGGCATTGCCACCGCGGCGGTCGGCATGATCTCCGAGGCCAAGCAGGCCGATGCGATCATCCGGTCGGGCCAGGCCGACCTGGTGCTGCTGGCCCGCGAGGAGCTGCGCGATCCGTACTGGCCGGCGCATGCCGCCAAGATCCTCGGTCACGCGGCCGCCGTGCCGCCGCCGAAGCAATACGCCCGGGCTTGGTAATTTTGCCATCATGACTCATCCCATTTCCACCGTCACACTCCTGCACGCGCTGCACTGGCGCTATGCGACGAAGAAATTCGACCCGGCGCGGAAGATTCCCGCGACGGACTGGCACGCGCTGGAGCAGGCGCTGGTGCTCGCGCCCTCGTCGATCGGTCTGCAGCCGTGGAAGTTCATCGTGGTGACCGATCCCGCGATGAAAGCGCGGCTGCGGCCGGCGGCGTGGGGTCAGTCACAGGTGACCGATTGCTCTCACTTCGTGGTGCTGGCGGTGTGCAAGAACCTGAGCCACGACCATGTGGACCGTCACATCGGGCGCATGGCGGAGGTGCGCGACGTGACGACGGAGTCGCTCGGCAAATTCCGCCAGATGGTGATGGGCAACCTCGACAAGGCCCGGGCGGAGGAGCGGCTCGACCTCTGGCAGTCGCATCAGGTTTACATCGCCCTGGGTCAGTTGCTGGCCAGCGCGGCCCTGCTCGGGGTGGACGCGTGTCCGATAGAGGGGTTTGAGCCGGAGAAATTTGACGAGATCCTCGGGCTCACGGGCACGGACTGTGCCTCCGTGGTGTGCTGTGCCGCGGGCTACCGCGCAGCGGACGACAAGTACGCGACGATGAAGAAAGTCCGGTTCAAGCCGGAAGACGTGATCACGCGGATTTGAATCCGTGGTCGGGCGGAGCCTCTGAGCCGCGCTGGCTTGGAAAAGGGCGGGCCAGAGACCCCGCCCACTGCTCAGGCGAACACTGCGCCGCGCTCCGCCGGGGTGAGCTCCCGCCAGGCGCCGGAGGCGAGATCGCCGAGGGCGAACTGCCCGATCCGCACGCGGAGGAGCCGCAGCGTCGGATGGCCGACGGCGGCAGTCATGCGGCGGACCTGCCGGTTTTTCCCCTCGGTCAGCGCGAGCGACAGCCAGCGGTCCGGCACGCTCGGTCGCACGCGAATGGGCGGAGTGCGCGGAGCGAGGATGGGCGCGGGATCGAGGAGGCGCGCCTGACAGGGCAGGGTTGGGTAATCATCAATGACGATCCCTCCGCGCTCGAGCCGGGTCAGGGCCGCGGCGGAGGGAATCCCTTCAACCTGCGCCCAGTACTCGCGGCGATGGGCGTGCGCGGGATCAAGCAGCCGGGAGTTGAGCCCGGGCTCGTCGCTCAGGAGCAGGAGACCCTCCGAGTCCGCGTCGAGCCGGCCGAGGGCGTAGACATTGGCCGGCAGGTTGAACTCTGCGAGCGTGCGCCACTTTGAGCCCGGCTCCGGCGTAAATTGGGAGAGCACGCCGTAGGGTTTGTGAAGGGCAATCAGCACGGAGTCAGGCATACAGAAATCGCGGAGACGCGGAAGGGCGGAAACGCTGAAAAATTACCCGCGCATCCGCTCTTCCGTGTTTCTACGATACGGCCCGAAGGATTTCATTTCCCCGCGCCCTGTTGCCCCGATTCGTGCTCTGACCGAGCGTTTAGGTTTTGCGATTTGGGCCAACCGGCAGCTCGGGCTTTACGGCTGTGACCTGGACCCGGAATGGCGGCCGGCGGAGTCGGCGCGGGGGTAGCCTGCGGGCTTCCCCGCGCGGGAACCGGGCGCCAGCCAGCTGACGGCCCACGGAAACTCGAAGCGTTCGTTGCGCTTACTTTACTGGCGCAGGTTTCCAGGTGGCGACGAAGGTGTAGTGGCCGGCGGCGAGCTCGCAGGTGACAGCGGTGGCGGTGGCTTTGACCTTGGAGACACCGGCGGCGCGGGCCAGCGGGGTCCTGCCATCGGCGACCTTGGCCTTGCCGGGAATCGGAAAGCGCGCGGACGCGGTGGTGTTCGCGGGGACGGTGACTTCCCACTCGAAGCGGCCGGCGGAGGTTTTCCAAGCGCTCATGATCTGGCCGTGCGGGCTTTGCAGCACGCCGCGGGCGGAGGTGAGTTCGCCGCCGGGCTGCGGGGCGAGGTGCAGGCGTTTGAAGCCGGGCGTGGCCGGATCGAGATCCACGCCAGCGACCACCGCGTACAGCCAGGAGCCAATGGCACCGTAGGCGTAGTGGTTGAAGGAGTTCATGCCCTTGTCCTGGAAGCCGTTTTCCTTGGTCCAGCCGTCCCAGCGTTCCCAGATGGTGGTGGCGCCCTGCGTGACGGCGTAAAGCCACGACGGCCAGGCCTTCTGGTGGAGGAGCTTGTAGGCGATGTCGGCGCGGCCGAAACGCGAGAGCACGTGCGGCAGGTAGGAGGCGCCGACGAAGCCGGTGGTGAGCTTGTGGCCGCGCGTCTCGATGTCGCGGACGAGTTCCCGCACGAGCTTCGGACGGAGGGCGACGGGGGCCAGGTCGAACTGCAGCGTCAGCACGTAGCTGGTCTGCGTAAGTCCGGCGGCAATCCCGTCGGCGGTGAGGAAGCGGTTCTGGTAAGCCTGGCGGATGCGCGCCGCGAGACGCGTGTAGTGGGCGGCGTCCTTGGTGCGGCCGAGCACGCGGGCCATCTTGGCCACCAGTGACGTGCTGTAGGCAAACATCGCGGTGCCGATCAGGTCCTTGGGCGTGTTGCCGAAGACATTGCCGCTGCCGTCGAGGGCGAGCCAGTCGCCGTAGCCGTGCCAGACGTTGGTGTCGGGATGCGAGCGGATGAGGTCCTTCGACTGCACTTCCATGTAGCCGATGAATTTGGCGAGGGAATCAAAGTGCCGGGCGAGCAGGTCCTTGTCGGCGTAGCAGAGGTACATGGTCCACGGGCAGATCGCCGCGGCGTCGGCCCACGCGGGACCGCCGTCGGCGCCCACGCCCTCGATGTGCGGGGCGACCGAAGGCATCTGGCCCTCCGCGCCCTGGGCGTCGGCGATGTCGAGCTGCCATTTGTTGAAGAAGCCGGAGACATTGCGGTTCCAGGCGGCGGTGCGGGCAAAGACTTGGGCGTCGCCCATCCAGCCAAGGCGCTCATTGCGCTGGGGGCAGTCGGTGGGGACCTCGAGGAAGTTGCCGCGCTGACCCCAGTCGATGTTGCTCTGGAGCTGGTTGATGAGCGGATCGCTGCAGGAGAAAGTGCCGGTGCGGGGGGTGTCGCTGTGCAGCACGATGCCGGTGATCGCGTCGGGCAGGAGGACATCCGGATGGCCGGAGATCTCGACATAACGGAAGCCGTGGAACGTGAACCGCGACTCCCACGTCTCGCTGCGGGCGTCGCCGCGGAGGATGTAATGATCGGTTTGGCGCGCGGCGCGGAGGTTCTCGGTGTAGAGGGTGCCGTCCTTGTTGAGCACCTCGGCGAAGCGCAGGCGGACGACCTGGCCGGCCTTGCCGCGGACATGCAGGCGGACGCGGCCCACCATGTTCTGGCCCAGATCAATGATCCAGATGGCGGCCGGCCAGATCTCGATCTTCTTGGGTGGCGCGATCGGCTTCAGCTCCTGCGTGGCGCGGACGAGCGGCCCGAGGGTGGCGGAAATCTCGATGCCGGGGTCGGGCAGCTTCGTGACCGGCAGCCAGGCGCTGTCGTCGTAACCGGCGTCATCCCAGCCGCGCAGCTCGCGCCGGGCATCGTAGGTCTCCCCGTTGATCATGTCGGACTCGATGAGGGGACCGTAGGAGGTTTTCCACGCGCCGTCGGTGACGATGGTCTGGGTGGAGCCGTCGGTGAACGTCAGCACGAGCTGCGCGAGCAACTGCGGGCGTTCGCCGTAGTAATTGCGTTCGCGCCAGCCGAGGTGGCCGCAGTACCAGCCGTCACCGAGCACGGCGCCGGCGGCGTTGGCGCCGGGGCGGAGGAGCGAGGTCACATCATAGGCCTGGTACTGGACGCGCTTCTTGTACTCGGTCCAGCCGGGCGTGAAGATGTCCGCCCCGACGCGGTGGCCGTTGAGGTGAAACTCATACAGGCCGAGGGCCGTCGCGTAGAGGCGCGCGGCGGCGATCTTTTTGCCGACGTTGAAAATGGTGCGAAGATACGGGCTGTGGGCGCCGACCTCCGGGCCGCCGGCGAGGGGGCCGCCGATCCAGGTGCCGCGCCATTCCTTGCGGTCGAGCAGGCCGGCTTCCCAGCAGGCGGGGACGCTTTCGCTGCGGCGGTTCTTTTCGTCCCAGATCTCGACGTGCCACCAGGCGCGCTGGCGCGACGCGAGGGGCTGGCCGCGGTAGGTGACCTGGGTCGTGGCATCCGAGCGCACGCGGCCGCTGTCCCAGAGATCGGCTTTGCCGTGGCGCGTGGTGGAGACGGTGATGCGGTAGGCGGTTTGCCGTGCGCCGCGCCGGTCCCCCGTGGCGAGTTTCCAGCTGAATCGCGGGTGGGCGTCATGCACGCCGAGCGGGTTTTCAAAATAGTTGCAACGCAGCTGAACCGGGGAGGTAGGGGCGGGCATGGAGAGGTGGACAGTGATAGCAAATGCGGTTTGCCGGGTGGGTAGCAAGGACGGGATGGCCGAACAATCAGGTCAGCGTGATTGACCCAAAGTCGGGAAAAGCCGATACCAACTGCCATGAAGGAAATTCCCCACGCCTACGTCTGCATCATGGCGGGAGGCAGTGGTGAACGCTTCTGGCCGATGAGCCGGCAGCGCACGCCGAAGCATTTGCTCAAGCTCTTCTCCGACCGGACCCTGGTGGAGGAAACGGTACGCCGGCTGGACGGCGTGGTGCCGCGGGCGAATGTCTTTGTGCTGACCAACGTGGCCCAGCTGGACGGCACGCGCGAAGCGCTGCACGGGCTCCTGCCGGCGGAGAACATCATCGCCGAGCCGGCGAAGCGTGACACCGCGGCGGCGGCGTCACTGGCCACGGGCCTGGTGCGCGCGCGGGACTCCAAGGGGGTCCTGGCCCTGTTGCCGGCCGACTCGTATATCCGTGACACGGTCACCTTTGCGAAACAGCTGCGACAGGGACTGAACCGGGCGTCGCAGACGACGGCCTTGCTGACCTTTGCCATTAAACCCACGCAGGCCGCGACGAATTTTGGTTACTTGAAGCTGGGGGAGGATGTGGCTGGTGGGGGGGGATTCCGGAAGGTGGTAAAATTTGTCGAGAAGCCCGACCCCGCCACGGCGGCGCGTTATGTGGCGAGCGGCAGTTTTGCGTGGAATGCCGGGATGTTTGTCTGGAGCGTGGGCTCCTTTCTTGCGGAGGCGGAATTGCACGCATCCGAGCTGGCGAAGTTCATCCGCGAATTCCCGGCGGGTGACCCGACGGCGTATCTCGCGGCCCGATTCCTGACGCTTCTCCCCAAGGTTTCGGTGGACTACGCCATCCTGGAGAAGGCGTCGTCGGTGGAGACGCTGCTGGCGGAATTTGACTGGGATGACGTCGGAGTCTGGACGGCGCTGCCGGCCTATCTGCCCCGCGATGGCGCGGGCAATGCCACCCGCGGCACGGTCGTTACCGAGGCCGGCGCGGCCAACAATATCGCCTTGAGCAACGGTCGGGTGATCGCACTCGTGGGCGTCAAAGATCTGGTCGTCGTCGAGACGGCAGACGCGATTTTGATCTGCCACCGCGACGCGGTGGACGAGATCAAGAAGCTGATGCCGCAGTTGCCGAAAGATGTGCTGTAGGCCGCGAAGCGGCCTACGGGCGATGGGTTATGGGCGAGAGGCGATCGGGCTAAATCCGAATCAGCACCGCACCGCTTTGGGCGATCCGAGCCCCTGGCCTATCACCTCTCACCTGCCGCGCGCTATCGCGCGGCCCACACCATGCCGCGGAGGGTGAGTTCCAGCTGCGACGGGTAGGCGGTAAACTCGGAGCAGACGTGGCCGCTCGCGGAGTAGAAGACGCGGCCCTTGCCGTGGACTTTCTTCCAGACGAAGGGCATCGCAACGCCGTTGGTCCAGGGGGCGCTGACGGACTGGTGGGTCGAAGTGGCGAGGAGCTCGTTGCGCGGGTCGGTGAGCATGTAGTACTGCTCGCTGCGGACCTTGAAATCGGCAATGCCCGCGGTGATCGGGTCGGTGTGGTTCACGATGTTGATCGTGTAGTCCTTGAGGTTGTCGGGGTGGGCGACGAATTGGCCGCCGGTCATCCACTGCCAATCGGTGTTGCCGCGAAACGCATCGCACATGCCGCCGTGAAAACCGGCGATGCCGACGCCGCCGAGGACGGCGTCCACGGCGCCCTTCGACTGCTCGGGCGTCATCGTGCCGCAGGTCCAGATCGGGACGATCAGGTCCACCTTGGCCATCTTGGCCGCGTCGGTGAAGACCTCGAGGGAGGCGGAGACTTCAACGTTGAAGCCGCGCTCCTTGAGTTTGGGTGCGAAGAATTCAGCGCACTGTTTCGGTTCGTGGCCATCCCAGCCACCCCAGACGATAAGGGCATTTTTCATAGGTAAGTCAGAAGTTTGTTTTTGCCGGAGGTAACG
>QQNC01000071.1 GCA_003402695.1 Verrucomicrobiota bacterium | reverse complement strand
GCTCGTCCTCATCGGGCTCGCGGTCGTCGCCTACAAGGGCAACCGGATCTACGGCATCGATTTTGCCGGCGGCGACCAGATCACCGTCCAGTTCACCCAGCGCATCGACACCGCCCAGATCCGCCACGTGGCGGACGCGGCGAAGATCGGCGAGGTGCAGCCCACCTACACCAGCGCGCTCGGCGGCACGAAGGAAGTGCTCGAGATCGAGACCCCCGAGGGCAAGTCCGGCGCGATGCTGGCCGCCCTCCAGTCGGCCTATCCGTCGGCCGGGCTCGAGAAGGTCGGCGAGAACCACATCGGCGCCTCCATCGGCAAGGAAATCGAGCTGAACGCGCTCATCGCGGTCGGCGTTTCGATGCTGACCATCCTGGCCTACATCGCCTTCCGCTTTGAGTTCGGCTTCGGCATCGGCGCCATGTTCTCCACGCTGCACGACATCCTGATGACCATCGGTATTTTCGTGCTCTTCGGTTACCAGTTCTCGGCCCCGATGGTGGCGGCCATCCTCTGTATTGCCGGCTACTCCATCAATGAGACCGTGGTTGTGTTCGACCGCATTCGCGAGGAGCTGAAACTCAACCCCACCGGGGCGCTCCGCGACGTGATCAACAGCGCCATCAACAAGGTGTTCGCCCGCACGATCATGACGGCGACGACGACGTTCCTGGCGGCCCTGGCGCTGTTCCTCTTCGGCGGCGGCGTGCTGCGCAGCATCTCCTTCACCTTCCTCATCGGCATCGTCACCTCGACCTTCTCCGCGATCTTCATCGCGGCGCAAGTGTTCTACTGGTGGCACAAGGGCGACCGGAAGCACGTGGAAGCCCATGCCGACGTCGCGCCGAAGTACGAGTGGACCGGCTCTAGCAAGGCGTCGCAGTAACGGCCGGAACCCGTACGGGAAATTTGCATCGCGCCCCCTGACTTCCGTGACCCGGATTTCAGGGCTCGTTTTTCGAATTTCCCTTGGTGGGATTCGGCTTTTTTAAACTCCGCTCCTGATGCGCTGGACCTACACGCCGCTCCCGGCCGGGGAGATCGATGCGATCCGCACCCGTACCGGCGTCAGCCCGGTACTCGCGGAACTGCTGTTGCGCAACGGCCACCGCGACCCGGACGCCATGGCGCGGTTCCTCGCCCCGGCGCTGTCCGGCCTGAACGACCCCTTCCTGCTCCGCAGCCTGACGCAGGCGGCAACGCGCCTGCGCGGGGCCATCGAGCGCCGTGAGGCCATCGCGGTGCTGGGCGACTATGACGTGGACGGCGTCAGCAGCACGGCGCTGCTGGTTGGCGTGCTGCGGGCGTTCGGCCTGACGCCGCATTTTGTCGTGCCGCGCCGCTCGGAGGACGGCTACGGCCTTTCCCGCACCGCGATCGACCGCGCCCTGACGGCGGGCAAGCCGGCGCTTTTCCTCGCGCTGGACTGCGGCACGAACTCCCACGAGGAGGTCGCCTATCTTTGCGCGCAGGGCATCGACGTCATCGTCATTGACCATCACCGCTCGACCGAGAAACCGCTCGCCCAGGGGTTGCTGATCAATCCCCACGTGCACGCCGACGAAACCGGCGCCGACGCGCCCTGGCGCGACCTCTGCACGGTCGGTCTCGTGTTCAAGCTCATGCACGGGCTGTTGAAGCAGCTGCGCGCGGAAAACCATCCGGTGGCCCTCACGATGAAGCTGCGCGACCAGCTCGATCTCGTGGCACTCGGCACGGTGGCGGACCTCGTGCCGCTCCTCGGCGAGAACCGCATCCTTGCGCGTCACGGCCTGAAGGTGCTGCAGGAAGCCGCGCGCCCCGGGCTGCGCTCACTGATGGCCGTCGCCGGCGTGAAGCCCGAGCTGGGCATCCAGCCGGTGGACATCGCCTTCCGGCTGGGGCCGCGCATCAATGCGTCGGGCCGGCTCGCAGACGCGGCCCTGTCCGTGGAATTGATGCTCAGCCGGGACATCGCCTTTTGCAACGACACCGCCCGCCAGCTCGACGCGTTCAACCGCGAGCGGCAGGACATCGAGCGCAAGATCACGGAGGAGGCCGAGCGGATGATTGAGACCGAGTACGCGGCGTCGCCCGGCATCGTGCTGTTCAGCGAGGCCTGGCATCCCGGCGTGGTGGGGATTGTCGCGGGCCGCGTTTCCCGCAAATACAACCGGCCCTGCGTGGTGCTGGGCAATGAGGGCGACCTCGCCAAGGGCTCGGGCCGCAGCATTGACGGGTTGAACCTCGTGGAAATCCTTTCCGGTTGTGGCGGCGAACTCGCCAGCTGGGGCGGCCACCCGATGGCGGTGGGCATCGCGATCCAAAAGACCCGGCTGGACGTATTCCGGGGCGTGTTTGCGGAGGCGGTGCGGGTTCATGCCGGCGGGGACATTGCGGCGCGTCAGCTCGATCTGTCAGCGTGGTTGCAGACCGACCAGGTGAGCGAACAGCTCATGACGGAACTCGAGGTGCTGCACCCGTTTGGCCAAGGCAATCCCGAGCCGGTGTTTGGGGTGAGCGGGGTGGTGCTGAAGCAGCCGCCCGAGGTGTTCAAGCAGCTGCATTTCCGCTTCCAGTTCGACAACGGCCGTGGCCGCCGACTGCACGGTGTGGCGTGGAAGCTGGCCAACCGCCTGCCGCCGGTGGACGTCCCGCTCGACCTCGCGGTGGAGATCACTTGGAATCACTTTAATGACCGCAAGTTGCTCCAGCTCGAACTCATCGACTGGCGCCCGGCGGAGGGCTGACCTAGGCAGGTTTATGTTCTCAGCCCGGACGCGATCAGGCCGGGTGATAGCAGGGTTGGAACTTAACCCTTCCGCTTACCCCTTAAAACTAGTCTTGCACTTACCTGCCAATCCCTGCTTTTTCGCACCCTCGCGCGGCCATAGCTCAACTGGATAGAGCGCCAGACTACGAATCTGGAGGTTTGGGGTTCGACTCCCTATGGCCGCACCACTTTTAAAGACCGCTCGCCAGCAATGGCCGCGGTCTTTTTCTTTGCTCGCCGGGCTTAGGGTCCACCACCGGTAACGCCCGGAGATCCCCCCTGTCGGACGCGTTTGGCGTGGGCTAGATGTAGCGCGGCGAGGGTAGGTTGCGCCAGCGGTCTCCTCGACTGGCGCCGCCGCCGTGCCGCGCGGCCCCGAACTCTGAAGCTGGGGGCTGAAAGCTGACCACTGCCTCAGGCCTTCGCCTTGGACCGCGGCTCCACGTTGGGCAGCAACGCGGTCAGCACGCCGATCAAGGGCAGGAAGCCGCAGACGAAAAAGACATGTTCGATGCTCGTGAGGTCGGCGAGCTTGCCCAGCGCTGCTGAAGCAAGGCCGCCGATGCCAAACGCAAAGCCGAAGAAGAGGCCCGCGATCAGGCCCACTTTGCCGGGGATCAGCTCCTGGGCATAGACGAGGATGGCGGAGAAGGCCGAGGAAAGGATACCCCCGATGAACACCGTGAGGATGACCGTGGCGACCAGGCCGACGTGCGGCAGCGTGAGCGAAAACGGGGCGACCCCGAGGATGGAGAACCAGATGATGTACTTGCGGCCGAAGCGGTCGCCGAGCGGTCCGCCGAGGAAGGTGCCCGCCGCGACCGAGAAGAGGAAGATAAACAAGCACACCTGGGACTGCTGGACCGAGACGTGAAACTGGTGAATCAGGTAAAAGGTGTAGTAGTTGCTGAGGCTGACGAGATAGACGTACTTCGAGAAAATCAGCAGGAGCAGGATGCCGATGGAAAAAATGACCGTTCGGCGGGGCAGCTGGTTGGTGGCCGCGAGCTGCCGAGCCTTGGTCCGGGCGAGATAATGCGCGAGGTTGCGCTGATACCAGCCGCCGACGCGGAAGAGGATGTAGATGCCGAGCCCCGCGATTCCACCAAACCAGATGATCGAGCTTTGGCCGTGGGCGACGATGACCAAGCCGGCGAGCGGGCCGAGCGACGAGCCGAGATTGCCCCCGACTTGAAAGAGTGACTGCGCAAACCCATGCCGGCCACCTGCCGCCATGTGCGCGATGCGCGAGGCCTCGGGATGGAAAATGGACGAACCCATGCCGACCATCGCCGCCGCGAGCAGGATCATGGGATAACCCGCGGCGCGCGACAGCATGATCAGGCCGACGAGGGTGATGCTCATGCCGATCGCCAGCGAATAGGGCTTCGGGCTGCGATCGGTGTAGGAGCCGACGATCGGCTGGAGCAACGAGGCCGTGGTGTTGAACGCGAGCGTGATCAGGCCGACTTGGGTGAAGGTCAGGTGGTAGTTTTCCTTCAGGAGCGGGTAAATCGCGGGCAGCAGCGACTGGATCGTGTCGTTGAGCAGGTGGGAAAAACTCATCGCGAGCAGGACCTTGAGAACGGTCTGCTCGGTTGCGCTGGGATTTCCGGAAACGGTGGTTTCGACACTGGCCATGACCAGCTTGGTAGCTATCCCCGCGCCACTGGCAACGCTGGATGGCAAGGGAAGCGCAGTTTGGGGCAGGGGCGGGGTCCGAACTGATGCCGCGCGTTTTGATCCCGGGGGTGTTTTACAGGAGGAAACAGAGGAAATGGAGGGCCAACCACAATGCACTGACTCTTCTCACTCTGTTACCTCCGTTTCCTCCTGTAAAATCAGATGGAATCAACTCAGGAGAGTGACTCGGTTCGGCCCGAGCAGCACCACGATGTCCTTGCGGCGGGCTTCGGGGGTGACGGTCAGGTGGACGAGTTGACCATCCTTGAGCTCGCCTTCGACGACAGTCTGGCCGGTGACGTGCAGCTTGAAGGTCACATTCCAGCGGTCGGCGGGCCAGGCCGGGAAGAGCAGGATCCTTTCGCCGACCGTCTGCACGAGCATGGTCTGCAGGGCGAGCTGGCTGACGCTGCCATGATCGAAGTCCGGCACCCAGTCGTAGTTTGGCCCCCAGAAGCCCTTGAACGTCGCCGGGAAACCGGTGCGGTCATTGTAGTTTTTACTGACGTAGAATGCCGCCGGCTCCGTGAGCCCGAGTAACGCCGCGTGCACCGCGTCCTGCCGCCAGCCACCCGTGTCGGGAAACAGGCGCCGCGCAAACGTCCACTGTGCGACTTCGAGTTCCGGCCGGCCCAGGCCATATAGCTTGTAGGGAAACACGGCGTAGAGCTCCGGGTTTTCCGAATTGTTGGGCACAGCCTCGTGAATTTCGGCGGAGCGCAGCAGTTTCCGGCCATCCACGGTGCCGGTGGGCAGCACCGGTAGCCGCGTGGCGAGGGCGTGCCAGTTCGCGCGATCGGCGGGCGTGAGGTGACTGACCGGTAGCGCCAGCAGACGGGGCAGCAGGAAGTGCAGCGCGGCGACCTCCGGCATCGGGTTTTCCGCCTGCCACCACGTCTCGAGGGCCTGCGCCGGCGCGAAACGGAGTTTGCCGCCGGCGTCGTTGGCGTAATGCAGGGCGCAGAAATTCATCACGGCCCGCGCGATGGGCAGCAACTCCTCGTCGAGCAGGGCGGTGTCCGTGGTGTGGTCAAACGTCTCCAGCAGCAGGGCGACGAGTTCCAGGCCGCTGTTCCAATAATAACGGATGTACTGGTTCTCGATGTCCCGCGGCGCCTTGCCCGCGCGATCCCAGCCGTAATTCGAGGGCAGATAGGTGCCCCAGAAATAAAGCGTCTCGGGAAAAAACGCGCCGCCGTGACCGTACCACTGCTGCGTGCGGTGCTCGGCCAGCGGGAGCATGTCGCGGTACATGCGGAACAACGGGCGCATTAGTTCGTAGTCACCGTTCGCCAGCAGCGCCCAGTAGATCAGGCGGGTGTTCTGCCACCAGTAGCCGCCGCCCCAGCGCCGGTAGTCGGCGTCGAAAGCCTCGTCCTTGAGCCCCCAGTCGGCCGTGAAGAGGCCGCCGTTGAATTTTACCGGATAGAGTCCGCGGCCGCAGCACGCGACGAGGTAGCGTTGCCACGCGGATTGCTCCGCAATCGTCGCGGCCTGGTTCCAGTCGGGCGCGCGCGCCTCGGGGCGGATGTAACTGCGCGACCAGAACTCCCGCCACCAGTGTTGGTGATCGCGCCAGAGTTCGGCGGGAGAGCCCGCGGACGAGGAAGCCGCGGCGGCGCGAATTTGCGCCAGCCAGAGGGCGACGGTGTCGGTCTGGGCCGCATGCACGGTAACGGTGAGTACGGCGGAGGTGGTCGGGCCCGACACCAGGGTGCTCTCGCCGGCTTTCTTGAAACCGGCGCCAGTGAGGCAGCCGCCAAAGGTCCGGTGCAGAAGCGGGTCGGTTGACCGGGCCTTGAGCTCGCCGAGACCCTGCTGGTCGAGCGTCAGCGGCCAGACGGACGATTCGTTGCGCTGATACCAAATGACCGCCGCGGGCTCGCCGGGCACGATTTGGTCAGGCCGGGCGGTCAGCTCGACTTGGCCGCCCTCGAGGCCGCAGGCGGCATGGGCTTCCTTCGCCCCGATCTCGCGCGGCGATGTGCGCCATGGGTCAAGGCTGGCGGAGATGTCGCCGGGAGTCGCGCGGTTCACCTCGATCACCAAGCGGGGCCAGTCGGCATCGATCCAGAGTCGCACGGACGTGCCGCCGCTCGTGATCACGACCGAGGCGTCGGCCAGCGAGAGCTTCTGTTCAAAGTCGCCTCCGCCTGCGGTCAGCGCGGGGGTGAGCCGCAGCCGGATCCGGCCGAGCTTGATCAGGCGGCCGAGATGATCCCACGCGTCATTCTTCGCCAGATAGAGGACGATGTCGCCGTTGGGCTCGGTCCAGACGTTGGCGGCGAGGTTGCCGTTGCCGAGGGGGAGGGAGTCGACCGAGCTTTGGCCAGGGGTGGACCAGATGACATCGCCAATCACGCGGCAAATTTCGGCGGTGCGCCCCGTGGACGCAAGAAAACCCGCCGGGTGGCGGGTTTTCAAAGTAGGGCGGGGCTTCGACCCGCTCTTTCCGAGGGTGCGGCTTTTGGCCAAGCCAAGGCGGGTCAAAGACCCGCCCTACCGCGTATTAAATGGCCTTGGGGAGGTCGACGCCGTTGAACTCCACGGCGTGGGGGTGGTTGCGCTTCACCTTGTGCAGCAGGTGGCGCTTCTCGAGCATGCGGTCGAGCTTGTCCACCAGCAGGGCGACGGCCTTGTGGCACTCGTCGGCCTCAACGGAGGCGTTGATGTCAGGCCCGAGGACAACGATATGGCCCTTGGCTTTGAACCGGGTGCCGACTTCCTCCTTGGAGTCGCACTCGAGTTCCACGCGGATCCGCACGATGCGCTCGTCGTGACGGAATAATCGATCCGCCTTTTCACGCACGAAAGTCTTCAGCGACGGAGTCAGCTCGAGATGAATGCCGGAGACGATTAGTTCCTGGTTGTTTTGGCTGTTCATATTTCTGGGTTATGTCTGGGTTGGACCAAATCCGACCGGAAACCCGGCCGGACGAAAAATGTCCCGCTCAATCCCGTGCCCTCGCTAAGCGAAGCGCTCTCTTCCTTTTCCACCGTCATCGTGACCGGGGGATCTTCCGGTATTGGAAAATCTTTCATCGAGCTGATGGCGAAACTGAATCCCGGCCTGCAGTTTTGCAACCTCTCAAGGCGCGAACCGGCCCTGAAAATTTGCGACATAAAATTGAACCATTTTCCCGGTGATTTGTCTCGGCCGGACGAACTGGCGCGGGCCGCCGGGGCGATCGAGGCCTTTTTAGCCGACGCGGCGCCGACCGGGCGCGTGCTGCTCATTAACAACAGCGGCTTTGGCGCCTACGGGCGTTTTCCGGAACCCAATCTGGAGCATCAGCTTGAGCTGATCGATGTGAACATCCGCGGGCTCGTGGACCTGACCGGCCGGCTCCTGCCGCTGCTGAAGGCGCGGGGCGGGGCGATCATCAACGTGGCCTCCACCGCGGCCTTTCAACCCACGCCGTATATGGCGACGTACGGGGCATCGAAGGCCTTCGTGCTGCACTGGAGTCTGGCGCTCAACGAGGAGTTGCGCGGCAGTGGGGTGAGCGCCCTGGCGGTCTGCCCCGGACCCACGACGACAGATTTTTCCAAGCGCGCCGGGCTGCGGTCGGGTTCCGTCCCGCCCGCGCTGAGCATGACCTGCGAGCAGGTAGTGCTGGGCTCGCTGCGGGCGCTGGCGGCGGGCCGGAGCCAGGTCGTCAACGGCTGGAAGAACAAGACCATGACATTTGTCACTGCGAAATTGCCGAAACCGCTGATGGCGCGCGCTGCGGCCAAGGCGTTGGGCAGCTATCAGGTAAAGCAGGTGCGGAAATGAGTGCGGAGCCGCCGGCGGCGCCGGAGGATTATTTTGCCAATTCCTCGCGCGCCTGCGCGTGGCCGCGCCGGCTGAAGCAGGGGCCGGTGCGGTTGTTCACCCTCGAGGAAGTGCGGAGCTGGATCATCTACGAGGACGCCCGGCTGCTGGTCGTGGCGAAGCCCGGCGATGCGGTCTGCCATCCGTCGAAGGCGGGCCCGTGGTCGAGCTTGGTCGGAGCCGCGCGCGAGTACACGCAGCTGCCGGTGATGCACCTCGTGTTCCGGCTGGACCGCGAAACCAGCGGGGTGGTCGTCCTCGCGAAGGACGCGAAAATGGCCAGCCGGCTGCAGACGGCGATGCAGGAGCGCAAGGTGGGGAAGGTCTACCAGGCGATGCTCACGGGCGAACTCGCGGGCCCGGTCACGGTGAACCAACCCTTGGGCGACGACACGGCGAGCCCGGTGTTCATCAAGTCGGCCGTGCGCGCGGACGGCCAGACGGCGGTGACCCATTTCACCCCGGTTACGGCGGGCGGCGGCTTCACCCTTGTGCGTGTCGTGACGGAAACCGGCCGCAAGCATCAGATCCGGGCGCATGCCCAGTGGCTCGGGCATGCCATTGTGGGCGACAAGATCTACGGGCCGGACGCGCGCTGCTACCTGGATTTCATCGACCACGGCTGGACCGAGGCGCTGGCGGCGAAGTTGTTGTTGCCGCGGCAGGCACTGCACTGCGCGGAGATCGACCTGCGGCCGGCGGGCCTGGAGTATGTGTTTACGACTCCGCTGCCGGAGGATTTGCGGGCGTTTTGCGCCAGTCGCAGGCTGTTAGCGTAATCGCGGTTTCGAGCGCCACCCGGTGGGCGGCGATGCGCTGCGCCAGCGGAAAAGCCGAGGGTGACTCAAGCGTGTAGGACTGGGAAGTATGATGCGCCCGCAGGTAAATGGGCTCCGGCCAATTCTCCCGCAGCAGCGGATCACTCACGGGCCGGAGAATGCCGCCTTTGGACTCACGGCCGTCAATGAGCGGACTGTGGTCGATGGGGCAGACGGCGGTGACGGCGGCGATCATGGGCTCCGCCAGACTGGGCCGCTGGCCGGGGTTCAACTCGTAGAGATAATAGCCGGTGGATTCCCAGTCCTCGTGGACGGACAGTGTGACGATAAAATTGGGCTGGCGCTGGAGCCACGCGACATGGGCGCGCGACTCGGCGGACCGGAGGTCCTTGTAATCGCGATTGAGGTCGAGGCCGTCGGCGTTCTCTCGTTGCCCGCGCGCCAGCCCGTTGGGGTTGAGCAGCGGACAGAGGAACCAGTTGGCACGGGAGTCAAAGCGGCCGGCCTCGAGCATCTCGAGCAGGGCCAGCGGCGGGGCGGGTTCGTCGCCATGGATACCGGCGGAGAGATAGATTCGCGGGCGGGGGCCGGGGGTGCGTTTCGTGAGAGCGATCAGCGGGCCCGACGCCGTTTCGCCCATCTGCTCGACGTGGAAGCCGGCGGCCGGGGCCGAGGCGATGAAACGGGCGGCGACGGCGGAGGGGTCGAGGGGAGCGGCTTTGACAGGAGACACGCCGTGGTTCTTGCTGGCCGCTTTCCCGAAGCTCAAGCCACAATCTGATCCCCTCGCCATGTCCCAAGTCCGCGTTCGTTTTGCCCCCAGTCCAACGGGGTTTTTCCACATCGGCAGCGCCCGGACGGCGCTATTCAACTGGCTGTATGCGCGGCACACAGGTGGGGTTTTCATCCTGCGCATCGAGGACACGGACAAGGAGCGCAACAGCGCGCAGTTCTACAACGTCATCTCCGACGCGCTGACCTGGCTGGGGCTGAACTGGGACGAAGGCCCGAAGGTCGGGTCCTGCGGTGGCGGCAATTTTGGCCCGTACCTGCAGAGTGAACGCGCGGATATTTACCGGCAGTATTTGGAGAAACTGAAGGCCGCAGGCCGGACTTACGAGAAGGACGGGGCGATTTACTTCAAGCTGCTGGGCGATCGCTCGGAGGTGTTCGATGATCACCGCAAGAAGACCGTCACGAAGGTCAAGGTCGCGCCGACGGTCATTGACGACCTGATCCGGGGTCGCGTGGAGCGGCTGGAGGACGAGGATTTCGTCATCGTGCGCTCGGACGGCAACCCGGTGTTTCATTTCGTGAACGTGGTGGACGACATCGCGATGCAGATCACGCACGTCATTCGCGGGGAGGACCACCTCTCGAACACGAGCAAGCATGTCGAGCTGTTCAAGGCGTTCGGCGCGCCGGTGCCGCAGTTCGCGCACATCCCGCTTATTTTGAAGCAGAACGGACCGGGCAAAATGTCCAAGCGCGACCAAGGGGCGCTGATCGACGAGTACCAGAAGCGTGGCTACCTGCCGGAGGCCCTGGTGAATTTCCTCACGCTGCTGGGCTGGAATCCGGGCGATGATCGCGAGAAGATGCCGATTGCGGAGATCATCCGGCTGTTCGACCTGCCCGGCGTGAACCAGAGCAACGCCCGCTTCGATGACAAGAAGCTCGCGCACATGAACATGGTTTACCTGCTGGAGCAGCCGGCGGACCGGTTTGTCGCGCTGGCCCGCAGTTACTTCGACGGGCTGCACGCCGGGGCGCCGGCCTTGCAGGCCGAGGCCGCTTATTTTCGCGCCGTGTTGCTGCTCTGCCAGCCGAAGATCAAGGGTCTCGAGGAACTGCCGGCCTATACCGCGTATTTCTTCACGGAGGACTACGTGATCGACGCCAAGGTGAAGGAGAAAGTCATGGCCAAGGGCGACCCGAAGGCCCGGCTGAATGAGCTGATCGCGGCGCTGCCGGGCTTAGATTTCACGAGCGACACCGCCATTGAGGAGGGAATCAAGGCGCTGGCCGCCAGGAATGGCCTCGGCTTTGGCGATTATCAGAGTGTGGCGCGGCTGGCTGTCTCCGGGACCAACGTCGGTCCGAGTATCACCGGCCTGTTCCGGATCTTAACCCGGGAGCGTGTCGTGAAACGGCTGGAGCGGTTCCTGGCTTCGGTCTAGGTCCCGTTTTGGATTGCGCGTAACTTCCCGGCGGACTTTACGTCTCAGCCTGCGCATGAAAAAAATCCTCATTCTTTCCTCCGTCCTCCTTGGCTTTGGCGTGCCGGCCCTGCTGGCGGAAGACGCCACGGTCACACTGCCGGCGCTGACGCCGGTTCCGGCCCCGGCCGAAACCGCGCCGTCCGCAGCCAACGTCCAGCAAGGCTCAGCTCCCGCGGCCGGTAAGAAGCATCACAAGCCGCACCACAAGAAGAAGGCCAGCGAGGTGACGCCTGCGGCTGCCCCGAAGTCGTAATC
>QQNC01000070.1 GCA_003402695.1 Verrucomicrobiota bacterium | reverse complement strand
GAGGGTCGCGCTGAAATCTCGGTGTCTCCTCTGTGAGCTCTGTGACCCTTCGTCGGGGCGTCGGTTTGCGACGCCCTGTAGGCCGGGCTTTACGCCCGACAACCAGGCAAACCTGTCGGGGATAAACCCCGACCTACAGCGGAACAACCCGGACGCCGCGAGACTGCGTCCCTACGGCTGAACAGCTGGCATGGGCGCCCGTTCCATCCGGTAGTGGGTCTTGAATTCGCCGGTGACCCTAAAGCCACAACGCAGATAGAGGCTCTGCACCGGGTTGACTCTAAACACCTCCAACCGGATCGGCAATCCGGCGGCATCCGCATCCCGGAGCAGTGCGGTCATCAGGTGAAGGCCGATGCCCTGGCGTTGGTAGGCGGGGAAGAGATAGAATTCCCCGAGGTGAAACCCGATCTCGCCCCGCACGATCTCAATCGTGCCGATATCGGCTCCGTCCAGCGTGATGATCTGTGGACGCTGCTTCACCCAGCCCTTCCGGTGATATTCCACCTGAAAGGCCTCATCCCAGCCCCAGGCTGGTTCAATATACGGACGCATCGCAGCTTTCTTCACCGCAAAACCGAAGCTGCGATCGTTGTCGCGGGCGGCGCGCAGGGAAACTTTGACGAGATCAACCACGGGGAATCCGGAAAACTTTCCGGCGAAGTCAGCCCTGCATGATCTGCCGGTAGGCGAGGAAGTCGGCGTGGAGGCGGTGGAACACGGCGTGTTTGCGCGCGTGGAAGGCGCGGACTTTTCCCCCGGTGGGTTGGATTGTACGGCCGGCGGCGCTCATGGCGGCCATCGCGGCGGCGACACTGCCGTAGCGTTTCGCGGCAACGGCGCCGAGCATCGCGGAGCCGAGCAGGACCGCCTCGGGTTCCTTGGGCAGCACGATGGCGCAGCCGGTGATGTCCGCGTGTTCGCGGAGGAAAACGGGATTCTTCGTGCCGCCGCCGCAGGCGGAAAGCGTGGCGATGCGGTAGCCGCGGGCATTCATCGCAGCGATGATGTGCCGCGTGCCGTGCGCCACGGCCTGGATCGCAGCAAGATACTGCAACGCGAGGTCATCGGCGGTGGCGGAGAGCGAAAGTCCGCTCATCGCGCCGCGCAGCGTGGGGTTGGCGCGGGGCGAACGGTTGCCGTGGAAATCCGGCTGGAGGTGCAGGTCGCGAGTGAGTTCGCCCGGGAAGGATACGCCGGAGGCCTTGGCGAGGGCCTCAAGCCGGGCGTTGAGCAGTTCGTAGATCGTGCGGCCGGATTTTTTCGCCTGGGCGGCGAGGGGGGCGGCGGCGGCGTGGGAGAAGATGACGTGGTCGATGAGCGCGCCGGTGGCGGACTGGCCGCCCTCGGTGAGCCACAGGCCGGGGACCATCGCGGAAAAATACGGACCCCAGATGCCGGGGATGAAGCGGGGCTTGGCCGACACGGCCATGTGGCACGACGAGGTGCCGCCGATGAGCGCGAGCCGTCGCTCGAGGGTGGCGGCGCCGATGGAATGGCTTTTCAGGCCGGCGCCCAGCACACCGAGTCCGCCGGCATGGGCGTCAATGATCGCCACGCCCACCGGAATGCCAGCGCGCAGACCGAGTTCCTTGGCGGCGCGGACGGTGAGGCCGCGCCCGACCGGCGAGCCCATTGGCGCGATGGTTTGGCCGATGCGGCGGAAGTTCTCCGTCGCGAGGTCGCCGAGGCCGATGCGTTTGAAATACGAAGCGTCCCAGCCACCGCTCTTGCGGTGTCCGAGATAGGTCCACTTGCAGACCGTGGTGCAGAGCGAGCGGGTGTCATCGCCGGTGGCGCGATAGGTCAGGTAATCCGGCAGGTCGAGGAAGCGCGCGGCGCGCTGCCACGTGGCGGGCAGGTTTTGTTTCAGCCAGAGCAGCTTTGGCGTCTGCATCTCGGGCGAGATGACGCCGCCGACGTAGCGCAGGACGGGATGGCGCGTGCGGTTGATGCGCTCGGCCTGCGGGATGGCGCGGTGGTCCATCCAGACGATCACGTTCTGGGCGGCGTGGCCGGTGGGGCTGACGGAGACGGGGCGGTCCTGGGCGTCGAGCACGACGAGCGAGCAGGTGGCGTCAAAACCGATCCCGGCGATGGCGGTGGGCTGGGCCTGGGCGGCCTGGAGCGCGGCGCGGACAGCGCGGCCGCAGGCGGCCCAGATGTCTTCGGAGGAATGCTCGGCGAAGTCCGGCGCGGGCCGCCAGAGTTTGATCGGCTGGGTGGCGTGGCCAAGCATGCGGCCGGTGGCGGTGAACACGCCGGCCCGCGCGCTGCCGGTGCCGACGTCGATGCCAAGAAACAGGTTCGGGGTCATGGGTGAGGGGTGCAGGGAGATTTTGCCCCGGGGGCGCGGGTCGCAAGCTGCGATGGTCGGAATTTTTGCCCACGGAATACGCGGCGGACGCGGAACTCGGATCCTGAAGGCTGGATTGTCACTCTGAGCGCAGCGATGAATCCCCCTGGGCTCGTTGGCTGCGTTGCACGGGATTCTTCGCGGCGCCCAGAATGACAAACTGGAGAATGAATGCATTTCCGTGGATTCCGCGGGCAAAGAGGACCGGCGGCCTGCTGAACAATCGCGCAGCGACCGCTTGGCGAATGCGCGGCGATAGTCTACATCGCCCGGGCCCTCATGAGATTAACCGGCAACAAAATCGGCTTTGCCCTGCTGGGTCTGGCCTACTTGGCCTCCGCCTTCCTGATCGCCCGGCGCTCGGCGGAGGAGGTGACGTCGGACCGGGTCACCATCCGGCTCTCGCAGTGGCAGCTGGAGGGTGGCGTGCGGGATGCGGTGGATGCGATCATCCGCCGCTATGAGGAGCTCAACCCGCGCGTACACGTGGTGCAGATCGCGGTGCCGGGCGGCTCGACCTATCTGCCGTGGATCCAGGCGCAGATGGTCGGCGGCACCGGGCCGGACCTGGTCGAGTATTCCTGGCCGTGGCCGGACACCGCGCGGAATTTCTCGCCGATCAGTGCGGAGGTGATGCTGCCCAATCCCTACAACCGCGGCACGCCGCTCGAGGGCGTGCCCTGGCGCGACACGTTCATCGACGGCATGAGCAGCCCGGATAATTACGTGCAGACGCTCAGCCAGTATTACGGCGTGTCCATGACCACGGGCATGCAGCGGATCGTCTACAACCGGGCGCTGCTCCAGACCATCACCGGCCGCGAAACGCCACCGCGCACCTACCGCGAGTTTCTCGCGCTCTGCGCCCGGATCCGGGAGTACGCCACGGCGAATCGACTGAACCTGGCCCCGCTGGCGTGCTCGCGCACGACCCACATCAATCTCACCGGCGAAATCGTGAACGACATGGCCACCCAGCTGGCGGCGCGGATCGATTTCCGGCACCGGTTGAAACTGGAGCCGGATGACCTTGGCCGCTCCTACCTGCGCGGGGAATGGAGCTACGACGCACCCGAGTTGGTCGCGGGGTTCCAGGCGCTGAAGGAATTCGGCGAGGTGTGCACGCCCGGCTTTCTCCAACGCGAACGCGACACCGCACTGACGGACTTTGTCAGCGGCCGCGCCGTGATGGTCGTCGCGCCCAGCTGGGAGGCGACGAGCCTGCAGCAGCTGTGTCCCTTCGAACTTGGCGCCTTCCGTTATCCCACCGCGCGGGAGAACGATCCGGTCTACGGCCGGTTCGCCAAGGGTCCGTTCAGCGAGGGCCAGGTGCTCACGGGCATGCCCTTTTACCTGAACCGGTCGACCCCGCACCGCGCCGAGGCGCTGGATTTTCTGCGGTTCATGAGCAGCCAGGAAGGCAGCACAATCTTCACCAACGTGAGCAACTGGCTGCCGATCGTCGTGGGCGTGAAGCCATCGGATTTTTCCGCCCAGTTCCAGCTCCAGGCCGAGGGTTACAGCTGGTACGGCAACTTTCTCGGCCCCAGCAGCCACCTCGAGCCCCAGAATCTGGTCCTGAGTGTCCTCTACACCCTGTGGAGTCCCGATGGCCGGGTTGCGGTCTTCAGCTCGGCGCTGACCAGCGGCATGGCGGCGATCGTGCGGGACGGTTTCCGGCGCGATGTGATCTCCGGGCTGAACAACATCCGCCGCGAGGACGCCGCCGCGGCGGCCCGGGCGGAATGGGCGCCCACGGGCCGGCGGCCGGAGACGCTCCCGCTCATGACGCTCGCGAACGAAATCAACCTCTACCAGGCCCGGGCG
This sequence comes from Verrucomicrobiota bacterium, assembly GCA_003402695.1. Lineage (GTDB taxonomy): Bacteria > Verrucomicrobiota > Verrucomicrobiia > Opitutales > Opitutaceae > Opi-474. Next base: position 7,395 of record QQNC01000070.1, on the reverse strand, counting down.
GTCCTCGCGCACCCATGAGAACCGTGATCGCACTGCTGGTGGGATTAGTCCTCGTCGCACCGGCGCGGGCGGCGGCCGACGAGCTGGCCGCGGGCTGGCAGGCGCTGACGAATTTCCACGCCCGGCAGGCTCTGGAGGCGTTCGACCGCCACTTGTCCGACGCGAATCCCGCCGCGGCGCGGGAGGCGCGGTTCGGCCGCGGGGTGGCGCTGCTCGACCGGCAGCCCGTGTCCCCCGCACAGGTGGAGGAAGCCCGCGTGCTGTTCACCGCGCTGGCCGACAGCGGCGCAGACGATCCCGCGCAGGGCGCACGGTTTTTTCTTGGCCGCATCGCGCAGCATCACCTGGCGATCCCCGATGCCGCCGAGGCGGCCCGGCAGTTCCGCCGGTTGCTCGCCACGGACGAAAACTCGGTGTGGGCCCAGTCGGCGCTCGGCCGGCTGGCCCTGCTGGAAATCTACGAGCTCAATCCCGCGTGGACGCCGGCGGCCCGTCTGGGCGAGGCGGAAAAACTGCTGGCCCACGCCCACACGTCCGCGGCCCAGAGCGACGTGCATTACGCGATCGCCGACGCGGTGTTCTTTTACCGGCTGTCCCCGGCGGGCGCGCTGTCGCACCTGCTTGCAGCGGAGCGGCTCGGCCGGCTCGACTGGACCGCGCGCGCGGAGGTGCTGGTGCAGATCGCCGAGCTTTCACGCCTGTCCGGCAACCGGCCGCAGGCGGCGCAGTTTTACCGGACGTTCCTGAAGGAGAACCCGCGCGACCTGCGGGCCTACATCGTCAAGGAGCGGCTGGCGGAAGTGGAGAAGGGGTAGGGCAGGTCTTTGACCTGCCTTATCCGTGGTGGAGCGGCTTGCCCTCAAGAGGCTGGTTGGCGTCGTGAGCTTCAACCAGCGCGCTGAGGGCAACACGCTCCACCTTCCCGACAAGGGCGGGTCAAAGACCCGCCCTACCTCAGAACTGCAGCGCCTTCGGCAACTGCAGCGGCTTGAAATGCCACTCGGGGACGTGGGTGTGATTCGGCGCATCGGGCAGGTCGGCGAAATTCTTATCGCCGATGATCTGACCCGGGCTGACCACGTGCCAGTCGCCGTTGTAGTAATGGTGCGGGCCGAAAATGTTGAAGGTGCTCGGCACGAGTTCGAGGCGCAGCCGGTGCGGACCGATGGCGAGCGGCTGCGGCAGGGTGAGCGACCAGTCCGGACCCCAGGCCCAGCCGGCGGGCTGGCCGTCAACGGCCACGCGGGCGGCATCGCCCAGCGTCCCGGTGAAACGCAATGTGCTGGCGGGCACGGCGAGCACGAACGTGCTCTCCGCGACCAGCGGCTGGTTCAGGAACGGAAAGCCGGCGGCGGCGAGTTCGCCGGTGGCGGACACGACCCCAACGCCCGCGGTGAACGGGCCGGCGGTGCGGACGGTGTGATTCGGTCCGGTCACGTAGGGCGTGTAGCTTTGCAGCGTGAACGGACCCTTGAGCCAGAGAAAGGGCTTGGCCGGAAAATCGCGCACGGTGCGGAAGTGCAGCGTGTGCTCGCCGTGGCCGAGCGCGGGCGGCGTGGCGAGGGCGCCGTCATAGCCGGTGGTCAGTTTCAGCGGCTGGCCGTCGAGAGTGGCGTCCACGAGATCGTCGGCGAAATGCAGGTGCAGCCCGGCCGGGTTGGCGGGACCGAAGGCGGTGGTGAAGGTCGCGGTGAACTCCTTGGCCGCGACTTTAACCGGCTCGATCAGCCACGCGTTTTCGGGGAGCGCAGGAATTTTCCAGGTGAGGGGGAGTTCGGCTGCGGGCTTTCGTGGGTCGGGCTTTACGCCCGCCAGGTGGAGCGGGTTGCCCTCAACCCGCTGGTTTGAGGTGACTTTCAGCGCATGGGGGGCAATGCGCTCCACCCACCCGCCGTGCAGGATCGCGGCGGGATCGACGACGATGTGCGTGTAACTCGCCTGACCGAGGCGCACGCGGCCGTTTTCCAAGACGCCGTCGGTCTCGAGGGTGCGTTCGTCGGTGAGGTCGTAGGGGATGCCGGCCGCCTTGAGTTGCTCGAGACTGGCGAGGAAGGCGGTGTTCATCCGGCTCGCCGGAGTGTCGGGGAAGGTCGTGGCGACGTGCTGGTTGGTCTGGAAGAGTTCCCACGGCTCGTACTCGGTCATGAGTCCGCGGTACGGCGCAACGACGAGCGTGTCGGGCACGACCGGCGGCTTCGTGGTGAGTTCGCGCGACACGCGGGCGAGCATTTCCGGGAACGCCTCGCGCCAGCTGAGATGCAACGGCTCGGACGGCGGCCAGTCGGTGAGCGCGGGGGTGTCGAGGCGGTACTGGCTGAGATGGAAAACGAAGTCGGTGATGCCGTTGCGGCCGAGCCAGAGCAGGTAACGCTCAAGGTCCTCCGGGGATGCGCCCCAGCCGGCGCCGCCGAAGCACTCGACCATGCTGCGGCCGTTGGCGAACTGGCGCGACGCGGCGGCGGCCTGGCGCGGATAAAAATCCAGCGCGGGATAACGCTCGAGTGAATCGATGCCGGGGATGCTGAGATGGCGGAAGATCCGGTGCAGCGAGCCGACCATGGGCAGCTGGAAGAGTGGGTGTTCCTCGCCCTTCACGTGGCCGATGAACTGTTTCCCGTTTTTCTCGCACCACGCGAGGTACGGCGCGAAGAAGCCGTCGATCAGCACGTCGGTGACGAGTTCCCAGTAGATCGTACGAACCTCTTGGTAGCCCGGGCCCCGGGTGAAGAGCAGGGGCAGCTTCTCCGCGTAGTGGGCGCCGAATTTTTCCTGCAGGCGCGCGGGCATGACAGGCGACCAGGGGATGCCGGCGACGACGGGGAACGGGTCCTTGATGATGCCCGACTCGGGTTCGTCGGCGAAGAACGCCTCGACGTAGTCGAACGCCTCCTGGCTCAGGCCGGTGCGGTAACGCTCGTGGATCAGCTCGAGGAAATGGCCGAGGACCTTGGGGTTGAGCGAGTCGACGTAGTTGATCTTCTGCGGCGTGAGGTGCCACGTCTTGGGCGTGCCGTCCGCGCTGGGCACCAGATGATTGAGCCCGGCAGTGGTGAACGAGCCGAGCGAACCCTCGGCGGCTGCCGGGGTAAGGTCGAGCCGCCACGCGTTGCTGTCGGGGTATTTGGCCAGGACCTGGCCGTCGCCGGTGCCGCTGGGCCAGCCGTTCTCGTCATAGAGCCAGAAGCGCAGCCCGAGCTTTTTCGCGTGCAGGATGCAGGCGTCGACCTCGGCGAGATACTTCGGGCTCATGTAGGGCGGGTTGCCCGGATAAAAGCGCGGATGAAAGACCACGCCGTGCAGGCCGGCGGTGCGAAAGTCGGCGAGCTGCTGTTGGAGGCGCGCTTGGTCGAGGTTGCCGTTGATGGACCAGAACGTGTAGTAACGCGGGGCGAGGTCGGGGGCGGAGTTTTTCAAGCGAGGGCGGAAGCTAGGAGGAGCGGACGGGCCAAGGGAAATAGAAACGGGCCGAAAATTCAGGGGTACGGAGGGTGTCACGCCGAGCCGCCAAGTCGCAGAGGACAGAATTCATGAAAGCCCCAATCGCCGAACTCTGCGTCTTCGCGCCTCTGCGGGACACAGTGAACGGCCAAAAAGCTTGTTCACCCCCGGGGGCCGGCGTTTGCTCGCCGCGACCCCATGAGTACCCCCCGGATCGTTCGCGCGGCCATCGTTGGCTGCGGCAGCTACGGCGCCGAGCACGCCAAATTCCTCTCGACCTATCCCGGCGTGAAGCTGGTCGCGGTCGCCGACATTGCCGCCGCGCGCGCGGAGGAATTCCGGCAGAAGTACGGCGCCGGCTACGCCACGGGCGACGTGGCGAAGATCTGGGCGGACCGGGACATCGACGCGGTTTGGATTTGCACGCAGCACCACACGCACGCGCCGCTGGCCGAGGCGGCGGCAGCGGCCGGGAAGCATTTCTTCCTCGAGAAGCCGCTCGCGATCACGCTCGCGGATTGCAACCGCATCGTCGCGGCGGTGGAGCGCGCGGGCGTCATCGCGTCGTCCGGCTTCAAGCTGCGGTTTTTCCCGGCGGTGGTGGCGGCGAAGGCGTTTTTGACGAAACCCACGCTGACCGTGGCGCAGGTGATTGATGACACCTGGCCATCTGACTTTTGGGCCAACGACCCGGTCCAGGGCGGCGGCAACGTGCTGTCGCAGGGCTGCCACATGGTGGACACGGTGCTGCACCTCCATCCGACGCCGCCGGTGCGCGTGTATGCGGCGGGCGGCAACCGGCATCACCCGACCCGCGACATCGTGGACACGGCGGCGATCACGCTGACCTTTGCGGACGGCGCGGTGGCAACCATCGGGGTGGGTGACTGTGGCGTGCCGCCGCATTCGTCGAAGTTCGCGCTGCAGCAGTCGGACGGCGCGCGCAGCTTCAGCCTCTACAACCGGCTGAACTCGCTGATGACGCGCGAGGACAAGAAAATCACCGAGCATCCCGCGCATCCCGAGGAGGGGGCGGCGGTGATTGACGCGCCGTTCATCAGTGCGGTCGCCGAGGGCAAACCCTCGCCGGTGTCCGTCCAGTCCGCCCGCCGCACGTCGGCGGTGGTCTTGGCTGCGATCGAGTCGATCCGCACAGGGCAGGCGGTGGATCTGACCGTGGCGCCTTGGAATGTCTGAGGGTTGGCCACTAAGAGGCACGAAAAGGCGCAAAAGCGTAGGTCGGGCTTTACGCCCGGCAGCCGAAACCTGTCGGACGTAAAGCCCGACCTACGGGGCGGAGGCTTCCGCCAATTGTTTCAGCACCTGCTTCCGCCCAGCGAGCAAACGTCGCATGTAACGTTCGAGAAAGAGCCAGTCGGCGAATCGTCCAAGCGTGCCCAACGGTGAACTGTAGTCGAAGACGTCCTTCCTCACGGTGCCGACCGGCGTGGGCTCAAAGAAGTGATCGTGAACCATGTGCTGGAAAGCCCCGCGCCGCATGCGGTCCCGAAAATAGGTTGGGCGCCTCATTGTTACGATCCGGCGGGTCAGTCGCTGGCGCACTCCCAGATCCACGGCCTCCCACGTGGCCTCCTCGCCTTGCTCAATCAACCCGGAGGTTCGTCCGGCCCCGGCCTTTTCACCATGGCTGGTCTGACTGGCTGCATGGGCGTCGATACTGCGTGCGAGATCAAAGACCTTTTCGATCGGAGCAGCGATGATCGTGGTGAGTTCGATGTGAGGCATGTTTGCGAGAAGACGGGCGCAGCAACACTGCACCCCTACAGTGGAGAATTTTTCGTGCCTCTTTGTGCCTTTTCGTGGCCGAGGAATTTACCGGCCCAGCATGACCTTGCGGGCGGAGGCGCCCGCGATGCGGAAGGTCGCGACTTCGCCGGGGAGGACGGCGGGAAGGCGGAGGGTTTTCTGGCCGAGTTTGAGCACGGGCCGGCGGGGCGACGTGGCGTAGCTCTTGACGCGCAGTTCCAGGCCGCGACCGCCGGGGCCGGACTTGAGGGCGAGCAGTTGCACGTCGGGGGACGTCAGCGTGGCGAGCGAGCCCGAGATGGGGAGGTCGCCGGTGCGGTTTTCCCAACCCATGGCGATGAGCGGCGGCTGGCTCAGCAGCTCGGCGGCTTCGACCACGGGGGCGGAAAGCGGGAGGAGCGTGAGCTTCTCGCGGAGTTCACCGCGGTCGGTGGTGGGCCGCCACCAAGTCGTCTTTTGATCGAGGTTCTCGGCACAGGAGTACCGGTTGGCGCGGGCGAGCGTGACGCGCAGGTCGCCACCCTCGAGGTCGTAGTTGGCGAGCACGTCGCTCACGACCGAGAAACCGTTACGTCCATCGCGGGCACGCACCCAGCGGAGCATCGGGGCCTCGCCTTCGAGCGTGCGTTTGACGCGCTCGGCGGGGACCTCGCACTCAACGGCGCGGGCGCCGGGGAGAATGAGCTTGATGCGCGCAGCCTCGAGATCGGTGAAGACGCGGGCGTCGATCGCGACCTCCTCGACTCCGGCGGTGAGCTGGAAGGTCAGGTCAACGTGCGCGCGGTTGGTCGTGAGTCGCACGACGAGGGCGGCGCGGAGCGGGCCGCTCTCGGTCACGGCGACGCGGGTGATTTTCCAACGGCCGATTTTCTCGATGAGGCGGACGCCGGGGGCGGACTCGTTCATCGAGCCCCACGAGCCCCAGTTGTCGGCGAGGGTGTCCAACTGCAATCCGCGGGCGCCGAAGAGCGAGCGGCCGCGGTGGCGGACCTGAATGCCGCCGGCGCCGGGCTTGGCGGTGACTTGGTAGAAGTCGTTGCGAATGGAATTGCCTCGTCCGGTGGCGGTGCGGGGCAGCGCGGGAGATTTCGAACCCTCGACCCAGCCGACGGTGGCGAGATTCCAGCCGGCGGCGGGGAGGGTGATGGGTACGACCACGCGCTTGCGCCAGGCGAGTTCGGGGAAGCACTCGTGCTCGGTCTCGATAATCTGGAAGGCGGCGCGCTTACCGCCCACGCGGACCTCGAGCGGCAGTTTTTCGGCGCGGTCCTTGTATTGCCAGACCGGGCGGTGATCGAGGCAGGCCTCGATCTCGACGAAGGTCTGCACGGGGCGCAGGTGCGGGTTCCAGACGAGGAAGGGCACGGCCTTGGGCCGGTCGTGGCCGACGGCGGGGAGGGCGATGCGGACGCGGCCCACGAGATGGTTGAGCGCAAGGAACGTGTCGTGGCGCACGGCGTGGCGGGCGCCGCCGACCTCGTCGATCTGCTCGTCGAAAGCCCGCTCGATGCTCGAGCCGGGGAGGATGTCGTGGAACGAGTTGAAGAGGACGGATTCCCAGGCCTTGGAAAGGTCCGTGGCGGGGGCGAGGCCGGCGTTGGCCAGCAGTGCGGTGGTGCGCTCGCCGCGGAGCAGCTCGTGTTCGGCGCGGCGGTAAGGATGCTTAAACCGCATCACGGACGAATAGCAGCCGCGCTGGCAGTACTGCAGCTCGCCGTGGATGTTATCGAGTTTTGGTCCGTCAGGGGCGGCCACCTCGCGCCGGAGGGCGTTGAAGAAACCGTTGAGCCCGCTGAAACGCACCTCGAAGTCCGGATGCGCGGCGGCCCAGGCGTGGACATCGGCCACGATCTGGCGACTCGGGCCGCCCCCGTGGTTGCCGAGGCCGACGAACATGCCGATGTTGCGTAGTTTGGAGGTCTTGGCGTACGGCACGAGTTCGTCAAAGCGACGCTTCACTTCATCGCGCTCGCAGCCGTACCAGCCGATGGGCGCGCGGTAGCCGAGGATCTTGGCGCCGCTGCGGCCGTGCCACCAGAAGGCAGGGGTCTTCAGGATGAAATCCTCCCGGTTGGGGCGGGTGAACGCAAAATTCTCCACGCCGCCGGCGGCGAGCACATCGGGCAGGCCGGCGGTGTGGCCGAAGGAGTCGGCCTGCCAGCCGCTCTTCACGTTTACGCCAAGGGTTTC
>QQNC01000069.1 GCA_003402695.1 Verrucomicrobiota bacterium | reverse complement strand
CGCGTTGCAGCCCGTGAGGTAAAGGGTGCAGTCCCCCGGGTAGGCGCAGCGGCCGGTGAACAGGTAGGCGTCGTGCAGGAACGCGAGCACCCGGCAGCCGAGGCCGCGCAGGGCGGGCAGCAGCTGGAACGGCCAGCGGGCGGCGTGCAGGTTGCCCACGATGATGACCTCCGGGTTGAACCGGGCGACTTCCATGAGCAGGCCGGCGATGACCGCCTCGTCCGACAGCTCTTTCCCGCCCTCGAGAGAGTTGACCTCGCGGATCCCGAGCCACAGCTCAGGGATGATCACGCGCGTGGCGACATTCTCCAGCTGGATATTGCCGTGGGCCCAGGTGAGCACCCCGGCCTCGATGCCGAGGCCCATGATGCATTCCAGTTGCCGGGATTGGGCGATGCCCGCGCCATATTGGAAACCCACGTCATTGAGGAATAGGACGCGCCGGGGCAGGTCGGGCGTGCGGCGTTGGTCGGTCACGGGAATCATGACGCAGAGGCGACGGGGGTTTTCTTCAGCAGGAAGACCCCGGTGATGGCCGGGCCGACGTGGCTGCGGTAGCAGTCGTCGATGTATTTGAGCTGGGGTTTCAGGTGCCGCTGGATGTGCTTCAGGAATTCCGCGTCGAAGAGCATGCAGTATTTCAGGTAATTCAGGAAAAAGACGGTGAAGCTGACGAACTCCGGCTTGAAAGGCGGGGCGAAGTCGCCAAACGTGGCGTTGGGAAAGAACTTCAGCTGCAGCCCGAGGGTCGCTCCGAGTTCGCCCAGTTCGTGGGGATTGAAGAGGTGCTTGTCCTCGGCCGTGGCCTTGTTGAGGTCGCGGCGGCAGTAGAACTTGATGGTGTCGACGAAGGTGCCCAGCTGCTTTTTCCACACCGGCAAAAGCTCCACCCCCGCCGCCGACAGCACCGGTGCGATGGTCTGGCCCAGGGCCCCCATCAGCACATAGCCGTATTCGCACGGCTCGGCGCCCATGACCAGGGCGCCGCCAGGCCGCAGTGTGCGCGCGCACGCGGCGATGAAGGCCTCCACGCCGAGGATGTGGTGGAGCGTGGAGCGCATGGCGATGACCGAGAACATTTCCGGGGGCAGCTGACCCAGGTCGTCCGCGTTGAGCACCGCGAAATGGCGGCGGGCCGGATACTCGTCGTTGCCCACGTGGCGCTGGGTTAGACGCAGGAACGCCTGCGACGGATCCGTGATGAGAAAATCGGGCCCGGGATAATGCCGGGCGAGGCCGAAGGTCAGGTAGCCGGTGCCGCAGCCGATTTCCAGGGCCGGGCCCGTGGTGTCGACTTGGTGCGTCTGGAGCAGCCGGCACAAACCATCGCCGTCCTCGGCCTCCTTGGCCGTCACGCCGTATTGGTTGTCATAGTCCTCCTCGGCGTGCGCGTAAGCTCGATCGGGCGACACCTGCAGCAGGCCGTGCCATTTCGGCAGGGTCTCGGCCCAGGCGTGGAATTTGTCGGCGGGGGATGACATCGGTCGGAAAATCAGCGGTGGGCGGCGTTGACCGCCTGCAACTCGGGCAGGTAGGGGACATTCAGCCCGCCGGTCTTTTGTTTATCGTGCTCGCGGAAGATCGCGATGATCTCGGGCAGGGCGAGGATGCGGGCGCCGGCCTTGGCCATGCGCACCCACAGGTCGTAATCCATGCTGTAATAGAGGTCCTCTCGCACCTTGCCGCCCGCGCGGTCGAAGAGGTCCCGCGTGAAAAAGACCTCGGGCTGGTGGAAGAAATTGCCCTTCAGCCAGCAGTTGCCGAGGTCCAGCAACTCATGAAGGGGCAGGGGCACGATGCGGCCGAGCGGCAGCGTGCTGCGGTGAATGAGCCGCGGCAGCGCCTGTTGGTCCATGACGCGGGCGCAGCGACCGACCATCATGTCCGTGTCATGCAAGAGGAAGGTCTGGCCCACGGTGAACAGGCTGCCGGGGGCGAGGCGGTCGTCGCTGTTGAGCCAGGTCAGGATGCGGCCGGTGGCCCGCGCGAAGCCCTTGTTGAGCGCCTCCGACTGGCCGCCGTCCTTTTCGCTGACCCACCACGCCAGGCGGTCGGCGTATTTGCGGATGATCTCAACCGACCCGTCGGTGGAGCCACCGTCCACAACGATGTATTCCAGGTTGGGATAATTCTGGTCGAGGACCGAGCGGAGGGTCTCCTCGAGGTACGCGGCCTGGTTATAACTGACCGTGACCACGGAGATTTTGGGCCACTCCGCCGGCTGGGCCGGACGGGGCGGATAGACATCCTGGGGCCGGACGTTGGGCCAGTGGATCGCGAGCTGATTGGTGGGCAGACGCGGCCCCAGCCAGGTCGATGGGGGGCGCAGGCAGACGAGGGTGTCGCCGAGGATGCTCACGCGGGCGGCATCCGGGGGCAGCCAGTCCGCGGTCGGCGGGCAGTGGGTGATGAAAAGCTTGTGGTGCGGCTGCATCCGGCCGAGCAGGCACGGCAGCAAGGTGTCGCGGTCGGAGGCGTCGAAGAGCACGGCATCGAACTCGGCCAGACCGGTGCAGTAGGTTTCGTTGCCGACCTTCCGGCCCTCGCGCTCCCCGAACAGCTGGTAGTGATCCCAGCCGCTGGGCAGGTGCCCGGCCGCCACGGCGGTGCCCACGTCGGGGTTCTCGAGGAGGTAGGCCTTTTCGTTGAAGAGACTGTCGATCTCCCCGAGCCAGTCCCAAAACGACTCCGCCCAGTAGTGCAACCGGCCGAAACGGCTGCGCACATATTCCTGCGGACTGCCGTACACCTCGACGATGGTGCCCAAGGACGAGAGCCAGAGGATGTGGGGCAGCAGCCGCGGGTGAAATTTGACGACGGCGACCCGGCGAAGATTGCGGCTGTAGGGTTCGAGTGCGGCGCGCACGGCGCTGTAGTCCAGCTGCGCGACCGCCTCTGATTTCTGCTGCAGCTCCTCCGTGGCTGCCCGGAGCCGTTCGTTTAGCCCGGCGATCACCGCATCGCGGTCCGCGGCAATTTTGAGGTGGGCTTGGATTTCGGCGTCCATCCGCTGCATGTAGGCCACGTTGTGCTCATGGTCGGCATAGGCCGTCTTGAGCTTGTCCTGCAGGAAATTGATCGATTTTAGCCGCTCGGCGCTGTCGGCCTCGACCTGACGCAGGAAGGCCACCGTTTGTTCCGTGGCGGCGAACTGATCCCGCGCGTCCTGCTGGAAACGGTTCATGGCCCGCTGGGACTCGTCGCGGTCCTTCTCCACTTCGCGCAAAAACCGGATGGTTTGCTTGGTCGCGCCGCGGGATTCCTCAATGGCTTGCTGGGACGACTGGCGGATCTTCTCCAGGCCGACGAGCCGGGCGGCGCGATCGAGCTCGCACGCCTGCAGGACGGCGAACAGGTGGGTCAACGCCAGTTCGCTCCGCGGGTCGTCAGCGCGTGACGGCGGCAGGAGGTCCGGTGTTTCGCCGGCGGGGGCCGCGGGACCCTGCAAAAGTTTCAGGTACGGCTGGTAAACCAACTCCCGCAGGCCCGGGGTCACGGTGGCGTCGTATTTGTACAGGCTGGGGTCGTACAGGTGCCGGCCTAGGTGGCTCAAGGCGTGGAAGTGATAAAAAATCAGCGGCTGTTTGTTGATCCGGACACCGGTCTTGCCGGTGGTGAAGGTGCAATCCTTGACGTTCCAGGGCGCGGCATTGATGCCGGGATGCTGCAGGCTGACCGTGCCGGGAAATTTTTCCGTCCACGCGTCCAGGTACTTTTGGTCTGCATAGCGGTCGGCTTCCAGCAGGTTGAAGCACCAGTCGGCGCATTTTGCGGCCCAGTCGGCGGCGCAGGCCTGGCCCGTGGCGTCATGGCGGAGGGAAACCCAGCCGACGTTGAATTTGCCGTAGCGCTCGAGGTGGGCGAGCGAGGCCGGAAAACGGTGCGGGGTGATGGCCACCGGGGCGGCGCCGATCTCGGCGTAGATGGGCTGCAGCGAGCTGAAGAAATACAGGTCGGCGTCGAGATAGGTGAGCAGCTCGCCGGCCGGCAGTTTCGGCAGCAGGTGCTGCATCAGCCATGACGTGCACGTGAAATAAAACTCCAGTTTCGTGCGGTCGGACTGCGCGGCGGCGAGCGCGGGATACCGGGTGATCAATTCCGCCACCGGCAACAGCCGGACCTGCGGCAGGGCCAGCGCGCGCAGAGCGGTTTCCGTGGCCCCGTCCATACACAGCACGGTCAGCTCGAACTCCCCGGCATGAGCCACCAGCGACCGGTGCAGCGCGAGACCGCGCGTCAGGTAGTTGGCGTCAAAATAAGTGCAGAAATATCGCATGGAGGAGACCGGTGGGCAGGCAGGGGTCTAATCACACCAAGTTCCGGAGTCCCTGCAAGCCAGCGATGGGAATCCCTTGAAAGGAAGGGATTGCACGGGACAGGCCAGCCGAATAACGGCGACCCCGGGCAGGAAGGCCGGGCGGGTTGAAAGGCTCCCCGGCCAAGTCAGGCGGCGCCAGTGCGGGGCTTCTTGAGCAGGAAAAGGCTGCTGATCGCGGGCCCGGGATGGCTGCGGTAGCAGTCATCGATGAACTTCAGCTGGGGTTTCAGGTGCTCGCGGATCGCCGCCATGAAGGGGTCCTCGAAGCGCATGCAGAATTGCATGTACATCAGGAAAAAACTGCTGAAGCAGTGGAAGGCGGAGGCATAGGGCGGGGCGAAATCCTGGAAGGAGCCCGTGGGGAGAAACTCCAGGCGCAAACCGTGCGCTTCCCCGAGGCGGCCCAGCTCGTAGGGGCCGAAGAAGTGCTTGTCCTCGCCATTGGTCTTGTCGATGTCCCGGTTGCAGCAGAATTGCACCGTGCTGGTGAAGTCGTTCAGCTTTTCGGTCCAGGCGGGACGTATTTCAACCCCGGCCGCCTTGAGCGTGTGGGGGATGGACTGGGCCACCGCGGCCATCAGCAGAAAACCGGTTTCACACGGCTCGGCGCCCATGACGAGGGCACCGCCGGGCCGGAGTGCGCGGGCGCAGGCGGCAATGAAATCCTCCACCTTCAGGATGTGGTGCAGCGTGGAGCGCAGGGCGATCACCGAGAACATGCCGGCCGGCAGGAGGGCGGCGTCGTCGGCATTGAACACGGCGTAGTGCCGGCGGGTGGTCCCGGCAAAATCAGGGGCAAACTGGCTTTGCGTCAGCCGCAGAAAGGTGGGGGACGGATCCGTGATCAGGTAATCGGGACCCGGATAGTGCCGGGCCAGTCCGAAGGAGAGATAGCCGGTGCCGCAGCCGATCTCCAGCGCCGGTCCGGTGGTGTCGATTTGTTGCGCCTGCAGCAGATTGCAGAATCCCTCCCCCTCGCGTGTTTCGACTGCGGCCACGCCATAGTGGCTGTTGTACTCCTCTTCCGCGTGCATGTAGGCGCGCTCGGCCGACAGCTGCAGCCAGCCGTGCCATTTGCGGAGCCCGGCGATCCAAGTAGGGAAAATTTCGGAGGTGGAGGACATGACGGAACGGTGGACGGTCAGGCGGTGGACGGATCTGACGGTGGGCGGTGGGCGGCATTGACCGCCCGCAGTTCCGGCAAGTAGGGCACGTGCGCGCCGCCGGTTTTTTGTTTCCCGTGCTCGCGGAAGATGGCGAGGATTTCGGGCAGCGGCAGAATCGTCGCCCCGGCCTTGGCCATGCGCACCCACAGGTCGTAGTCCATGCTGTAGTAAAGGTCCTCGCGCAGCTGGCCTCCGGCGCGCTCGAAGATCCGGCGGTGGAAAAAGACTTCCGGTTGGTGAAAAAACCACCCCTGCAGCCAGCAGCGGTCGAGGTCGAGCAGCTCGGTCAGCGGCAGGGGCTGGAGCTGGCCGAAGGTCAGGACGGAGCGATGGACGTGGTGCGGCTGCGGCTCCCGGTCGGTGACGCGCGCGCAGCGGCCGGCCACCAGGTCGGGATCATGGAGGAGAAATTGCTGGGCCACCGTGAAGAGGCTGCCCGGCGCAAGCCGGTCGTCACTGTTCAGCCACGTCAGAAGGGTGCCGGTGCTCTTGGCGAAACCCTTGTTCAGGGCCTGCGACTGGCCCTCGTCTTTTTCGCTGACCCACCAGGCGAGCCGGTCGGAATATTTCCGGATGATCTCGACGGATCCGGCCGTCGAGCCGCCGTCCACCACGATGTATTCCAGGTTGGGATAATTCTGGTCGAGGACGGAGCGGAGGGTCTCCTCGAGGTAAGCGCCTTGGTTGAAGCTCACCGTGACCACCGAGATTTTGGGCCATAGGGCCTGCTGGGTGGGCAGGGCGGGATAGATTTGGTCCGGACCGGGAGCGGCCCGGTGGGACACCGGCAGCGCGGAGGGCAGACACGGCCCGATCCAGACCCGGGGCGGCTGAGGGCAGGTCAGCAAATCGCCAATGACGATGGTGCGGGCCGTTTCGGGCGGCAACCAGACGGTGGCGGGATTGAAGCAGCTGCTGATGAAAAGACGCTGGTGGGGCTGAAGGCGCCCGAAGAGGCAGGGCACAATCGGACCGGCGTCGGCGCTGTCGAACAGCACGGCGTCGGCATCGGCGAGTCCCGCGCGGAAATGCGGCGCGCCGGTCGTCCGGCCCTCGCGCTGCCCGAACCGCTGGTAGTGATCCCAGCCGCTGCGGACCGTGCCCTGAGCGATGCCGGCTCCCACGTCCGCATTGGCCAACTGATAACCCTGCTCGTTGAACAAGCTGTTGATGCCGCCCAGCCATTCCCACAGGGACTCGGCCCAAAAATGCACCGGTCCCCGCGGCGCCCCTGCCAATTCGGGCGGACTGGAGAGGACCTCCACGGCGATACCCAGTGAGGCCAGCCAGAGAATCGAGGGGAGCAGCCGGGGATGGTATTTGGCCACCAGGACGCGCCGGAGATCGCGGATATGGGGTTCCAACGCCTGCTGAAATTCCCCTAGGTCGGGCCCGCTGCCCCCGCTCTGCTGGCGCGCGAGCTGCTCATTGAGTTTGGCGATATAAGCTTCCCGGTCGACGGCGGCATTTTGCACCATGTCGGCCTTGGCGTGGAGCGTTTTGATGTAGGCGACGTTGCGGACCAGGTCCTCGTGAAAGGCCAGGAGCTTTTGTTTCGTGTCGAAGTGCGCCTGGCGCTGCTGGTCGCGTTCCAGCTCGACCTCCCGGGTGTAGCCGTCGAGCGCCACCTGCTTCGCGAGGACGTCAGTGATTACCTGGCGGGCGTCGGCGCGGTTTTTCTCCAGGGCGCGCAGGGCGTCGGCGCGGTCGTTTTCCGCCGCGCCGGCCCGGGCGAGCAGGCCGGTCAGGATCGCTCCACACCGAGGGTCATCATCCCGGCGCGGGGGCAGGATGTCCGGCTCGACTTCCTTCGAGCTACTCAATTGCCGCAGGTAAGGCCTGTAAACATGCTCGCGAAGCAGGGTGTCTGGCGCGACGCCGTGGCGCTGCAGACCGGAATCGTAGAGCTGGTGGCCGAGACTGGCCAAATCGCCGAAATCGTAGAAAATCACGGACTGTCCGCGGGCGAAGAGGGCTTGTCCCGTGAGGCTGAGAGCTCGCTCAGCGAGATTAGCTGGCGAAACACCGGCACCTGGATGCGTGATCATGCGAGTCGCCGGATGTCGGACACGCCAGGCTTTGAAAAATTTTGGGCCGGAGTCGCCGTCCAATCGTGTTGGGGTGAACTCCTCCGCCAAACTGGCCTCAGCCCACTGCCGGGCGCATTCTAGGCCGGAGGCATCGTGCCGCACGCTGACCCAGGTAATGTGGGGCTCTGCCCCCAGCGTCGGATGGGGGGGCGTGAAGGCCACGGAAGTGGAACCAATCTCATCGTAGATTACCTGCGGTGAATTATAGAAATATGCCGCAGAGGTCACATAGGACAGCAGCTCACCGGCGGGAATCTGCGGGAGCAGGTACCGCAACAGCCACGGTGTGCAGGTCGCCTGGAATTCTACCGGCGTTCGATCCTGCTGGGCGGCGGCGAGGGCGGGATGGTTTCCGATCAATTCCGCCACGGAGTGCGAGTGGAGATGCGGCAGGCCGGTCGCACCCAACGCATTCACCGTCGCCGGATCCTGTCCCAGGACGAACAGCTGAAAATCGCCGCCGTGCGTGAGCAAGGACTGATGTAGCGCCACTACCCTGGGCAGTTGGCCGGCGTCCAGATGCGTGCAAAAATAATTCAAGTGAATCGACGGATGAGGAGGATAGGACTCAGCCAACGGGCTGGGTTGGTGTATAGTGCGAGGCCCAGTGAAGATCTGGCTCAAAGCCCAGTTCGCGCAGCTCCCGCCCGACCAAGCTGTCCAACAGCCGGACATGCGTTGACTGATACCAGTTCTTCCAGTCGCCGACTTGGCCGCGGCGGAAAAAATCTCGGTTGTTGCCTGAAAATACCTTGGCGAAGCCGCTGTGATAAACCTTATCCACCTCCCTGGCCGGCTGGGCGACGGGCAGTTGCAGGAAACTGGCGATGCGGTTCAAGGTGGGAACGAAATTAGCCTTCAGCTCCTCGTAGGTCACAAAGCAGACGGACGGGTTCTGGCGGGCCGCGGTCACATGGGCCGCCCAGAGCGGCGCTTCGAGCCGCAGAAAGTCCGCGAAGTCCTCGGCGCGGAAGGCGGGATCAAAGCTGCCCCGGGAAAGCTGCACCGGGGTGCCATGGATGAGGGTGGTGGATAGCTGCTCGGCAAGAAGGCTCGGGTAGGCCTGGCGGAAAAAATAGAAACTCAGTAGGCAGTCCCGCGCATCGCGCGCCAGATAAACCACCGGCGCCGGCGGATATTGGTTCCGGAAGACCCCCATGTCGTCATGCGACTTGATGCAGATGGGCTGGTCCGGGCGCTGGAGAGGCTTGCAGCGGAAATTGAAATCCGGGCCGAGTTCGCCGTGTCGCTCGGACAACTGCGGGTCTTGCGTGTAAGCCTCGCCGGCCACGCAGTTGATCAGCATGCCCAGCGAGTTGAGCAGCCAGGTGTTGCCCGAGCGCGGGTAGGAAAGCAGGTAAAAGCTATTGGGCGGCAGCGGAGGCGACATGGCTTAGGCGGAGGGAGGAATGACGTCCACCATGGAGCGGCTGGGCAGGCCCGCCATGCCGAAATGCAGCAGCTGGAAAGGCGCGGTTTCCTCGCGTAGCCGGATCCCAATACTCGCGACGGCGTGGAGTTCGCATACCCGCAGTTGGGCGCGCATGAAATCCGCATAGGTGATGCCGGGCAGGGCGAGCAGGTCGGCGGTGATCATCTCGAGGGCGATATCCAACGTGTAGTCGGCGCAATGTAGGTTGAGGGTCGTGTCCTGTCGAAACCGCAGCCGCGTACCGGCCGTGACCCGCGCCGGCGTGCGAAGACCATCTTGGAGCGTGATCTTCGAGTGCACGGCCTGCGTGGTCTTGTCGCGCAGGGTGACGCAGCCGAAGCAGAACTCCATGTCGTGCAGGATCTCAAATTCGTAGAAGACGGACACGGTTTCACCCTGCTGGAACATCTGCCGGGCCCGGCCCTGGGCATCACAAACGGCCAGGACCGTGCAGCGCGCCCAGCCGTTACCGATGGCGCGCACGCCTTCGGTTGGGGGCAGTACCTCACTGGACGGCCAGTTGAGGAGGGAGGGTGGTGCGCTGGCCTCGGCTGACGCTAGGGCCGGCGCGGGGGAGTGGGCGGCAAAGGCTGCGACCTTCTCCTGCTGCTCGATTTGAAAATACACCTTGGTGGCCTCGGCCGAGGGGCCGTGGAAGGCGGCCCGGCCGCGGCGTAGCACCAGGGTGTGCCGGCAGAACTGCTGCACCGAGCCGAGGTCATGGGAGGCGAGGATGATGCACACCCCGCTGTCGAGCAGCTGCCGCATGCGCTCGTAGCAGCGCTGCTGGAAGAAAACGTCCCCGACCGACAGCGCCTCGTCGACGATCAGGATCTGCGGCTCCACCGCCGTCTGCACCGCAAAAGCCAGACGCACGAACATGCCGCTGGAGTAGGTCTTGACCGGTTGCTCGATGAAGTCGCCGATGTCGGCGAAGGCCGCGATCTGGTCGAAGCGCTCATCCACCTCGCGGCGGGACAGGCCGAGCACGGCGGCGTTGAGATAGACGTTTTCCCGGCCGGTGAAGTCGGGATTAAACCCGCTGCCCAGTTCGAGGAGCGCGGCGACCCTCCCGTTTACCGTCACACGGCCCACCGTGGGTTGGAGGGTGCCGGCGATGATCTGGAGCAGGGTGGACTTGCCCGAGCCGTTCCGGCCGATGATGCCGATGCTTTCCCCGGGATTCACCGTCAGGGAAATATCCTGCAAAGCGAAAAAATCCCGATAGCTCCGCGCGGCGCGGTCCTTGAGCCACTGCCCGGGTGAACCGGCCATGAGCCCGCCCGCACCCTCGAGCACCGGTGCAGTCAGCCGCGAAGACGGGCTGTTCCAGATGCGGTACGCCTTGCTGACGTGCTCAACGGAGATGACGGGATCGTTGCTCATGCAAAGTCAGAGGATCATGCCGGCGGCTACGGTGGTGTTGGTGAGCTCATCAATCAGGATCAAGCTGCCAGTCTGCCGGTTCTTCCGGTAACTGTCAAAAAATAGCGGGACGTCCGTATGCAGGGCGACGCGCGCGAACTCGTTCATCGCGAGGGGCGTGGGGTCCGGATTGCGATGGAGGGTGGTGATATCAAGCTTGTAGCGCACCGCCGCCACGCGGCCCGCGGTCTCGCGCGTGGTGTGCCGCACCCGGTAGCGGCGGGCCGGGTCGAGGGGCGATTCGGACAGCCAGCAGAGCATGATCTCGAGGTCAGCGCCCGTCGTGGGCAGGTTGGCGGGCTTGGCCAACATCTCGCCGCGGCTGAACTCGAGCGAGCGATCGAGTTCCAGCACGACGGACATCGGGTGGAACGCCTCGGAGACCGGACCCGACGGCCCGCGGATGGCGGTAATACGCGCCCCGCCGCCGCCGGGCAGGCGCACGACCTCGTCACCGGGGCGGAAGACGCCGCTGGCGACCTGACCGGCGTAACCGACAAATCCGGGGTTCGCGGCGCCGGGAGTCCGCAGCACGGTTTGCACCGGGAAGCGCGCGTCAATGTGGTTGGCCTCGTTGCGCACGTAGACGGTCTCGAGCGTGTAGAGCAGCGGCGCACCCTCGTACCAGGGCATGCGCGGGGATTTCTCGACGACATTGTCGCCGTGCAGCGCGGCAATCGGGATGAACTGGATATCCACGGTGTCCAGGCGTTCCGCGTATTCCATGAACTGCTCGCGCACCTGCACGAAGGCCGCTGGCGAGAAATCCACGAGGTCCATCTTGTTGACGCATACGATCAGGTGCCGGATGCGCAGCAGCGAGGCGATGAAGGCATGGCGGCGCGTCTGCTCGGTCAGGCCGTGGCGCACATCCACCAGCAGCAGGGCAAGGTGGGCCGAGGAGGCGCCGGTGACCATGTTGCGGGTGTACTCGAAATGCCCGGGACAGTCGGCGAGGATGAACTTGCGGCGCGGGGTGGCAAAATAGCGGTAGGCGACATCGATGGTGATGCCCTGCTCGCACTCGGCGCGCAGGCCGTCGGTCAGCAGCGCGAGGTTCGGGCCGGCGTCGCCCCGGCGCTCGCTGGCCCGCTCCACGGCCGCCCACTGGTCCTCGAAGATGGACTTCGTGTCGTAGAGCAGCCGGCCCAAGAGGGTGCTCTTGCCGTCGTCGACATTGCCGCAGGTGATGAGCCGGAGGAGATCCATTCTCG
>QQNC01000068.1 GCA_003402695.1 Verrucomicrobiota bacterium | reverse complement strand
CAGGAGGAGAAACTCTCCCTCGCGTTGTTTCATCACCGCCGGCTGCAGGACTTCTGGGCGGAGGCGCTCAGCGGACGGACGCTCAAGCTGCTGCGCGCGCTCATCCCGCCCTCGTGGGTGTTGGACCCGGCGCCGCTGCCACCGGGGGCGATGCTGGACGGCCCGCACGCGGGGGGCCGGGCGCTGAGCGACTGGCGGGAACTGGCCGGCGCGTCCCAGAAGGAACGCGACCTGATCGTGAAAATTTCCGGCTATCACGAGACGGCGTGGGGCGCCCGGAGCGTGATCCTCGGCAGCGACTGTTCGCGTGAGGAATGGCAGGAAGGCATCACCAACGCCGTCGAACTGGCCCCGACGAACCTGCATTTGCTGCAGACCTACAAGAAGCCGCGCCGGGTCGGCCACCGCGTGTACGGGCGCGAGGCGCCATTTGCCGCGCAAGAGGTGGATGGCCGGCTGAGGCTGTGTCCGTATTATTTTGTCGTGGGTGGCCAGGTGAGGCTCTCGGGCGCCCTCGCGACCTTCTGCCCGCCCGACAAGAAAATCATCCACGGCATGCAGGACGCGGCGCTCTTACCGTCGCGGGTGACGGGCTGAGACCGAAGCGAGGAGCCCGATTTTCCCGTTGGCGAATGCGGCGATCGGGCCAGCGCCCGCCACCTTTACATGGCCAGCGGCAGGACGGGATCCGTGTTTTTGAGCCCGGGTTCGGGCCCGAAGTAATACCGGGCGATCTGCTGCTCGAGATCTGGCCGGGAGAGGGTGCTGATCAGTCCCGACGGCGTGCCATCGGCGAGCAGGTGGTGCCAGGCCTGAAATTGCCGCACGATCAAGCCAACCGGGTCCGGCTGTTCATCCAGCAGCACGCTGACCACGGGCTCCTGGCCGCGGGGGCCGGGAGCCTGGCTGTCAGGCAAGCGCGCGAAATGGAGAACGCGGACGGCTGAACTCATGCGGCGGCTTCCTTGCGGGCGGCGGCGGGAACCTTGGCGGCCTCCGACGCGAGGTGCGCGAAGAAGTTGTCGCGGCGCTCGCGGGCGATTTTGACATCCTTCGTGCCGAGCGAGCGGCGGATGCGCTCCTTGGTGAAGGAGGTGGGATGCACCGTGTAGTGCAGGAACCACGTCCCGTGGTTGTCCCACAGGTGATGGTTGGGATTCTCCGCGTCGACGCGGATTCCGGGGAGTTTGGTGAGGTTGGACATGATGCGTGAGTTCTGTGGTTGGCAGGTTCGCGCACCAGGGGGTGAAAACAAAAAACCGATCTGAGGCATCAGATCGGTTCCGTCTTCGGGAGCGCTTTTGGTTCGGAGCCCTTGCGGGTTCCGCACATCCGAATCCCGAGGGATTCGATCCACCGTGGCCGCTCCCGGCCCGGTTGGCAGAACCGGCTTGTGGAGGGCCGATTCGTTCCTGATGCAAGTGGGACCGTGTCAGCACTCCCCATGCCGTCCAGTCTTTTTTGGGACTAATTTGTCCTTAACGCCCGGATTCAGCCCGGGATTTCCCTCTAAAAATAAGAATGAAAACAACTTACACTTCGGGGAATAACCGGCGCAGGCCGGCTTCGGAGGCTTCGGTGACGCCGCGCTCGGTGATGAGGCCGGTGACGAGTCGGGCGGGGGTGACGTCAAAGGCGGGGTTGGCCACGGGGCTGCCCTCGGGGGTGAGGCCGACGGATGCGATGGTGCCGTCGGCGAGCCGGCCGGTGAGATGGGTCACCTCGCGCGCAGAACGTTCCTCGATGGGGATTTCGCGGAGGCCGTCGCGCAGCGTCCAATCAATGCTGGGTGAGGGCACCGCGGCGTAGAACGGCACGCCGTTATCGCGGGCGGCGAGGGCCTTGAGGTAGGTGCCGATCTTGTTGCAGACATCGCCGGTCGCCGTGGTGCGGTCGGTGCCGACGATGACGAGGTCGATCTGGCCGCGCTGCATGAGATGACCGCCCGCATTGTCGACGATGACGGTGTGCGGCACGCCATGGTTGAGCAGTTCCCACGCGGTGAGGCTGGCGCCCTGGTTGCGCGGGCGGGTTTCATCCACCCAGACGTGCACGGGGATGCCGGCATCGTGCGCGGCGTAGATGGGCGCGGTGGCGGTGCCGATATCCACGGCGCAGAGCCAGCCGGCGTTGCAATGCGTGAGGACGTTGACGCGCTCGCCAGGTTTTTTCTTGGCGGCGATCGCGCGGATCAACGGCAGGCCGGTGGCGGCGAGGGCGCGGTTGAGGGCGACGTCCTCGGCGCAGATTTCCACGGCGAGCCCATGGGCCGCGGCAGCTCGCGCGGCGGGAGCAAGCGGGGCGAGGTGGGCGCGCCCGCGATCGAGGGCCCAGCGGAGATTGACGGCGGTGGGGCGCGTCGCGAGCAGTGTGGCGTAGGCGTGGGCGAGGCCCGCGTTGGAGGCATCGGTCCGCAACCCGAGCCACAGGCCCCACGCGGCGGTGGCGCCAATCAGCGGGGCGCCACGCACCCGCATGGCACGGATGGCGTGGGCGGCGTCATCGAGCGTGGCGAGCCGGGCGGTGACGAAGGTGTGGGGCAGCTGCGTCTGGTCAATGATCTCGACCGCCGTGCCGTCGGCAGCGGGCCAGAGGGTGCGAAAGGCTTGGCCGGAGACGTTCACGCGGAGGGGCGCGGGAGAGTGGGACGCATGGACTGGTTAAGCCGTAGCGGTGCGTGGCGGGCAAGGCGTGAAAGCCGGGCCGAATTTGTGGTTCCAAGCGCAGCGGTTTCGGACTCAATCGGCGGATCCGGCGCATGAAACCCCCGACCCAGACACCGATTGCCTCCCGGGGATTTTATTGGGCGTTGGTCGCGATCGTGGCTGTTTTCGGGGCGGTGCGGTTGGGCTGTGCCTGGAATGACCTGTGGCTGGATGAAATCTGGTCGCTGCGGCTGGTGCAGGCGCTCCATTCCCCGGCGGAAATCGTCACCCGGCTCTGGCACGACAACAACCACCCGCTCAATTCGCTGTGGCTTTACCTGCTCGGGCCGGGACAGGCGGAGGGGGCGTATCGGCTGCTGTCGTGGTTCACGGGCACGGTGGCGGTCGGGCTGGCGGGGCTGATTGGCCGGCGACTTTATCTGCAGCTGCACCCCGACGAGGAGGCGGGACGGGCCCAAGTGGCGGGTTTGCTCACGGCGGGGCTGGTCGGGGGATCGTACTTTTTGATCCACTATTCGTCCGAGGCGCGCGGCTATGCGCCGGCGGTTGGGTTTGTTTTTTTGGCCGTTTACGCACTGGGCCATGCGCGGGAGCGGCCGGCGGGTGGCTGGGCGGCGGCTTATGGGGTTGCCTGTGTGTTGGGCCTGTTGTCGCACCTAGTGACGTTTCAAATCATGCTGGCCGGACTGGTGTGGTCTGGTGCAGTCCTGATCAAGCACTGGACCAGCTGGCGCGACCGATGGGTACACTTGGTTTGCTGGCACCTCGGTCCGTGGGTGTTCCTGGGAATTTATTACCTGGGTTTTGTCCGCAAAATCGAAATTGGCGGCGGCCCCAAACTTGCGCTGGCCGAGGTGCTGGGGACGCTGGCGGCGTTCAGCTTGGGTTTTCCCAGTGGGACCGGGGTGTGGCTCGCGTTGCCGGTCTTCGTCGGAGTGACGCTGCTAGGCTTGGGCTGGCTTTGGCGGAGAGACCGCGCCGCAGCCGGATTTTTTGCCGTGGGCATTTTCGTCGCCCCGGCGGTCGGTCTCTGCTCCAGCCGCTTCGTGCTGCTTTATCCGCGGTATTTCATCGTGAGCGCGGCGTTGGGCCTGTTGGTCGTGGCCTATGTGCTTTCGCGCCTCTGGCATGCCCAGCGCGGTGCGAGGGTGACGGTCACGGTCCTGCTGGCCGGATTTTTCCTGGGTAATACCCTGGACACGCTTCGCTTGGTGGCCGATGGGCGCGGCCTTTATTCCGCGGCTTTGCGCTACGTCGCCGACCACTCGCCGCCGGGTGTGATCACCGTTTCGAGCGATGCGGATTTCCGGAACTTCACCGTCATTGACTACTACAAGACGGCGGTGGGCCCCCGACACGAACTACGCTATTTTTCCGCCAACCAGCCGCCGCCGGGGGGAGTGCAATGGGTGTTCCTGCACCGCCTAGATGAAAGCACGCCCGTACCGCCGGCGACGGTGCATGATGCGGAAGGAAGGGTTTATGAGCAATTTCCCCGTCCCTTTCTCCATGCGCCGCTGTCGGGCTGGGAGTGGTATCTTTACCGCAGGATCGACGAGAGCGAACAGGCGCAGGTCGGGCGCTGACGGCGCCCCGGGTTGCGCGCGAGCGCGCAACCCACAGTGGATGCGGCGCTGATCAGCTCAGCGTCACGCCCTTGGCCTTCGCGGAGCGGAGGAGGGCGTCGGCCATGTCGGAGGGGGTGACGGCGACCTCGATGCCGCACTCCTTGAAGACGGCGATCTTGGCGGCGGCGGTATCCTCGGCGCCGCCGACGATCGCACCGGCGTGGCCCATGCGGCGGCCGGCGGGGGCGGTGGCGCCCGCGATGAAACCGGCGACGGGCTTTTTGCAGTGAGCCTTGATCCAGCGGGCGGCCTCGACCTCGGCGTTGCCGCCGATTTCACCGATGAGGATGATGGCGTGCGTGTCGGGGTCGGCGTTGAAGAGCTTGATCACGTCGAGGTGCGACGTGCCATTGACGGGGTCGCCGCCGATGCCGACAGACGTGCTCTGGCCGATGCCCTTGCTGGTGAGCTGGAACACCGCCTCGTACGTGAGGGTGCCGGAGCGCGAGACGACGCCGACGTGGCCCTTCTGGTGAATGTAGCCGGGGGCGATGCCGATGCGGCAGCCGCCGTTGGAATCCTTGCCGGTGCCGGGCGTCACGATGCCGGGGCAGTTCGGGCCGACGAGGCGGGTCTTGCTGCCGGCCATGGCGCGCTTCACGCGGACCATGTCCTTGATCGGAATGCCCTCGGTGATGGCGACGGCGAGGTCGAGGCCGGCGTCGACGCACTCGAGGATGGCGTCACCCGCGAACGGCGGCGGAACAAAGATGACCGAGACGGTGGCGCCGGTGGCCTTGGCGGCGTCGGCGACGGAGTTGTAGATCGGCACTTTGGCGCCGTTGTGCTCGAAGCACTGGCCGCCCTTGCCCGGGGTGACCCCGGCGACGACCTTCGTGCCGTAGTCCAGCGAGAGCTGGGCGTGCTTGGCGCCGAAGGCACCGGTGATGCCCTGGACGATGATCTTGGTATCGGGAGAGATGAGAATGGACATGGGAAAAGGCGCTGCGCGCGGAGATCGTAGATCGGAGTTGGGAGAACGGGTGAACTAATCAGTCCTGGAGTTTGCGTGAGTGGAGGGTGAGCTCGTTGCCGTCGGCATCGGCGACTTGGAACATACGGCACTGGCCGTAGACCGCGATGGGGGTGACGATCTTGTACGCGGCGGCTTCGACCGCCTGGAGCGCGGCGGTCAGGTCGGCGACCTCCAAGGCGAGGGCGGAGGCGGGTTTGCCGGGCATCGCGTTGGTGATGGCGAGCGCCTGACCCGCGATATCGTACTCAATCCACCACTTGCCCGGCGCGAACTCGATCTGCATCCCGACCTTCAGGTCGAGCAGGTCCTCGTAGAATTTTCGCGCGCGTGGCACGTCGGTGACCGGGTGAAGAACGAAGGCGAGTTCTTTGACTTGGATGCTCATCGGCTTTGGCCCGCGAATTGCGCGAATGAACGCGAATACGGAGGGTCGAGGTTTGATTTCGTGGTGATTCGCGTAATTCGTGGGCCAACCCTCAGGCGACGAGCTTGACGATTTTCTGGGCGGCGTCGGCCATGGTGTCGCCATTGACGAGGGCGAGGCCGGACTGGGCGAGGGTGGCCTTGCCGGCGACGACGTTGTTGCCCTCGAGGCGGACGACCAGCGGGAGCTTGAGGCCGACTTCCTTCACTGCCTCGACGATGCCGAGGGCGATGACGTTGCAGTCCATGATGCCGCCGAAAATATTGACGAAGATGCCCTTCACGTTCGGGTCGCCGAGGATGATCTTGAACGCCGCGACGACCTGCTCCTTCGAGGCGCCGCCGCCGACGTCGAGGAAGTTGGCCGGGCTGCCGCCGAAGTACTTGATGATGTCCATCGTGCTCATCGCGAGGCCGGCGCCGTTGACGAGGCAGGCGATGTTCCCGTCGAGGGCGATGTAGGAGAGGCTGGCCTTGGCGGCCTCGATTTCCTTCGGGTCCTCCTCATTGAGGTCGCGAAGCGCGACGAGCTCCGGGTGGCGGAAGAGGGCGTTGTCGTCGAAGGAGACCTTCGCATCGAGGGCGAGGACCTCGCCGGTGGGCGTGGTGATGAGCGGGTTGACTTCGACCATGGCGGCGTCGGTTTCCCAGAACATCGTGTAGAGGTTGCGGATGAGCTTGGCGGCGTTCTTTGCCTCGGCGCCGGTGAGGCCCAGCGCGAAGATCAGCTCGCGCACCTGAAAGTCGGCGAGGCCGAACGCGGGATCGACGATAACCTTGTGGATTTTTTCCGGCGAATCGTGGGCGACCTTCTCGATTTCGACGCCGCCCTCGGTGGAGGCGACGATGACGGGGCGGGAGGTGACGCGGTCGAGGAGGATGGCGAGGTAGTATTCCTTTTTGATGTCGCTCGCGGCGGTGAAGTAGACCGTCTGCACCTTGCGGCCGGCGGGGCCGGTCTGGACGGTGACGAGGGTGTTGCCGAGCATCGCGGCGGCCTTTTCCTTCGCCTCGGCCTTGGTCGGGCAGAATTTCACACCGCCCTTGAAACCGTTGGTGAACGTGCCCTTGCCACGCCCGCCGGCGTGGATCTGGGATTTCACCATGGTCGCGCCCTCGGGGAGGGACGCGAGGGCGGCGTCGAACTCGGCGGCGGACTTGGCCGCCGCGCCCTTGGGCGCGGGGACACCAAATTTCTCGAACAAGGCCTTGGCCTGATACTCGTGGATGTTCATGGAAGGGATCAGTAAGCCAGAAACGGGTTCGGTAAGGCACGCAAAAAAGTGGCTGGCGGGGTTTCATCCCGCCCGAAGGCGCACCCTCCTTCGTCCCGGATGGCGGGACGATGGCGTGGCAAGGGGTTGCGTTCGTCCCGGGCATCGGCACGCTCGCCGGCCATGGAATCACACGAGGTGCTTCGGGAGATCTTCAAGAAAACCAGCGCGAAGCAGATCGCGGCGGACCTGCAGCTGTCACTTTCCCTGATCTACAAGTGGGCCGAGCCGCCGTCGGATGACTCCGGCAGCGGGGCGAACAACCCGCTGGACCGCGTCGGCCAGCTGATCAAGGCCACGGGCGATGCGCGCATCGCGCAATGGGTGGCGGAGCAGACGGGCGGGTTTTTCATCCGCAACCCCGCCAGCCTGAACCATCCGGGCCAGCTGATCCCGTTGACGACGGGCATCGTCGAGGAGTTCGCGGACATGCTCACGACGATCGCGACCTCGGCGTCGGACAACAAGATCACCCCGGAGGAGGCCAAGAAGATCCGGGCGCGCTGGGAGGAACTGAAGAGCGTGACGGAGAGTTTTGTCCGCGCGTGCGAGAGCGGGAACTTCGGCGAGGTCAGGCCGGCGGGGGCAACGCCGAAGAAGGCCTAGCGCTGCAGCAGTTGCTTCGTCAGGAACGCGGTCTGGATGGCGGAGAGTTCCTTCAGGCCCGTTTGCGCCATGGCCAGCAGGCTGGTCAGCTGCTCGGGGGAGAAGGTGGATTCCTCGCCGCTGCTCTGGACCTCCACGAACTGGCCGCGGCCGGTCATCACGACGTTGGCGTCCACCTCGGCGTCCTTGTCCTCGACGTAATTGAGGTCGAGCAGTTCGCGTCCGCCGAACAGGCCGACGCTCACGGCGGCGACGGAATCGGCGAGGGGGTTTTCCGCGATACGCCGCTCGTCGATGAGCTTTTGCACCGCGAGGCGGGCCGCGAGGTAGGCGCCGGTGATCGAAGCGGTGCGCGTGCCGCCGTCGGCCTGGAGGACGTCGCAGTCAATCCAGAGGGTGTTGTCGCCGAGTTTCTGAAGGTCGATGACGGCGCGCAGGGAGCGGCCGATGAGGCGCTGGATCTCGACGGTGCGGCCGTCGAGCTTGCCCTTGGAGATGTCGCGCGGCTTCCGCTCAAGGGTCGAGTAGGGTAGCATCGAGTATTCGGCGGTGAGCCAGCCGCCCTTGACGCCCTGCTGGCGCATCCAGGAAGGCACCTTGGGCTCGATCATCGCGGAGCAGATGACGCGGGTGGAGCCGAAGCTGACGAGCACGGAGCCCGTGGCATGGGGCGCGATGCCGGCTTCAAAGGTGATGGGGCGGAGCTGGGCGGGGGTGCGGCCGTCGGAACGGAGGGAAGGATCGGGCATGGCGGAGAAGTAGCGAGGAGTCAGCAGCGGGTAGCGAGTAGTAATTGAAGCCGGAAGAAGTGGGTCGGTGGTCAGCGGCGAACTTCAGGCATGCTCGCTCCTCGCTCCGCACTGCCCGCTACGGCTTCAGGACCCGAGCGGGTGTTCTTCGCGGTCGATGGGCCGGATGGGCAGGACCTTGTCGGCGCTCTGGCGGGCCATGAAGGAGATGAGGCGGTCGTTGAAATCCTTGGCGGGGTCGTGGCCCATCTTCTTCAGCGCCTGGGTAAGGGCCGCGACCTCGACGAGGCGGGCCATGTCGCGGCCGGGGCGGACGAAGAGCTCGATGTGCGGGACCTTGAGGCCGAGCATCGCGTAATAATTTTCCTCGAGGCCGGTGCGTTCCTCGACGACCTCGGGGGTCCATTCCTGAAGGGAGACGACGAGGTCGATGCGTTTTTCGAGGCGGATGGACTTCACGCCGAACATCTCGGCGATGTTGATGATGCCGATGCCGCGGCACTCCATCCAGCCGCGGTTGAGCGGGCGGCTGGTGGCCATGAGCTCGCGCTCGTCGAGGAGCTTGATGACGGTGAGGTCGTCGGCGACGAGGGAGTGGCCGCGCTCGATCAGGGCGAGGGCGCACTCGCTCTTGCCGACGCCGCTGGTGCCGCGGAGCATCACGCCGACGCCCTTGATGTCGAGGGTGGTGGCGTGCTCAGTGGCGTTGGGGGCGAACTCGTTGTCGATGCAGAGCGTCGCAAGGTTCACGAAGTTCATCGTGATCATCGGCGTGCGGAGGATGGGCAGGTTCATCTCCTGCGCGACCACCAGCAGCGCGCGCGTGGGGTTGTAGTTGCGCGTGAGGATCAGGCAGGGGATGTGCCGTTCGACCATGCCCTGGAAGATCTCGACCTGCTTTTTCTGCGAGAGGGTCTTGAGGTAGGTCATCTCGGCGGCGCCGAGGACCTGGATGCGTTTGTTCGCGAAATACTTGAAGAAGCCGGTGAGCGCGAGCGACGGGCGGTTGATGCTACCCTCGCGGATGAGGCGGTGCAGGCCGGCCTCGCCGGTGACGACCTCCAGCTTCAGCTTGTCGCGGTAGGTCTCGAGGAAGTGCGCGACGGTGATGCCGTGGATGGCTTTTTGCATGGGGGCGGGGGGGCGCGGAAACTCAAGCCTTCTCGGCCCACGGATTCAAGGTGCGATCGAAGTCCTCGCCGAGGTAGTATTTCCGGGCCGACTCGTCCTTGATCAGGAACTGGCCGGTGCCCTCGGTGAGGACCTTGCCCTCCTTGATGAGGTAGGCGCGGTCGACGATGCGGAGGGTTTCGCGGACATTATGGTCGGTGACGACCACGCCGATACCGCGGGCCTTGAGGCGGAGGATGATCTTCTGCACCTCGGCGACGGAGATCGGGTCGATGGCGGCGAACGGCTCGTCCATGAGCAGGAACTTGGGCTTTGAGACGAGGGCGCGGGCGATCTCGAGCCGGCGGCGCTCGCCACCGGAGAGGGTGTAGGCCTTCTGGCCGGCGACGTGGTCCAGACTGAGCTCGGTGAGGTGCTGCTGGACCAGGGCGGTGCGTTCGGCGCGCGGCACGTTCATCGTCTCGATGATGGCGAGGAGGTTCTCCGCGACGGTGAGTTTGCGGAAGACCGACGGCTCCTGCGGCAGGTAGCCGATGCCGTGGCGGGCGCGCTCATGCATCCGCAACTTGGTGATGTCGGTGCCGTCGAGGGTCACCTGGCCGGAGGTGGCCGGGATGAGGCCGACGATCATGTAGAAGGTCGTGGTCTTGCCGGCACCGTTGGGACCGAGGAGGCCGACGACCTCGCCGGCGGTGAACCGCAGGCTGATGCCGTTCACGACGGTGCGCGGACCGTAGGCCTTGACGAGGCCGGCGGTGCGGATTTCCGCCGGGGCGGTCGGGGCGGCGACGGTCGTGCTCATTTGCCCGGGGTGGGTTGGGGCCGGCTGACCGCCGCCGGCGGGGCCGGCTTGTCCTGCTCGTAGCCGAGATTCCTGAGCGCGGGGCCGGTGACACGGGACTTGTCCACGATCACGCGGCGCTCGCCCCGGAGCAGGGTGATTTTCTCACCGGCGCTGGTCCAATCCGTACCGTGGTCAATGAGCACAGGGTTTTCCGTCAGGATGACCTTGTCCTCGTGCGGCAGGACCTCGGCGCGGCCGCAGGTGGCCTCGCGGTCCGCCTGGGTGATGACGACGTGGCCCGTGGCGAGCATGTACTTGAACTTGTCCAGCGTGGGCAGCGTGGCGGTCTTGTCGCCGACGCCGAGGGCGGTGAATTCCAGGCGGTCGCACAGGATCTTCAGGTCGGTGCCGATGAGGGTGACGTTGCCGGTGCAGACGCCGCGGGTCTCGTTGCCGGTGCTCCACATCTCCGCATGGTCGCAGTCGAGGGTGGTTTTCTGCCCTGCGGGGACGGCCGCCGCGGCGGAAGCCACGAGGCCCAGGAAGCAGCAGAGAAAAGTGAACGGGTATTTCATTTCAGCAGGTTGGTGAACTCGGCGTTGAAAACTATCCGCACGCGCCCGGTCAGTGAAACCTTTTTCTGGGCGTGGTGGTAGCTCCAGTGGTCGCCCGCGGCCTCGAGGTCATCGCGGATCACCCGGACGCCGGTTTCGCCGCGCGCGAGGCTTTCCCGGGGCAGGAACGTGGCGGTCGAGGCGAGGATGACGGTCTCGACCTTGCTGGTGGCGTCACCGGAAAAGACCGTGAGGCTCAGGTCCAGGACGGCGACCTCGTTGTTGGCCGGGAAGCTGGCGCGGGCGCCGCGGACGGTCATCGAGCGGAAATTGTCCTTGGTGAACAGCGGGGCGACCCAGTTGATAGCGGGGGCGAGCGTCTCGGCCGCGACCGCGCCAGTGAAGCCGCAGCAGGCGAACAGACAGAGCGGGCGGAGGAGGCGCTTCACGGGTTCAGCGTGCGACACGCGCGGCGAGGAGGAGTTCGCAGATTTCCCGGACGGCCCCGTGGCCGGCGGCGCGACGGGTGACGAGGCGGGCCGACTGGAGAGCGGCGGGCATGGCGCCGGGGACCGACACGCCGATGCCGGCCCACGCAATGGCGGGGGCGTCGATGTCATCGTCGCCCATGTAGGCGCACTCGGCGGGGCCGAGCTTGAGTTGGGCGGCAAGTTCCTGAAGTGCGGCGAGCTTGTCGGTGCGGCCCTGGATGAGATGCGGGATTTTCAGCTCGGTGGCGCGCCCGGTGGTGGCGCCGGAGGCACGGCCGCTGATCCAGGCGGTGGCGAGGCCGGCCCGGTTCAGGCGCACAAGGCCGAGGCCGTCGAGAATGGAAAAAGACTTTGTCTCGGTGCCATCGGACGAGATCTGGACAGTGCCGTCGGTGAGGATGCCATCCACGTCCATCGCGAACAGGCGGATGCGGGCCCACGAGGGGGCGGAAATTTTCGATTTTCGATTT
>QQNC01000067.1 GCA_003402695.1 Verrucomicrobiota bacterium | reverse complement strand
TCAGCCAAGCCTCCCGGGCCAAATCCACGTGCCGGGGCAGCACCCGGGTGGAGTCGTAATAGCGCAAGGCCTTGGAATAGGCCGTGGAGGTCAGCGACTTTCCGCTGCGCTCCTTCGCCAGGCAGGTCCAGATCATCTTCGACAAGGCCACCGGGTCGCCGGGCGGCACGAGATACCCGTCCTGGCGCTGGCCGACCATCTCGGTGATGCCATGGACATCCGTGGTCACCATCGGGGTGTGAAAGGCCATCGCCTCCATCACCACGCGGGGGAACGACTCCTCATAGCTCGAGCAAACGAAGACGTCCGCGGCGACGAAGAAGTCGGCCACCTCGCGTGTTTCCGGCACCAGCGTGACATTGGACAGACCCAGCCGGGCCAGGTCGCGCTGCAGCAGGTCGAGGTAGATGCCCGGCCGGGCGCCGACCATCAGGAAGCGAAATTTCCCATGCCGGCCGTAGTGCCGGTTGAAATGCTCGATCGTGCGCACGAAGATGTGCTGGCCCTTGCGCTCGCAGACGGTGCCGATGTTGGCGATGACGACCTCGTCCTCAGCCAGGCCGTGCTTGCGCCGCAGGCCGGCGCGGGTCTGGGTGCGGCGGAACTCGTCGATGGCGTCGAGGCGGATCCAGCTGGGGACGATCCGGAAATTGCCGTGGCGGGCGTAATCGAGGTAATAGGCCTGCGTGGCCGCGCAGAGGAACAGCGCCCGGGTGGTTGACTCTAACGCCTCCGCCACGAGGTAGTGCAGCTTGAGCGCGAGCTTCTGCTCGAAGAAGCGGAAGACGGAGGTGCTCTCGTGGATGTAGAATAGGGAGGGCTTGCCGGCGGCGCGGGCGAGGTGCACGCCCCAGAAATTCATGAGGGTGTTGCAGACCACAAGGTCCACGCGTTCCCACGGCACCAGGCTGGCGATGTCGGCCATGCGGTCATCGAAAATCTCGTCGTCCGGCGAGGTGAACAAGGGCTCCGTGTCCACCAGCGTGATGTGCGCCCCGAGCGCCTCATAGGCGCTGCGGAGCGGTCCATCCTGGGCGGCGAGGATCTCGAGCGCAAAGCCGGCCTCTTTCGCCATGTAGGTCGCATACTCGAGCAGGAACAAGGGCGCCCCCTCGAGGTTGAGGTTGTGCGTGATGAGCAGCAGGCGGAGCTTCCCGGCGCGGCCCGGGCGCGCGAAACGGTCGCCGTGGCCGGCGAGGCGTCCGCCGGTCAGCTCCAGCTGCGGGCTCACATAGGGATCGCGGTAACCGGGGTAGCGCCGCACGAAAGCGACATGTTCCTGCTCGTCAAAGGTCACCCCGCGGGTCGCGCTGCCCCAGTGCATGAGCTTGGCCTGAGGCGTGTAGATGATACGGTGGCCGGCGCCGCGCACGCGCAGGCAGTAGTCCACGTCGTTGTAGGCCACGCCAAAATGAGTTTCGTCGAAACCGCCGAGTTCCCGGTAAAGTGCGGTGCGCGTCATGAGACACGCGCCGGTGACGGCCGAGACTTCGCGCGCCACGGCATGCCATTTGACCGGTACGTCGCCCGGCGGAACCTTGGCGAAAGGCGTGTCGGCCAGGCCGCCATGCGGGCCGATGATGATGCCAGTGTGATTGAGGGTCTTGTCGGGATAGACCAACTGGGCCCCGACGGCGCCCACGTCAGGTTGCATGAACCATGTGGCCATCTCCTCCAGCCAGCCGCGCTCGAGGGCGTTGACGTCGTTGTTCAGGTGCAGCACGAGCGGGGTGTCGATCCGAGGCAGCGCCAGGTTGACGAGGTGGGAATAATTGAAGGGAGCGCTCCGGTCCGCCGGCCGCACCACCTGGCAGCTAAGGTCGGTGCGACGCTGGATCTTCTCGAGGTAACGTACCGCATCCGCATCCCGCGAATGGTCATCCACGATGATCAGCTTCGCGTGGCGCCAGTCCACGGTCTCGTCGAGCAGCTCGATGCATTCCTGCAGCAGGTGGAGCCGGTCGCGGGTGGGGATGACAATCGTGACCGGCAGCTGCGCCAGAATCCCCGGGTCCGCGCGCCACTGGTGAAAGCGCCGGCGGCGGAGATGGGCGGTCTGGGAGAGGAAGGGCTCACCGGGCCGGTCCCGGCGCTGCGCGGTCTCCACGAGGGCCTGCCGCGACTCCTCGACCGACGCATGCGACGGGTCGGTCTCGCGCGGCTCGCTGGCCGGGAGATGATGGCCGATGAGGGGAATATGCGCGACCTGCGACGCGGGCAGATGGTCGCCCAGGCGCAGCAGTAAATCGAACCAGGCCACGCGGCTGAACCCGGCCCGCAATCCACCCAGGGCGAGGAACCGCTCGCGCCGGACGACACTCAGCTGCCCGGGGAAAAGTCCGGAGTCGGCGAGCGCCGGGCTCCAGTCTGGTTTGTAATTGGGCTCGGTCCGCACCCCGGAGTCGTCCATCCGGTCCTCGTCGGAATAAACCAGTTCCAAAGCCGGATTCGCGGCCACCTGTTCCGCCATTTCCAGCAGGATATCGGGCGAGAGCCGGGAGTGTCCGCGCAGCAGGGCCACGTGGGTGCCCTGGGCTGAATCGACCGCCGCATTGAGCGCGCGGATTACTTCGGGGGCGTCCTGCGCGGCGGTGGACTTCAGGCGCGGATCGCCGCCGGGAGCCGGCACATCACCGACAAACCAGGCCTCCCACTGTGGATAAATCGAGGCGAGCAAGGAGTCGGCGGCGGCTTGCAGCTGGGCGGCGGTGCAACCGCGGGTGTCGAGCAGCAGGACAAACCGCGGGCCGCCGGGGGCCAGGTTTTGGGCCGAGGTCTCGAGAATGGCGCGGAGCTGGGGCGTGATCCGGTTGGCCTGCTGCCAGGCGGCGTAGGGTTCACGCGGGCCGGACGCGAGGTGGGCGAGCGACGCCGGGGCGAAGCGGCGGAAATTTTCGTAGGCCTTGGCGCAGGCCTGCCAGAGCTGGTCAAGCGGGCCGAGGGCGACTTTTTTCGCGCGGCAGCCGGCGAGGAACAGGCCCGCGACCTTGAGGAACTCGCCGCGGCTGAACGCGGGCAGCGGGCGTTCCAGCTGGTTGCAGCCGCGCTGGTAAAACCGGCGGACAAACACGAGGTGCCGCGTGCCATCCTCCAGCTCGGCGAAGATCTGGAGATAGGCGGGATCACCGGCGGATTCGTTGATATCCACCATGCCGAAAAACTGCGAGCGGCCGGCGGTGGGATGATTCGGGAACAGCTCGCCGGCTTCCTTCCGGACGCGGTCCCCGTAATCCATTTCATTCTCGACGAGCGGGTGGGTGGTGCCGATCAGGCGCTTGATCCGCTGTTCCTGGTGGATGATCCAACCCTCGACCTTCAGCTTGCCGAACTGGGATCCGGCGGAAACCAGCGGGTTCTCCAAAGCGCCGAAGAAGGGCGGGTTGGGGAGGGTGTTGAGGATGACAGTCGAAGATTCCACCGCCAGTTGCCGGGCGAGCGGCCGCAGGTCGGCGGTGGGATCGGCGCGCCGGGCCTGCAGGAGCTTCCGCAACTGATCGGGCACAATTTCTGGGCGTAACTGGGCGCCGGCGGCGGGGGCGCCGGTGACCTGAATTTTCGTCTGCCAGATCTCCACCCAGCGTCCGCCCTTGTCGAGCAGTTCGATCTGCAGTTGTTTCGCACCGCGGGGCGGGCTCACCTGCAGGGAAAATCCCGCATGGGGCAGGCCGACCCAGCCGCGGTGCTGGAGTTCGATGGCCTCGCGCGGGACGCCGTAGATGCCCAGGTACGGCACGCCGTCAATGACCGCGCGCACATCGGAAAAGCCCACGCCAATCTTGGATAAAAACCAACCGCTGACCCAGACCGGCTCGCCCGTGAAGACCCAGGACTTGGGCTCCTCGATGTCAAAAAGGTAGGCGTCGTTTTCGTTCATGTTGCGAGCGAACAACCTAGGCGGAGCCCGTGGTCCAGCGCAAGCATGGGGCGGTTCAGGCGGATTGCGCCGCTGCCTCGCGCACGAGGGCGAGGTGTTGCGGCAGGGATTGGTCCACGTGAAAGCGTTTCAGGACGGCGGTCCGCGCGCGGTCGGCGCGGGTGGTGTCGCCAGCGTAGTGCGCGGCCAGCGCCTGCTTCATCGCGTCACCCAGCTGGTAGCGGTCGCCCGGCGGGATCAGCCAGGCTTCGTTCGCGGCGAGCATCTCGGGAATGCCGTTGACGTTGGTGGTGACGATCGGGAGGCGGAAGACGGCCGACTCAAGCAACACGCGTGGGAACGACTCCTCGAAACTGGTGCAGACAAAAATGTCGGCGAGCCGGTAAAAATCAAAGATGTCCCCGGTCTCCGGGATAAACACCGCCTGGTCCAGCCCGTGCAGCGCCACCTCCTGCTTGAGCGTGTCGAGGTACATCCCCGCCCGTGCGCCCACCATGACGTACTGGATTTTGCGTCCGGGGTAGGTGAAGCGGAGCTCCTCCTTCAGCAGCTCGATGGCGCGAATGAAGATGTGCTGGCCCTTGCGGTCACAGACGGAGCCGATGTTGACGAATAGCTCGGCGTCCGGATCCAGCCCATGCTTGCGGCGCAGGGCGGTCTTGTCGTGCGCGCTGGCAAAGGCGTCGATCCGCCCCCCATCCACCCAGCTGGGCAGCAGCCGGAAATTTCCCGCGCCGTCGAGGTAGTCGAACACGGTCCGGGTGGCATCGGCGGTGAAGACCACGCGCGTCGCGGCGCGGAAGCTGTCCTCGATGACCGGAAACAGCGCCGGCGCCACCAGCGGGCCGAAAAACCGGCGGATGGCCGAACTCTCGTGGACATACAGCACGGAGGGTTTGTGCGCCGCGTTGGCCAGGTGCACGGCCCAGAACGAAACCATGGTGCTCGCGATGAAGAGATCGGTGCCGGCCACATCGAGGCCGCGGCCGGCCGCGGCGAGTTCACGGTCAAAGTCGGCAGGGGTGGGCGCCGCGAAGGCTGCCGCCAGGTCAATTACCTCGACGGACATGCCGGCGTCGGCAAACACACGGCGCATCGGACCTTCCTGCGGGCACACCACCCGGACGCTCACGCCCGGTTGCGCGAGCAGATGGCGCGCGAGTTCGAAAATGAACCATGGCGCGCCCTCGAAGTTGAGGTTGTGCGTGGCGAGGAGGATGCGGAGCGGGCCGGCAACGCCCCTGGCGGCGGGCGCGAGGGTCTTGGCGCGGTGCGAGTGGGGCCGGGCGGGAGCTTCCGAACGGTAGTGATGCCAGGCGGTGCGGCTGGCCGCGAACAGGGCGCCTGGTTCACCGGTCGGCAGGGCATGGCGGCGGGCGGAACGATACAGGGCCCAGGCCACGCGGGCGAAGGTGCGCCGGGACAGCGGGGGCAGGGGAATGTCCGCGCCGGCGATGACGCGCGGCGTGAAGCGCTGGGCGAACACCAGGTGCTTCTCGCCGTTTTCCAACTCGGCAAAGATTTTCAGCAGGGCCGGCGTGCTTTGGTTGGCCGGCAAGTCCACATGGCCGATGAACTGGGATTGGTTCCGGCCGGGCAGGTCGGCGAACACATCGCTCACGTCCGTGCGGGGCAGGCCGTGGAGGAGCAGGGATTCCTGGACGGCGTCGGCGAGGGCGGTGACCCGCTTGATCTTCGCCGTGCGATGCGCGAGCCAGCCGGTGACGGACAGCCGGCCGTAGCGCAGCCAGCCGGTCTCGCGCGGTTCCTCGAGGGCGCCGTGGAAGGGAGGGACGGGCAGGGAGTTCAGCGGCTCCGCGAGCGCGGCGGAGATGACCTCGTCGGCGAGCGCGGCGAGGGCCTGCTGCGGCCGCTGGGTCTGGAGCCGCAGCAGATCCGGCACGAGTCCCGCCAGGCGCGAGGCGAGGGTGCCGGGTGTGGGGGCGGCCGAGGCCAGTTCGTCCACCGTGATCGGCGTACGGAAAAATTCATGCCAGTGTCCGCTCGCGTCGCGGACCTCGAGCCGGAGTTCGCGCGCGCCGCGGTGCGGTTCGAGAAGGATGACAAAGCCCGAGTAGGGCGGGCCGGGCCGGTGGAGAAATTTTTCATCCAGCCCGGGTTTGGGCAGGCCGTGCAGCCCGAGGATGGGCCGGCCGTCGAGCCAGGCGCGCAGGTCGGTCGCAAACCGGTGCTCACCCGCCCAGAGCCACCCGGCGATCCAAGTCTTGCCCGCGGGAAAGTGCCAGTCGGCGGGATGGACTTCTACGGCAAATTGCCAGCCGGGTGATTCGGACATGGCTCAGATTTGACCGGCGGCCACGGCGCTGGCGAGCGCGGCATGGCGGGGAAGGAGAATGGCAGCGTCGAATTCGGCCGTGACCCGGGTCCGGGCGCGGGCGGCCAGGGTCCGGCCGGTCGCGGGTGCGAGCAGGAGCTTCGCCATGCCCTCACCCAGCGCGACGGTGTCGCCGGGCGGGATGAGCGTGGCCTCCCGATCGGCCCGCACCTGTTCCAGCACGCCCTGCACGCCGGATGAGAGGATGGGCGTGCCGCAGGCCATCGCCTCGAGGATGACGCGGGGGGACGACTCCTCGTAGGTCGAGCAGACGAACAGGTCCGCGGCGGCGTAATACGGGAAATAATCCGGCGTCGAGGGATGCACGATGAGATTGGGCCGGTTGAGCTGCGCGAGCAAATCGGCCAGCACGCGGTCGAACGGGGTGTCGCCGCCGCCCAGCATCACGAAGCGGGTGCGCGCCGCGAGTTCCGGCTGGCGGCGCCAGAGCAGGTCCACGGCGCGGGCGAAGATATGCTGGCCCTTGCGGTCGCAGACGGTGCCAACGTTCGTGACGAGGAGTTCGCCGGGTTTGAGCCGGAAGCCGGTGCGCAGATCCTCGCGCGGGTGGGCGGCCCGCCAGGCGTCAATGCGCGCGACGTCAATCCAGCCGGGCGTGAGCCGGTGGTTCGCCGGCCGGCCGTAGTCGAGGTGATAGCTGCGCGTCGAAGCCGTCGTGAAGGACACGCAGTCGGCCAGGCCGAAGGCCTCGTCCACGAGCGCAATCACCGCGGCGTGGACGCGGCCGAGATAGAAACTGGCGGGAGTCGTGCTCTCGTGGACGTAAAGCAGCACGCGGCGGCCGGCGGCCTTGGCGGCGTGCACGGCCCAGAAGGTGGTGAAGGTGTTGCAGACCACGAGGTCGGCGGCGGCAAAATCAACGGCCGCGGCGAGCGCGTGGATGGCCGTGTGCGCGGCGGCGGTGGACGGCGCGGCGAAGATCGCGGCGGCGTCGGTCAGCTGGACTTTGGCGCCCAGCTCCTCGAACCGCGCGCGCAGCGGGCCATCGGCGGGGCTCAGCACGGTGAGTTGTGAACCGAGCGACGCGAGATGACGGGCGTAATCCACCAGGAAAAGTGGGGCGCCCTCGAGGTTGAGGTTGTGGGAGACGAGCAGCACACGGCGCGGGGCGGGCGCGGTGCTGGCCAGCGGGGCGGGCTGAAGCGGCGGGACGGCCGGCAGGGTTTGGGGCGCGCGCGCCGCGAAATCGGCGGTGAGCCGGGCCAGTTCGGCCTCCATCTCGGCATCGAAGACCACTTCAACCCCGCGCTCCTGCAGTGCGGCCTGCAGGGCGGCGTGGGTGGTGGCGAAACGGGCGGTGCTGTGCGGGGGATACGGCGCCTTCTCGTCCTCGTTGGTGAAAAACAGGCTGCGCTGGACCGGGCAGAGGTGGAGGCTGCCGTCAGCCAGCTCGGCATAGAGTCGCAGCGAGACCGGATCCGGCAGCTGGGCCGGCACATCGATGATGCCGAAGAGCCCGCAGTTTTTCGCGTTGGCGAAGGACGGAAAGTGCGCGCCGGGGCCGGGGGACGGCAGGGTGTGCTCGATGGTCTGCCAGGCCTGCAGGTCGAAGGTAGCCAGGACCCGCTTGATCGGCTGCGTTTCGTGGAACAGGTAGCCGAGCACGGCGCTGCGCCCGAAGCCGCAGCGGGTCAGGGCCGCGGGCTCGTCGAGGTGACCGTGAAAGGGGAGGTGCGGGTGTCGCAGGTCGCGGGGATACGGAATGGCGTCGGCGACCGCGCGCGCGAGGTCGGCGAGGGGCTTGGCCGGTTCGCGGCGTTGGGCGCGCAGGAGGATTTGCAGCGCCCGCCCGTATTCGTGCCAGCGCAGCGGTCCGGTGGGCATGGCCACGTGGACGGGTGGCTGGGCGGAGGTGACAAAATAGTGGACCTTCTGAAAAACCGACCAGCGGCCTTCGAGCTCGAGTGCTTCCAGCACGATGGCGGCCGGGCCGGGCAGAAGATCGACGACGACGTAGAACTCGGCGAGCGCGACGGGCCGGCCGGTCTGGAAATGCGCGGCGAGATCAGCGCGGGGAATCCCGTGGACGCCGGGAAACACGCGGCCGCCGACGCGGGCGCGCACATCCACGATCACGCCGCCGGGTTTCGGCATCACCCAGCCGCGGAGCATATGCCGCCCGGGCGGTAGGGCGTCGCCGGGAGTGGGCGACTCGAGATTCGAAAAACTGAAGGCGGTCTCGTGCATCCGGGGCATGCTCAGCCGAGCCAGGCCTCGCGGATCATCTGCAGGTGCTGGGGCAGGGCGCGGGCCTGGTGGTAGCTGCGGGCGGCGCGGGCGTGGGCCATGGAGAGCATCTTTTGATTGCCCGCGAAGTGGTCGGCGAGCGCCTTCTTCAGGGCCGCGGCGAGCTTGAACGGGTCGCCGGCGGGCACGAGGTAAGCCTCGTCGGTGTTGGTCACCATCTCCGGGATGCCGTTGACGTCGGTGCTGACGATGCGGTCGCCGAAGACCATCGCCTCGAGCAGAACACGCGGAAAGGACTCCTCGAAGCTGGTGCAGACCAGGAGGTCGGCCATCCGGTAGAAGTCGTAGATCTCGCCGGTTTCCGGGAAAATCTTCACGTCATGGAGGTTCATCAGCTGGATGTCCTCCATGAGCGACTCCATGTAGAGGCCCGGGCGTGCGCCGACCATGACCCACTGGATTTTTCGGCCGGGGAAGAGCGTGGGCAGCTCCTTTTCCAGCAGGTCAATGCCGCGGATGTAGATATGCTGGCCCTTGCGTTCGCAGATGGAGCCGATGTTGACCACCAGCACGGCGTCGGGATCGAGCCCGTGCTTGCGGCGCAGGGCGGCCGGATCATGCGTGGCGGCGAACTGCTCAATGCGGGCGAAGTCCACCCAGCTGTTGAGCAGGCGGAAATTGTCGCCGGTATTGAGTTCCTCGAAGATCGTGCGCGTCGCTTGGGCGGTGAACACGACCCGGGTGGCGAGGCGATAGGCTTCGGCCACGGTATCGTGCATCAGCGGCGGGAGGATCGGCGCGAACAGGCGCTTCACGGCGTTGCTCTCGTGGATGTAGAACGCGGAGGACTTGCCGAGGTGCGCCGCGAGGTGCACGCCCCAGAAGGTGAGCATGGTGTTGCAGACGAACACCTCGATGTCGTCCCAGCGGCGCGACGCGGCAAACTTTTTGAGGGCCCCGTCGAATTCCGCGGGGGATTTTGCGCTCATGAAACCGGATTCGTCCCAGATCTCGACCTTGAGCCCGAGCTGCTCGAAGCGCGCGCGGAGCGGGCCGTCCTTGGGCGAAGCGATGGTCACGGCGACGCCCGGCTGTTCGGCGAGGAAGCGGGCGAGCTCGAAGATGAAGAGGGGCGCGCCCTCGAAGTTGAGGTTGTGCGTGAGCACCAGGGCGCGGAACGGCCGGGCGGTTTGCGCATAGCGCTGGTGGTAGGGGTTGAGCGGCAGGTGGCGCGGCGGGAAGTCGAGCGCATCGCTGAG
Source organism: Verrucomicrobiota bacterium (assembly GCA_003402695.1). GTDB lineage: Bacteria > Verrucomicrobiota > Verrucomicrobiia > Opitutales > Opitutaceae > Opi-474. Next base: position 2,181 of record QQNC01000067.1, on the reverse strand, counting down.
GTGGGGGTCGCGGTAGCCGCCGTGCCGCTCGAGGTAGGCGACGTGCTCGCGCTCGGCATAGGTGTTCCCGCGGGTGGCGCTGCCGACGTGGCGGAGGACGGCCGAGGGCGAGTACACCGTGCGGAAACCGGCGGCCGCCGCGCGCAGGCAGTAATCCACGTCGTTGTACGCGACCTGGAATTTTTCCTCATCAAAGCCGTGGAGCTGGCGGTAGAGGTCCGTGCGGGTGAGCAGACAGGCGCCGGTGACGGCGGCGACGTTGCGCGCGGCGTGCGGCAGGAACAGGTGGCCGAGGTCCTCCGCCGGCGCTTTTTCAAACAGGCCGTGCGCGAGACCGTCATGCCGGCTGAGGGCGATGCCGGCGTGGTTGAGCGTGCCATCCGGGTAGAGCAGCTTCGCGCCGACCACGCCGACGCCCGGCACGGTGAGCCAGCCGGCCAGATCCTCGAGCCAGCCGGGCTCGAGCGCCTCGACGTCGTTGTTGAGCTGAAGCACCAGCGGCGTGTCGGCGCGGGCGGTGCCGAGATTCACCAGGCGCGAATAATTGAAGCCGCCGGGGGTCGCCGGGGCGTGGAGCACTTCGCAGCGCAGGTCGGTGCGGTCGGGCAGCGTCTGGAGGTAGCCGAGGGTGTCGGCGTCGTCGGAGTGATCGTCCACCACGATGACCTTCACGAACTCCCGCGGCGTGGTGCGGGCGAGCGAGTCGAGGCAGGTGCGGAGCAGCTCGACCCGATTCTTGGTGGGGATGACCACCGTCACGGGATTCTCGCGCAGGATCACGGGATCCCATTTCAACTGGTAGAGACAGAGCGCGTAGTCCTTGGCGAGTTGCGGCAGGATGGGCGTCGCGCGCAGGCCCCGGCGCGTGACGGCCTCGGCAATGCCCCGGCTGGCGGCGTCGAAGAGGTAGTTTTTCTGGTCGCCGCGGGTCGCGGTGCTCGCGGGGTGGGCGCGCCAGTGGTAGCCGATGAACGGCACGTGGATGACGTCGCTGGCGGGAATGAGCTCCCAGCAGCGCAGGAACAGATCGATGTCCTGGGCGCCGTTGAATTCGGGCCGGAGCCGGCCGGCCTGCTCGATCAGGCTGCGGCGGATGATGGTGAGATGGTGCGTGTAGTTGTGGGTGATGGCCATCTCCGGGCTCCAGCCACCCTTGAACTGCGGGTCGAAGCGACGGCCGGTGTCGTCGATCTTGTCCTCGTCGGTGTAAAGATAACCGGCGGAGGGATGCCGGGCGATGGCCTGGGCGATATGCAGCAGGGCGTCGTGGGGCAGCAGGTCGTCGTGATCGAGCAGGGCCACGAACTCCCCCGTGGCGACGGCGAGGGCGGAATTGGTGGCGCGGGCGATGTGGCCGTTTTCCGCGCGGAAGACCAGCTTGATGCGGGCATCAGCCTGCGCGGCGGCCTCGAGCATGCGGCGGACGTGGGGTTGTGGCGAGGCGTCGTCGGCGATGCAAAGTTCCCAGCGTGGGTAGATCTGGTCGCGGAGGCACTCGAGCAGCTCGCGCAGGTATTTCTCGGGCGTGTTGTAGGCGGGGACGACCACGCTGATGAGCGGGGCGCCGGCCTGAAGGAGGGCGGCCGCGTCCTGCTCGAGGACGGTGCGCAGGCGCGGCGTGAGGCGGTTGTGCCAGGCCCAGCGGGTGTAGGGATCCTGGTCGCGGCGCCGGACGATGGCGGCGGAAACCGGCGGGGCGTCACCGCGGCCCATGGTCGAGGCGAGATGGTGCTGCAGCCGGGCGATTTCGCCCCGGGATTCCTTCCAGCTGTCGAAGCGGAACCGGCCCAGCAGCCAGCCGCGGAGAAAAGCGGCGACGACCTTGGCGAACAGCATCGGCCGGTAAACCGGGATCGGGCCGGAGTGTTCGTCGCGCCGGTCCAGGTACATGCGGCGGGCGAAGGCGAGGGGCCGGGTGCCGTCACCCGTCTCGGCGAAGATTTTCAGGTTGGCCGGGCTGGGGGTGTCGGGGCGGATGTCCACCAGACCGTAGTACCCGGACTTGAGGGCGTGGGTGTGGCCGGTGAGATGGGCCGCGACGTCGGGCCGCTCCTTCGGATACACCAGACGGTTCTCCGTGAGCACGCCGGTGGTGGCGCTGAGCTGACGGAGCTCGCGATGGACGCCGAAAATCCAGCCGGTGAGGCGAAACTTGCCGTAGCCGGAGTTGATCCAGAAGCC
>QQNC01000066.1 GCA_003402695.1 Verrucomicrobiota bacterium | reverse complement strand
TTCAAGAATCTCGGCCGCAAAACCGGGGAAAAGGTGAAAGGATTCTTCGATGCGCTTGAAGAAAGCCGCAAACCATAATTAGCTGATCCTTTCCTATGTCCGATTCCGACCCGACTGACACCGTCAACCCTGTCCCACCCGCCGAGTCCGCGGCGAAAGCCGCGCCTGCGCCCGATGCGAAACAGGAGGCGGCGGCCAACTACGATCGTTACCTGCGCGCCGTGGCCGACCTGGAGAATTTCCGCCGCCGGGCCGTGCGTGAGAAGGACGAACTGCGCCAGTTTGCCACCTCCCGTGTGCTGGAGGATTTGCTGCCGGTGATGGACAACCTGGCCCTCGGGCTGAATGCGGCCAAGCAGCCGGGCGCCGACCTCAAGGCGCTGGCGGGCGGGGTCGAGATGGTGCTGACCCAGCTGAAGTCGGCTCTCGCGGGCCACGGTCTGAAGGAAATTTCCCCGCTGGGGCAGCCGTTTGATGCCAATCTGCACGAAGCCCTTTCCGCCCAGCCGAGCCCGACGGAGCCGGACGGCAATGTCGTGACGGTGGTGCGCACGGGTTATTCGCTCAACGGCCGCCTGCTGCGTCCCGCCGCGGTGATCGTGTCGAGCGGAGCGGGGAACAAAGACGGCGCCAAAGCCTGACCCACCCATGGCCAAGGAAGACTACTACCAGCTGCTGGGCGTGGAAAAGACCGCCGGCGAAGACGAACTCAAGAAAGCCTACCGCAAGAAGGCGGTGCAGTATCACCCGGACAAAACCCGGGCAACAAGGAGGCCGAGGAGATGTTCAAGAAAATCTCCCATGGCTACGAGATCCTGAAGGACCCGGAAAAGCGCGCGGCCTACGATCGCTACGGTCACGCGGCATTCGAAGGCCCGGGCGCCAGTGCGGCCCGCGGGCGCGGCGGCATGTCTGGCGGGGGCGGTTTTCACGACCCCTTTGATATTTTCCGTGAGGTGTTCGGCCAGCAGGGCGGCGGGGGCGGCGGTATTTTTGACGAAATGTTCGGCGGCGGCGGCGGCGGGCAGGGTGGCGGTCGCGACGGCTCGGACCTGCGCTACGACCTGGAAATCACCCTCGAGGATGCTGCGCGCGGCGCGGAGCAGGAAATCTCCTTCCGCAAACACGCCACCTGTGAGCGCTGCGACGGCGTGGGCGCGGAGCCCGGTTCAAAGAAGATCACGTGCCCAACCTGCCGCGGCGCGGGCCAGGTCCGCCGCTCCGGCGGCATCATCACCTTCACGCAGGTCTGCCCGACGTGCAATGGCGCGGGCTCCAAGATCGAGAAACCCTGCACCGCCTGCCACGGCGAGGGCCGCGTGATCAAGACGACCAAGCTTAACGTCCGCATCCCCGCCGGGGTGGACAACGGCTCCCGGCTGCGCTCCTCCGGCAACGGCGAGGCCGGCCTCGCCGGCGGCCAGTCGGGCGACCTCTACATCGTGCTGTCGGTAAAGGATCACGAGCTGTTCGAGCGCCAGGAGGACAACCTCTTCTGCGAGATCCCGATCAAGTTCACACTCGCGACCCTCGGCGGCACGATCGAGGTGCCCACGCTGTTCGGCAAGGCGTCGCTTAAGATTCCCCACGCCACGCAGAGCGGCACGACCTTCCGGCTGCGCGAGAAGGGCATGCCCTCGCTGCGCGGCGGCCGGCAGGGCGACCAGCTCGTGCGGGTGCAGGTCGAAGTGCCGCAATCGCTGACGGCGGAGCAGAAGAAACTACTCGAAGAGTTCGCCCGCATCAGCGGTGACGCCAGCGAGCCGACCTCGAAGAGCTTCTTCGAGAAGGCGAAGAAGTTCTTCTGAGCCTCAGCGCTTCGCCAGCTTCACGTCCATCCACACCGCGAGCGTGAGCACCACGCCGCGGACGATGAATTTCAGCTCAGGCGCGACGGCGAGGAGCGTCATGCCGTTGAGCAGGCTGGCCATGATGAGCGCCCCGAAGATCACGCCCAGCACCGTGCCGCGCCCGCCGCGCAGGCTGGTGCCGCCGATCACGCAGGCCGCGATCGCGTCGAGCTCCATCGAGTCGCCCACGGTCGTGGTCGAGGCGCCAGCGTAGGCCGTCTGCATGAGACCGGTCACGGCGACGATGCCGCCGAGCAGCGTGAACGCTCCAATCACCGTGCGCTGCACCGGCACGCCAGAGACAAACGCCGCCTCCTCATTGCCACCGATGGCGTAGAGATGGCGGCCGAAGGGGGTGTGGCGCGTGATGACCTGGATGACGAGGGCGACGCACCCGAGGATCACGACCGGCAGCGGGATGCCACGAAACTGGTTCACCGTGAGCACAAACAAGAGCAGGCCCTGGGCGGTGAGGAAGAGTTTGAGGAACGCGACCTCGGCGTCATCCACCGCAAAGCCCAGTGCCGATCGCCGCCGGCGGGCGCGCCGGCTGAGCCCCGCCAGCCCCGCGAACACGAGGGCCACGAGCACAGCGCTGGCGACTGGCGGGAAGTAGAACGTCGTGAGCAGGGAGTACAGGTTGCTCTGGCCCCCGGCGACGACCGGGATGGTGCGGCTGCCGATCACGAGCCAGAACGTGCCCTTGAAAATCAGCAGGCCGCCCAGCGTGATAATAAACGCCGGGATGCGCTGGCGTACGATCAGCGACCCCATGGCCATCCAGAGCAGGAGGGCGGCGGCCATACTGACCGCAATCGCCGCCCCGGCGGGCCAGTGGTGGTTGAAAATCAGGACGCTCGCGATGCCGCCCATGAGCCCGACTCCGCTGCCGACGGACAGGTCGATGTGCCCGGGCAGGATCACCAGCAACATCCCGAGTGCGAGGGTGGCGGTGATCGCCAACTCGACCGCGAGCATGGAGAGATTGCGGGAGGACAGGAATTGCGGGGCGGCGAGGGTGAAAAACGACCCGATCGCCAGCAAACTGAGCAGCAGGGAGAAATCGCGGAGCGTGAGCTTGGTTTTCATCGTCAGGCGGCGGTGAGGGTCCGGCCCATGGCGGCGGCGAGCAGGCGCTCGGGCGTGGCCTCGGCTTTCGGGAAGACGCCGCCGACGCGGCCGTCGTGCAGCATCAGGATGCGGTCGCTCATGCCCAGCAGCTCCGGCAGCTCGCTCGAGACGAGCACGACGGCCTTGCCCTGCGCGGTGAGCTCGTTGACGAGCGTGTAAACCTCGAGCTTCGCGCCGACATCGATGCCGCGGGTGGGCTCGTCGAGAAAAACGACGCGCGGCTCGGTCATGAGCGCCTTGCCCAGCACGACCTTTTGTTGGTTGCCGCCGGAGAGCGTGCCGACGGTGGTTTCCAGTGACGGGGCTTTCACCCGCAGCGAAGAGAAGAGGCCCTGGTTGGCGTGGGCCTCGCGTTCCTCATCGATCAGCGCCCCGCGGCGCAGGCGGCTGATGGACGAGAGCGAGAGGTTGAACCCGATGCTCTCGGCGAGGATCAGGCCGTAGCGCTTGCGGTCCTCGCTCGCCAGCACGAGGCCGGCGGCAAGGGCGGCGACGGGTGAAGCGGCGTCGAGCGGCCGGCCGGCCAGTTGCACGCGGCCGCTGAGCCGGGTGCCCCAGGCGCCGAAGAGATGCATGAGCAGCTCGGTGCGACCGGCGCCCATCAGGCCGCCGATGCCCAGGACTTCCCCCGCGCGGAGCTCGAATGAAATGTGATGCAGCCGGGCGGGCCCGCCTTTCACCGCGGCGGCGCAGAGGTCATCGACTGAGAGCAGGACCTCGCCGGGATGCGAGGCGTGGCGAGGGAAAAATTCGGTGATTTCCCGGCCCACCATCGCGCGGATGACCTCGTTTTTGTTGGTGGCCGGGGTGTGCAGCGTGATGATGGTCGCACCATCGCGCAGCACGGTGATGCGGTCGGCGACGGCGAAGACCTCATCGAGTTTGTGGGAAATGTAGATGCACGCGATCCCGCGGCGGCGGAGGTCGCGGAGAAGCTCGAGCAGCGTGTCCACCTCCCGTTCAGCCAGGGCGGCCGTCGGCTCGTCGAGGATGAGGACCCGGGCGTTTTTGCCTAGGGCCTTGGCAATTTCGACGAGCTGCTTGCTGCCGACGCCGAGGTCGCCGACGAGGGTGTCGGGGGCGAGGTCGAGTCCGACCCGGGCGAGCAAGGCGCGGCCGTCGCGCCAGATCCTGTCCCAGTCAATCAGCGCACCGCGGCGGGGTTCGCAGCCGAGGAAGAGGTTCTCAGCGACCGTCAGCTCGTCCACCAGCGCGAGCTCCTGATAGATAACGGCGAGGCCGGTACGTTGCGCGTCGGCGATGGAGGCGAACTGCGCCGGAGCACCGTCAAAGAAAAGTTCACCGTCGTAACTGCCATGTGGGTGCAGGCCGGAGAGGAGCTTGATCAGGGTGGACTTGCCCGCGCCGTTCTCGCCGCACAGCGCGTGGATCTCGCCGGGGCGCAGGTCGAAACTGACCTCGCGCAGCGCGGTGACGCCAGGGAAGCGTTTTGTGATGGAACGGGCCTCGAGCAGTGCGGACATTAGCGGGGGAACACGGCGGCGCGGGAATGAAGGCCGTCGGCGATGACGGTCGACTCAAGGTTGTCCTTGGTGACCGTGACGACGGTGAGAAGGACGGCGGGAACTTTCACCTGGCCGTTGTCGATCACATCCCGGGCGATCACGGGCTGGTGCCGGGCGAGTTTGACGGCGAGCTCGGCCGCTGTGAGCGTCAGGTTTTTCAGCGGCTTGTAGATGGTCATGGCCTGGGTGCCGCGGGCGATGCGCTGGCAGGCGGCGAGGTCGGCGTCCTGGCCGGTGACGATGATCTGGCCGGCGAGACCCTCCTCAAGCAGCGCCTGGATGACGCCCCCGGCGGTGCCGTCGTTGGAGACGAGCACGGCGTCGATGTTCTTGCCGGCCTTGGTGATGGCGGCGTTGGTGATCTTCTTGGCGTTTTCCGGGCGCCAGTCGTCGGCCCAGTCCTCATGCACGACTTCGACCGAGCCGTTGGCAATGAACGGGGCGAAGACCTTGTCCTGGCCCTCCTTGAACATCAGGGCGTTGTGGTCGGTTTTGGCGCCATAAATGCGGACGACCCGGAATTTGCGGCCGTGGAAGGTGTCGATCAGGTACTGTGCCTGCAGTTCGCCGACGCGCAGGTTGTCGAAGGCCACGTAGAGATCGAGGTCGCAGCCGGTGATGAGCCGGTCGTACGCGAGCACGGGGATACCGGCGTCGTGGGCCATCTGCACGGCCTTGGCCATCGCGGCGCCGTCGTGGGGCACGATCACGAGGGCGTCCACCCGGTTGCTGATGAGCGCCTCCACGTCCTTGAGCTGGCGGACATCGTCGCTGTTGGCGGATTGCACGAGTACATCGGCGCCAAGCTCCTGGGCGCGAGCGGTGAACATGTCACGGTCGTGCTGCCAGCGCTCCTCCTTGAGGGTGTCCATCGAGAACCCGATCACCGGGCGGTGCGGGCCGGCGGCCGCGGCGCCCGCGCCACGGCGCAGGGTGAGACCGATGAGCAGCGAAAGCACGAGCGAGAACACGACCAAGCCGAGTCGATATTTCATGGGGGTGGGGAACTTCGGAGAATGAAGGGCAGGGAAAGTTAATTTACAACGGTGGAACACCCTGCGAGCGTCGCGATTCGCGTGAAAACGGAAAAATCCAAGCTGCTCAACCTTTCCGCCGCCGTCGCGGCGCGGGAGGCCCTGCGTGCCGCGGGGAAGCGGGTGGTGCTGACCAACGGGGTTTTTGATCTGTTGCACGAAGGCCACCTCCATTCGCTGAAGGCGGCGCGGGCGCTGGGCGACGCGTTGTTTGTGGCCATCAACAGCGACGCGAGCGTCAGGGCCATCAAAGGTCCCACCCGACCCATCCAAAGTGAAACCGAGCGGGCCCGGGCCCTCGGTGAACTCGCGTTCGTGGACGAGGTTGTGATTTTTGGCACCCCGCGCCTTACGGCGGAGATCCGGGCGTTGCGGCCGGATATTTACTGCAAGTCGGGCGACTACACGCCCGACAAGCTCAACCCGGAGGAGCGGCAGGCCTTGCAAGAGGTGGGCGCCGCAATTTCGTTTGTGCCGTTCCTGGCTGGCTTCAGCACCACGGCCCGCATCGCCCAAATGAAGGCGGCGGGAGAACTTTGACCCCCATGCGCGTAGTTATTCTTGGCTCCGGCCGCGGCTCCAACGCCGAAGCGATCCTGACGGCGCAACAGACCGGCCGGCTGGGCCGGGCCCGGGTGGTCCAGATCATCACCGACCAGCCGGTGGCGGGCATTCTTGCCCTTGGGCCGCGCTATGGCGTGCCCGCGACGTTTGTGGATCCGGCGCCGTTCAAGACCAAGCTCGAGGGCGAGGGGGAAGTTCGGTTTATCGCGGCGGTCAACGCGTGCGCGCCAGATCTGGTGGTACTGGCGGGGTTTATGCGGGTGCTGAAGCCGGGATTCCTGGGCGCATTCGTCGGCAAGATCATCAATCTCCACCCGAGTCTGCTGCCGAACTTTCCGGGGCTGGACAGCATCGGACAGGCGTTCCGGGGGGGAGCGAAAGTCACCGGCTGCACGGTGCACGCAGTCACGCTCGATGTGGATGGAGGCCCGATCATCGACCAAGCGGAGGTGCGCGTGGATCCGGCCGACACCCTCGAATCGCTCACCGCGAAGGTTCACGCGGCCGAGCACGCGCTGCTGCCGGCGGTGATCGCCCGGCTGAGCGAGCGTTGATCTTTGCGGCATGGATACCGCCGTCTGGCAGCTGCCGTTGAAAAATCCGCCGCAGCTCGTGCAGGCGGGCCGGGCCGTGCACGGGCGCAAACAGGCGGTCGAGGAATACCAGTTGCCCGAACTGTGGTGCCTTCATCTGTACCGTTACGAGGGCCAGGTGACATTTGATGGCCGCGAGTTTGCGATCGCCCCAGGCTGGGCCGGGATCACCCCGCCCAACGCGCGCATCGTCTACCGGTTTCGGGGCGAGTCACCGCACACCTTCGCGCACTTCCGTCTGCCGGCGGGCGGCGACCCGGTGGCGATTCCCGTGATGCAGGACGTGGGCGACGCGTTTGATCCCCTCACGCGGGCGCTGGAGGAAGCGGCGGGCTGGCTGCCCTCGCAGCCCCGGCGGGCGTCGGTGCGGCTGTGGGACGTGTTGTGGCAACTCGCCGGCCAGCCCATGACCGAGCGGGTGCCGCATCAGCGCCAGCATCCCGCCCTCAGCCGCGCGGTGCGCGAGATCGAGCTGCACCTAGCGCAGCCGCTGGCGATCCCGGCGATCGCGCGGCGGGCGGACATTTCACACAACCACCTCACGCGGCTGTTTCGCTCGCAGTTTGGCGTGACGATCGAGGGCTACATCCGCCAGCGCCGGGTTGAGTACGCGTTGCACCTGCTGGCGCACACGACGCTCGCGGTGAAGACCATCGCGGGCGAGGTCGGACTGCCGGACCTGCATTTTTTCAACAAGACCATCCGGGCGGCGGTGGGGCTGAGCCCGCGCGATTACCGCGACCGCCGGGGTTCGGCGTAGGGGATTGGCGTTGCGGCGGATGGCGGAGCCGGGAATTTTCGGCGGATGGACTTGTGCGAAATCAAAGTGGAAATTCCTGCCGGACGCGCGGACGAAGCGGACAACGTGATGTTGGAGCTTGGGATCGAAGGTTGGAGTCTCCTGGAGGACGCCATCGCCCAACGGGCCTGGGTCGTCGGGATTTTTTCCGGCGAGACCGAGGCGAAGAGCCGCTGGGGCGAGTTGAGCGGGCTGCTGCCCGGCCTGGCCCTGGGCGAGCCGGTGCGGCGGATGCTGGCGGATGGCGACTGGCGCGACAGCTACAAGGCGCATTTCAAGGCCTGGCGGTTTGGCCGGCTGCACTGGGTGCCGGTATGGGAGCGGGCGGGTTTCCAGCTTCCGGCGGGTGACGAGGTGCTGTGGCTCGACCCGGGCATGGCCTTTGGCACGGGGAATCACGAGACGACGCGGTTATGTGTGGAGCGTTTGACGGAACTCGAGGCCAGGCAGGTGGCCGCGGGGGGCGCAAGGGGTTGTCGGCGCGTGATTGATGCGGGGTGCGGATCCGGGATCCTGGCGCTTTCGGCCGCGAAACTGGGTTTTGAGGAGGTCGTGGGCTTCGACAATGACCCCGAGGCCGTAAAAGTGAGCGAAGAGAACGCCGAGCTCAATGGCCTGACCGGCAGGGTGCCGTTTTACGTGGGCGACTTGGTCAGCGGGCTGGCGGGGAAGAGCGCTGACGTCCTGTTGGCGAACATCTTGGCCAACATACTCATTCAATTTGCTCCGCAGCTGATAGCCGCGGTGGCGCCGGGGGGAACCTTGGTGTTGAGCGGAATCCTGGCGGTGGAAAGCGCGCAGGTGAGGGAAGTGTTCGCGGTGGCGGCGCCAGGTTGGACGGTCGAGTCCCGCGTCCTCGGCGAGTGGAGCGATGTGGTTTTGACCCGAACGAACTGATCGGGACGCAAAAAGGGCCGGCGGTGAGGCCGGCCCGGGTAAAAGACAAAGTCGGCCGGGGGGGGGGCGACTTAGGAGAACAAGTCCGGCGGAGTGCGGCTCATGAAGTCCTCCATGTAGGCCGTGGTGGCCTTGCCCTCGATGAAGACGGGGTCGGACATGATGGCCTTCTGCAGCGGGATGGTGGTCTTGATGCCACGGATGATGTACTCGCTCAAGGCCCGGTAGGTGCGCTCGAGGGCAACCTTCCGGGTGGTGCCAAAGCAGATGAGCTTGCCTATCATCGAGTCGTAATGCGACGGGATGACATAACCACTGTACGCGTGGGAATCGACCCGTACGCCATGGCCGCCGGGGGCGTAATAGAGGCCGATCGTGCCGGGGGAAGGCGCGAAATTGCGGGCGGGATCCTCGGCGTTGATGCGGCACTCGATGGCGTGCTTCTCGAACTTGATGTCGCCCTGGTCGAAGGAGAGCTTTTCGCCATTGGCGATGAGAATCTGCTGCTTGATGAGGTCGATGCCGGTGCATTCCTCGGTGACGGGATGCTCCACCTGGATGCGGGTGTTCATCTCGATGAAGTAGAAATTGCCCTTGGCATCGACGAGGAACTCGATGGTCCCGGCATTTTCATAGGCGGCGGCCTCGGCGGCGCGGATCGCGGCCTTACCCATCTTTTTGCGGAGATCCGAGGTGAGAAAAGGCGAGGGCGACTCCTCGATGAGCTTCTGGTGACGGCGCTGGACCGAGCAGTCCCGTTCGCCCAGGTGGAGCACCTTGCCGTGGGAATCGGCGAGAATCTGGAACTCGATATGGCGGGGCTTTTCGATGTAACGCTCGATGTAAACGGCACCGTTGCCAAAGGCCTTCTCGGCCTCGTTGCGGGCGACATGGTACTCCTTGGCGAAGGAAATGTCGTTATGCGCGATACGCATGCCGCGTCCCCCGCCGCCGGCGACGGCCTTGATGATGACCGGGTAGCCAATCTTCCGGGCAACCTTGACCGCCTCGGTCTCATTTTCGACCGGTCCATCTGACCCAGGCACGATGGGTACTCCGGCCTTTTTCACGGTGTCTTTGGCGACGGCCTTATCACCCATCATCTTGATGGATTTAGATTTAGGTCCAATAAACTTGATATTACATGACTCGCACTGTTCGGCGAATTTAGCGTTTTCCGACAGGAAGCCATAACCCGGTTGGATGGCGTCTACATCCGCAATCTCTGCCGCGCTGATGATGCGGTCTGCCCGAAGGTAGCTGTCGGCGCTCTTGGGTCCGCCAATACAAATGGCCTCATCGGCCAGTTGGACGTGCAGTGACTGGACGTCGGCCTCGGAGTAAACCGCGAGGGTCTTGATGCCAAGTTCACGGCAGGCTCGGACGATGCGGAGTGCGATTTCACCGCGGTTGGCGATGAGGATTTTCTGGATCATGTGGTAGGCAGGGGTCTTTCCCTGGACCGCAATGCGCAGGACGCATCATGCGGGCTTGCCCGCGGCGGTCATGGGAAATTGGGCGAAATCAGCCCTGTTTAACCTTAAAGAGGCGCTGGCCGTACTCGACAGGCTGGCCGTTCTCAACGAGGGCCTCAACGACGGTGCCTTTGATTTCGGCCTGGATTTCGTTCATGATCTTCATCGCTTCGATGATGCAGACCAGACTCGTCTCAGTGACCTTGGTGCCAGTCTCGGCGAACGCCTTGCTCTCTGGTGACGCCGCACGATAAAAAGTGCCTACCATCGGGGATTTAACGTAGATAATGCCTTCTTCTTCCTTGGCCGGACCCGCGGGAGCGGGGGAGGTGGCAGTACTGGACGTTACAGGCTGGGCGGCCAGAACGGACTCATTCACCGGGAAATCGGAGTTAGACCCCCGGGAGGAGGAAACCAGAGGCGCGCCACTGCCGCCGCGGCGGATTTTAAGCTTAAAACCTTCTTCTTCGACCGCGAACTCGCTCAGCTCGGAGCGTTTCATGAGTTCGATGATTTGTTTGATCTGTTTTAGGTCCAAAGAATACCTTGGTTGAGTTGTAGTTCGGTGTTAGTAGAGGAATTGAGTAAGATGTTCAAAGGGATTTAAAATACCTTAGCAATCTTTGAATTTTAGGGTTAAAATGGGGGCAAAGACCTTAAAAATACCCTTTTACAGCGAAAATATACAAATCTGCATTACGCCATCCATCGCAGGGAAAGTGGATCCAAAATCGGTATCTCGTGGTGACAGTTATTTGGCAAAATATGCTGCAACGAAGGCAATAATAGCGATATTTAAGCCCAAAACGCATATTTAGCGCATAAATTTTATGTCAGTAGGACACTGATCCTGGGGTATTGTCGTGGCGGATCATGAGCAGCGCCTCTTGTGAGATCAGTTAGAGGAGGGGCTGTATGAGCGGTGGGGCTGAAATAGCCGGCTTCCGACCGCCTTTATAAAACTGTTTTCGTCCGCATCCATGATTGGCCTCGAGCCGAACCGGTTGTAATTCCCGTTTTCCCGCGCACCGAATGGAATGAAGCTGGGTTGAGGATGTATTCGATGGACAGATCCTTCTCTCTGCTGGGTGGGTGATGTCATGGATTGATAGGATTAATGCAGCGTTTACACGCGGAAGTCTGCCGGGGGAGGCAAATTCACGTCCCAGGTAGGCGAGAAAGGTTACACCATGTATGCGCTGCGGCGTATAGCAGCACGATGCGGTGATCGTCATTGTATCCAGAATTCCAGTATTCGTGCCAGGGGTTAGACCCAGAATGGTGCTTCGGCTTCTGCATGGCAGCCGGATGTCGGGGCTTCAAAGGTAAATGCGGTGAACAAGCCGTGATGTATTCTATTTTCCATGAATAAGATGCAGATTTCATGAAAATACTTACAAATAGGACTTGAACCGGGTGCAGCAATTACCATGTTCCGCCTCCCTTCAACTCACTTGGGCCGCAGAAATGTTGGCCGAGGTGAAATTAAAGGGCGGTGCAAAAGGCTTCGGCGACTAGTTCAAAAAAGAAGTTTTTTGGAAAATGTGTTGACGGAGCTTCCGAAAAAATTCTTGCTGAAACTCTTTCCCTAATCGGGAGGCTCTTTGAAATTTACTTTGTACGATTGATTGGGACCCCCAATCAACAATTCCAAATACAGAAGAATCAAGTGTGAGCTTCGGCTCACAATATTCAGTAGTTCAAGAATCACTAGGTTCTGAACTCTTTTCGGAGAGTTTGATCCTGGCTCAGAATGAACGCTGGCGGCGTGGTTAAGACATGCAAGTCGAACGGTTTTTATTGAAGCGCAAGTGGATATAAAAGCAGTGGCGAACGGGTGCGTAACACGTGAACAATCTACCTTCAAATGGGGAATAGCTCGTCGAAAGGCGAATTAATACCGCATACGGTTGCTTCTCGCATGAGAGGCATACCAAAGTCAGGGACCGCAAGGCCTGACGTTAGAAGAGGAGTTCGCGGCCTATCAGCTAGTTGGCGAGGTAACGGCTCACCAAGGCTAAGACGGGTAGCTGGTCTGAGAGGATGATCA
>QQNC01000065.1 GCA_003402695.1 Verrucomicrobiota bacterium | reverse complement strand
CCGTTGGCGCCGTTGGAGCTGACCGAGGCCTCGTTGAGGAACAGAAAGGGGGGCTGGATCGGCATGATCGCAGCGATCTGCTCGATGGGTAGAAACTTCGTGGGTTTCGGCAGCGACAGTCCACGCACCTTGCAATCAACGAAGGTCTTCACGTCGCCCACGGTCCGCAGGTTGCGCAGCTCGTCGTTGTTAATCGACATCTGGAGCACGTCTTCCACCAGGATGACGATTTCCATCATCGTGAGCGAATCGATGCCCAAGTCCACGATGAGCCGCAGGTCGTCGTCCGCATCCTTCAGCTTCATCCGGAGATCCGGCTCAACAAAGCGCTCAATCACACCGATGATCACCGCCGGCAAGTGCTCGGGATTGCCGGTTTTACTAAATTGCACCGCCGCCTCAAAGGTCGAGGGGGAACAACGCTTCAGGGCCTCACGGAGCGCGGCCTCATCCTCTGGCGCAAATGGTTTGCCTGGAATGACAAACGGCTTATGATTGCCTGGGTTGAATTGCACGGCTTCGGGCATTGTTCATTCTTTGTATGCTACGGGGGCTCGGGATGTAAATCCCATTCTTGGGTTCGGATACCCTTCGCAGGGTGGCAAAATGCCGGCAAAAGTTCCCGGCGCGGATTCCCGGTATTTGCGCGTGACGCTGACCCTTGCCGGCCCCAAACCTAACCCGTTGGCACCCGCTGTCCGTGCATGAGTTCATCCTCCCTCACTTCCTTCGCTTCCCGGCCCGTTTTTCTCATCACCCATGAGTTTTACCCGGTGCGTGGGGGCATCGCGACCTTTGCCGAGGAAATCGCCAAGGCCAGCGCCGGACTCGGCTATGATGTCGAGGTCTGGGCGCCCTCCGCCCCACCCCAAGCCGAGAAAAAATGGCCCTTCCGCCTGAGGCGCATGCCCCTCAAGGGCACCCATGACCTGTGGTGCCAGTTCCGTCTGGCCTGCCAGCTCGTCCGCACCCGCCGGCAACTCCGCCATGCCATCGTCTACCTGCCCGAGCCCGGTCCGATGCTGACGATGATGCTCCTGCAATTCTTCCACGCCTTCCGCCCCCGCCGGCTCGTCCTGACCTTTCACGGCTCTGAGATCCTCAAGTTCACGCGCAGCCCTGTGCGATCCTGGCTCGCCCGCCGCCTGATCCGCCATGCCGCGCGAGTCAGCACCCTGACCAACTACACCCAGGAGCTGTTGCTCGCGTCCTTCCCCGAGGCTGCCGACAAGATTTTCCTCACGCCCGGCGCATTGCGCACCGATTTCGTCGTCGTCCCACCCAAGCCTGTCCGGTCCCAGGGCAAGATCATCGTCCTCACCGTCGGTCGGCTCCACCCGCGCAAGGGCCAGCTACTCACCCTGCAGGCCCTCCAATCGCTCGCGCCCGATGTCCGCAGTCGGATCGAGTACTGGATCGTCGGCGCCCCGGCCAAGGGCGGCTACGGCGAGTCCCTCCGCACCGCCGCGGCCGGCTCGGATCTGACCGTCAAGTTCCTGGGCAACCTGCCCGATGATGAACTCGCCAAGGTGTACGAGCGCGCCGACATCTTTGCGCTGACCAGCGTCGATCTGCCGCAGAGCATCGAGGGCTTCGGCCTCGTCTACTTGGAGGCCGCCGCCCATGGACTGCCCGTCGTGGCGCACAATGTCGGCGGCGTGTCCGAAGCGGTCGCCGACGGCGTCACCGGCCTGCTCGTCCCGCCCGACCGCCCGGCGCAACTCGCCGCCGCGCTTGAACAGCTTATCCACGACGAAAACCTCCGCCACCGGCTCGGCGAGACTGGGCGGGCCTGGGCCGGGCGTAACTGCTGGAAGCAGTCCGCCGCGGCGCTGTTCGGCGATCACGCCCCGGAGGCCGAAGCATGATCCAGTCGCGCGCGTCGGTCACGGTCCGCTACGCCGAGACCGACATGATGGGCATCGTTTATCATGCCAACTACCTCCCCTGGTTCGAAGTCGCCCGCACGCAGCTGCTCCGGGAGCAGGGGTTTCCCTACCGCCAGCTCGAGGCCGACGGCTACCGCATCCCGGTGCTCGAGGTCGCCGCAAAATTTCTCCGCCCGGCCGTCTACGACGACAACCTGACCATCGTCGTCACCATGCGCGAAAAGCCGCTCCTGCGGATCCGCCTGGAATACGAGGTTTTCCGGGGCGAAGAACTGCTCGCCACCGGGCACAGCGCCCATGCCTTCTGCGACCTCAACGGCCGCCCCACCCGCCCGCCGCCCGCCTTCGTCGCGAAGATGGGCGAGACGTTTCAATAGTCCGCCGCGGGCGCACCGTACTCTTCGAGCACGGCCGCATCCGTCTCCGCCGCCTGCGCCGCCGCGAGCTGTGCCCCACCGCCGAGCCGGCGGACCGCCCACACGGCATGGACGCGGATCAACGGCAGGTCATGCGCCGCGAGCCGCACCAGCTGCGGCAACAGGCTCCCGTCGCCCGAGTTGCCGGCCACAATGCAGGCGTTGCGCAACAGGCCGGCGTGTTTCACGCGCTTGATCGCGGTGCCCTTGAACACCGCGGCGAATCGCTCCGGAGTCAGCTCCAGCAGCTCGGCCAGGGTCAATTCGATCATTTCGTTGCGCACCGCCAGCAGCAGCCGCCGGCCCTCGCGCGCGAACCGGTTCCACGGGCAGACTTCCAGGCACACGTCGCAGCCGTAGATGTGCGCCCCGATCCCGCGGCGCAGGGCCCGCGGGATCACACCCTTGTTCTCGATCGTCTGGTAGGAGATGCACCGGCGCGCGTCCACCACCCCCGGCCGGGGAAACGCTTGCGTCGGGCACGCATCCAGACAGCGCGTGCATTTGCCGCAGAGGAGGCCGATGGCATTATCAATTTCCGCGTTGCGCGTTTCGAGCAGTTTTCGGACCGGCGCATCCGGCGCCAGCTCCACGCGCGTCAGGATCGCCGCGAGCAGCAGCCAGTTGCCGTGCCGCCGCGAGATCAGCATCGCATTCTTGCCAATGAAGCCGAGCCCGGCGCGGGCGGCCCAGCTGCGCTCCAGCACCGGTCCGGTGTCCACGTAGTAACGGTAGTCCTCGCTGCCCACGCCGTAAATTTCCTCCAGCACGCGCCCCGCCGCGACCAGGCCGGGCTTCATCGTGTCATGGTAATCCCCGTGCAGCGCATACCGCGCCCACACCGGGCCGCCGGCGCGTTTTTGCCCGGGCCCGTAATTCACGCCGAGCATGATCACGGAACGCGTGCCGGGCAGCACCAGCTCCGGGTGCAGGCGTTTTTCCGCCGTTCGTTCCATCCAGGCCATGTCGGCCTGCTGGCCCGCCGCGAGCCAGCCGGGCAGTCCCTCGCCCACCAAGGGATCCGCCGCGGCGAAACGCACGTCATCGAAACCCAGCGCCGCCAGCCGCCGGCGCAACTCCTCCTGCCGGGCGTCCATGGTCAGGCGGCGCCCGGCGGGCGGCGGGCAAAATCCGCCGCCTCGCGCCGCCACGTGCGGACCACGTGCGCGACGATGTCGCTGAGCGGCCGCGAGTCGGTGAGGATGACCGCGCCGGCGCGCTTGTAGACCGGCTCCCGCTCGGCATAGAGCGCGCGGACGCGTGCCTCGGGATTCTCAACATTGATCAGCGGCCGGTTCCGGTGCCGCGAAGTGCGCTCGAGGATCGTTTCGATGGACGCATGCAGGCAGATCACCACACCGCGGACCTGCAACAGCTCGAGCATCCCCGGCGGCATGATGAGCCCGCCGCCACAGGCCACGAGCGTGCGGGCCGCGGGATGTCCGCCCAGGACAAACTCCCGCTCGCGCGCGCGGAACGCGGCCTCGCCTTCGCCCGCAAAGATCTCGGGAATGGTTTTCCCCACCACCCGCTCGATCTCATGGTCGCTGTCCAGCGCCGAGAAACCCAGCCGCTGGGCCACGGCACGCCCCACGGTGCTTTTGCCCGTGCCCATGAACCCGACGAGGTAGAGATTGACGTCCGCTGTATTCATCGCGTGCGTTGGCACGAAACGCGCCCCGCCCCGCGTTGCCAAACACGAAAATCACCATGCCCGCCCGCGCCAACTACACTTTCGCCAGCGACAACACCGCCGGCCTCTGCCCCGAGGCCTGGGCCGGTCTCGCCGCCGCCAATACCGGCCGCGTGCCCAGCTACGGCGCCGATGCCTGGACCGCCCGGCTCCAGCAACATTTCCGCAAAATTTTCGCGACCGACTGCGACGTGTTCCTCGTCCTCAACGGCACCGCCGCCAACGCGCTGGCCCTGTCCGCGCTCTGCCAGCCGTTCAACAGCATCATCTGCCACGACTACTCGCACGTGGACACCGATGAATGCGGCGCCCCGGAGTTGTTCACCGGCGGCTCCAAGCTCATGGCCCTCGCCGGACCCAACGGCAAACTTGAGCCCACCGCGGTCGAGCGCGCGCTCCGCCGCGAGCGGGGCGTCCATTTCCAGAAGCCCGGCGCCCTCTCCCTCACCCAGTCCACGGAATGGGGCACGCTCTACACCCTCGCCGAAATCCGCGCGCTCGCCACCCTCGCGCACGCGCACGGCGTCGCCGTGCACATGGACGGGGCCCGCTTCGCCAACGCCGCCGCCGCACTGCGCGGCCGCGGGATTACCCCGGCGGACCTGACGTGGCGCGCGGGCGTTGACGTGCTCTGCTTCGGCGGCACCAAGAGCGGCCTGCACGCGACCGAGGCCGTGGTGTTTTTCAACCGCGACCTCGCCCGCGATTTCGACCGCCGCGTCAAACAGGCCGGCCAGTTGGATTCCAAGATGCGCTTCGCCGCCGCGCAATGGGACGCCATGCTCCGCACCGGCGCCTGGCTCAAACATGCCGCCCACGCCAACGCCATGGCGCAAAAACTCGCCGCCGCCTTCCGCTGCCACCCCGCGCTGCGGCTGATCGCGGAGCCTGAGGTCAACGGCGTCTTCGTCGAGCTACCGCCGGCGGTGTTCGCGGCGCTCGCGGCCCGCGGCTGGCATTTCTACCGGTTCATCGGTGAGCACGGCTACCGGCTGATGTGCGCCTGGGACACGACCGCGTCGGACGTGGCGGACTTCGCGGCGGATTTGGCGGCGGTGATGCGCGCTGCCGCAACCCCGAAAGCGGGCAAAAAAAAGCCCCCGGCGAAAAAGCCGGGGGCTCGTTAAAGCGGAGGGATTACTTGCCCGCGGGGGCCGGAGCCGCCTCGGGAGCCGGCAGCGGAGCCGGCGGGGTCGGCTTGATGTCGAGGAGCTCGACCTCGAAGACGAGCGTCGAGGCCGGCGGGATGCCGGGGTGGACTTCGTCGCCGAAGGCCAGGTCCGGCGGGATGTAGAGGCGGATCTTGCCGCCCTTGGCGGTCTTCTGCATGCCCTCGATCCAGCCCGGGATCATCTTGTCGAGCGGCAGGCTCGCCGGCCCGGCACCCTGCGTGCTGGAAAACACGCTGCCATCCACCAGCGCACCGGTATAATTGACCGTCAGCGTGTCGGTCATCTTCGGCGCCGGTCCGGTGCCGGGCTGGAGAATTTCGTAGATCAGGCCGCTGGGCAGCACGGTCACGCCGGCCTTCTTCCTGACCTCGGTCAGGAACGCCGCGGACTCGGCCAGGCCCTTCGCCCGGACCTTGGCCAGGAATTCATTCTGCTTGGCCTTGATGAAATCGTCCATCACCGGCCCGATCTTCTCGAGCTCGAAGGGCGTCGCTTTGCCCTGGGACGCGGCGGTGATGCCCTTCAGCACCGTGTCCACCTGCGCGGGTGTAAAGTTGAGATCGGAGAGCCCGATGCGCTTGCCGATGAACCAGCCATACTCCTCGAGCAGTTGGGCGTCCGTGTACTTCGGCGCCGGCGCGGCCGGCGCTGCGGCGGGAGCCGGCGCGGGGGCGGCCGGGGCCGGCGTGGTCGTCTGGCCGGGGAGGTTGAGCTTGATGTCCTGCGCACGGAGCACGGCGAAGGTGCCGAGCGCCAGCAGGCAGGTCACGAGAGTAGATTTGAGTTTCATGAGTTAGGGGGAGGACGATTATGGAACCAAACGGCCCGAATTTGTGCCGTAAAAGTTTTCATGTGCCAGCCGGCCCCCCGGAAGGCAACCAATTACTCCCCGCTTGTGTCCGTTGCCGCGACCGGCCATGTACTGGCCCCTTTCCCGATGAACCCCGATCAATTTTGGACCAGCCTGGATGGCCAGATCCTGACCGTGAAGAACAAGGATGAGCGCACGGTCGCCCTCACCCTGGCTTTCTGGCCCCGGAGTCCGGCCGAGCTGGAGCTCCTGAAAATCCACCTGTCCGACCTCCACTTCACCGAACGCAGCTCCCTGGCCCGCATTGGGATCGAGATGCTGACGCACGGTCCGGCGCGTCTCGAGGGCAACCGCCTGGTGCTCGATGCCGACGCCTTCATCTACGACGCCAGCTTCCCCAACTCCGCCTACTGGAAAAAACTCCTCCGCCCCGGCACCCCCGTCGGCCGCCTCTTTTTCGCCCCGCCCGCCGCCAAGCTTTCCTCGGCCGAGATCTGGGCCGCCATCAAGGCCAACGACCTCAAGCTTCCCAACACCATCAGCATCGACAGCCGCGGCCGGGTCTTCCTCACGCCCCACCAGGTCAGCTACACGCTCTCCACCAAACTCCAGCGCATCAATTTCGAACACATCGTCAGCGGCAACGCCGGCCGCTCCTTCCTCGACAAGGTCCAGGTCCGCCACGACGCCTCGCCCCTGACCATCCCGCCCCGCTCCGGCCTCCTCACCAGCTGCTCCATGTACCTCAAGGAGCACTATGTCGTCCTCAACCAGGGCGAGGGCAACTTCGGCCTGCACACCAGCGCCATCCTGCTCGACCCGATCAAGACGTTCGGCACGAACGTCATGCTGGAAATCTACAACACCGGCGACCAGCCCGTGGTGAACCCGATGGTGTCCGTGGACATTTTCCGCGCCCCACCGTTCACCAACCCCGAGGTCAAGACGCTCACGAAGAAGCGCGTCCGCCTGCTGGCCACCGCGAGCAATCTCTACAAGTGCCTCGATGAAAACCCGCCCGTGCACACTGCCGAGGCGCGCCCGAAGACCAAGATCGTCGTCCGCGGCCAGAGCGGCACCATGGAAAACCGCAGCGTGCTCGTCCGCGCCAACGAGGACCTGAAGAAATTCCTCGAGGGCGAGGTCTGCCCCATCGGCAGCCGCACCATGATCCAGGCGCTCGACGGCGCCCCGGCCGACGCCGACACGCTCATCATCGACTACTTCCCCGACCTGCTCGAGCACATCGAGCTGCTGACCCGCATCGGGGACGTGAAGTTGCGCCGCATCATCTTCCGCAAGGCCTCACGCACCCACGGCTACTTCCTCTCCAGCAACGCCCACGCCCGGCTCGACACCTACGAAGCCATCGGCGTGCAGGTCTATTGGTATGACGAGATCACCAAGGATCTTTACCTGCACACCTACAAGAAGGACCACGGCTTCTTCGTTCGCGAGGAAAGCGCCCGCAAGTTCCAGGAGACCACCATCCTCGCTTTCTACGGCTCGGCCGTCGGCATTGACCAGGCCGATACCGCCCGCATCACCGGCCTCGTCGAGCAGCTCACCGGCTTCATCGGCCCCAACGTTGGCGTGCTCACCGGCGGGGGGGGTGGCGTCATGCGCCTCGCCACCGACCAGGCCCGCGGCCAGGGCGCCCTCACCGGCGCGTGCTTCCTCGAACTCGAGGCCCAACCCCCGGAGTTCGGCGTGGATTTTTTCAACACCTTCCAAGAATCCTCCCGGCACTTCCGCCAGAAATGGTTCGAGGCGGCGGATTTTTGCATCTTCAACGTCGGCGGCGTCGGCACCCTCGAGGAAATCGGCATTGAGATGTGCAACCTCAAGCTCGGCATCCGCCCGCGCGTGCCCTACGTGTTTTTCAACGCCCGCTTCTGGGGCGACCTCCGCAAGCAGATCAAGGAGATGATCCGCACCAAACGCGCCCCCGACTGGATCGCCGACTACATCCTCTTCACCGACGACCCCGCCGAGGTCGTGGCGTTCTACCGCAAGAAGCTACAGGTGCTGTGACCAGGTTAAAGGTCATGGGGGGATAGGTTATCGGAGCATGGCCATACATTCGTGCTTCCCACCCCGCACCCATCACCGATAACCCATCACCTTCCCACGATGCCTTTGCCTTCCTCCGTCCTCGTTGTCGGTTCTGGTGGCCGCGAACATGCCCTCGTCCGCTCCCTGCTCGGTTCGCCGGCCCAGCCGCGCGTGATCTGCGCGCCGGGCAATGCGGGCATCGCACAGGATGTGCCATGCTTCCCGGTCGCCGTGGACCACATCGCCGGCCTCATCGCCCTCGCCCAGCAGGAGAAGGTCGAGTTCGTCGTCGTCGGCCCCGAGGTGCCGTTGGCGCTCGGGCTCGTGGATGAGCTCATCAAGATTGGCCTGCCGGCCTACGGCCCCAAGGCCGACGGCGCCCGCCTCGAGGCCTCGAAGGTCTTCACCAAGGAAATCCTGCTCAAATACCAGATCCCAACCGCCGCCGCCGGCTTCTTCCGCGCAGTCGCCCCCGCCCTGGCCTATCTCCGCACGCGGCCGATCCCCATCGTCATCAAGGCCGACGGGCTCGCCGCCGGCAAAGGGGTGGTCGTCGCCGCCACGCTCGCCGAGGCTGAGGCCGCCGTGCGCGACCTGCTCGGCGGAAAGTTTGGCGCCAGCAGCAGCCAGATCCTCATCGAGGACTGCCTGTTTGGCGAAGAAACCTCCCAGCTGGTCGTCGTCTCGGGCCGGGATTACGTGATGCTGCCGACCGCGCAGGATCATAAGCGCATCGGCGACGGTGACACCGGCCCCAACACCGGCGGCATGGGCGCCTACTCCCCCGCCGAGGTCGTCACGCCCGAGCTCTTCGCCCGCATCGAGCGCGAAATCGTCCGGCCCTCCGTCAACGCCATCGCCGACGAGGGCATCGATTTCCGCGGCACGTTGTTCATCGGCCTCATGCTCACGCCCACGGGTCCGAGCGTGATCGAATACAACGCCCGCTTCGGCGACCCCGAGACGCAGGTCGTGCTTCCGCGCCTCGCGACCGACCTGCTCGCCCTGCTCTGGGCCGCCGCCCGCGGCGAACTTGGCGGCGTGAAGCTCGCGGTGAAGCCGGACTACGCGCTCTGCGTGGTCATCGCCGCCCAGGGCTATCCCGAGTCCTTCCCCAAGGGCGATGTCATCACCTTCCCGGCTCCCGCGTCCCTTCCGCCCGCCACCTTCATCTACCACGCCGGCACCGCGAAAAATTCCGCCGGCCAGGTCGTGACCAACGGCGGACGCGTCCTCGGCGCCACCGCCCTCGCTCCCACCCTCGCCGAGGCCGCCGCCCGGGCCTACGCCGCCTGTGACGCCGTCCAGTGCTCCAGCAAATATTTCCGCCGCGACATCGGCGCCCGCCAGCTCAACCGCCGATGAAAAAAACCCTCCTGCTCCTCGCCCTCGCCGCGGGCTTCGCCGCCACCGCCGCCGCCGAGCAACTCGCGCGCGACCTCGGCAAGGGCCTCACTTACTCCCGCGTGCATGCGCTGCCCGCCGATCTGCCGGCCTCCACCGCCAAACCCGGGGCCATCGTGCTCGATCTGCGCTACGCCCGCGGCGATCACGGCGCCACTGCCGCCCTCGGATCCTGGCTCAAGTCCCGCAACGCATCCGCCCCGGTCTTCGTCCTCCTCAATGCCGACACCGCCCCGGTCGTGCTCGCCTATTTCACCGCCCACGACCCCGGCGCCGGTCTCGTCACGCTCGGGGTCGCGTCGCCCGCGTTCACCCCCGATATCACCCTGAAAATCTCCCCCGCCGCCGAGCGCATCGCCTACGAGGCCTTCGAGCACGCCACGCCGGTGGAAACCCTCCTGACCGATCCCTCCGCCAAGCCCCGTCATGATGAGGCCGCGATTGCCCAGGAACGCGCCGGGCCAGCCGACGACGCCGTCTCGCCAGACACCGACCTCGCCGACACCCCGGCCGCCGCAACGGCCCCGCCGCCCCCGCCCCCGCCGGTGATCGATTACGTGCTGCTTCGCGCCGTGCACCTGCACCGCGCGTTGCTGGCGCTGCGGAAACTGTGAGTCGCGTGGCCCGGAACCCCGATTTTGCCTTTCATCAAAAACCGTATCCGTTAAGCCGTCCCTGATGCCCGCGCCCGCCACTGTCCTCGTCGTTTGCACGGCCAACACTTGTCGCAGTCCGATGGCCGCCGGCCTGCTGGCGCATGCGTTTGCCGCCCAGTCCGAGCCGCTGCGTTCGCTGCGGATCGTCTCCGCCGGGGTCGCCGCCCGCGGGGGCGAACGCGTCTCGGAAAACTCCGTGCTCGCGCTCAAGAAGGCCGGCCTCGACATCTCCGGGCACCGCAGCCAGCCGGTCACCCAGGGGATGCTCGACGAGGCCTTCGCCGTGCTGTGCATGACCGAGTCGCACCGCACGATGATCCAGCTGCAGGCCGACCCGGCGCCCCAAAACCTCTTTCTCTTCCGCGAATTCATGCCGGCGCCCGCCGACAAGGAGATCGGCGACCCGTTCGGCGGCTCGCTCCGGCACTACGAAACCGCCCGCGACGAGATGGTCGAGGCCCTGCCGTCGCTGCTGGCCGCGCTCAAGTCCCGCCTGAAGGCGTGACTCGTTTTTTAATTTCGCTGCTCGATTTTCGATTGGCTGGCGGCGCGTCAATGTGCTCGTAGGCTGCGAGCTGGCTCGCGCTCCGGATCAGCGCCTGCCCGCCGGCGGCCTACGCGGAAAACTTCCCACCCCAACGCCGCCAGTTGGCTTGCAATCGAAAATTGAAAATCCAAATTCGAAAATCTTCCCATGCTCAACGCCGCCTCCCTCAAGTCCCTCGACCCTGCCATCCACGCCGCGATCGCCTCCGAGCTCGCGCGCCAGCAGAGTCACATCGAGCTCATCGCCTCGGAAAATTTCACCTACCCGGCCGTCCTTGAGGCGCAGGGCAGCGTGCTCACCAACAAGTACGCCGAGGGTTATCCGGGCAAGCGCTGGTACGGCGGCTGCGAGTTTGTCGATCAGGTCGAACTCATCGCCATCGAGCGCGCGAAGCAGATTTTCGGCGCCGAGCACGCCAACGTCCAGCCCCACTCCGGCGCCCAGGCCAACACCGCCGTCTACGCTTCCGTGCTGCAGCCCGGCGCCAAGCTCCTCGGCATGAACCTCAGCCACGGCGGCCACCTCACCCACGGCAACCCCGCCAATTTCTCCGGCAAGCTCTACAACTTCTGCCAGTACGGCGTCCGCGAGGACAACGGCCTCATTGACTACGATGAGCTGGCCGCTGTCGCCGTCCGCGAAAAGCCCCAGATGATCACCGTCGGCGCGAGCGCCTACTCCCGCGTCATCGACTTCGCCCGCATGGGCGAGATCGCCCGCAGTGTCGGGGCGCTCCTGTTCGCCGACATCGCCCACATCTCCGGCCTCGTCGCCGCGGGCGTGCACCCGTCGCCCGTGCCGCACGCCGACTTCGTGACGACCACCACGCACAAGACCCTGCGCGGCCCGCGCGGCGGCCTCATCCTCTGCCGCGCCGCGCACGCCAAGGCCATCGACTCCGCCGTATTTCCCGGCACCCAGGGCGGCCCGCTGATGCATGTCATCGCCGCCAAGGCCGTGTGCTTCGGCGAGGTGCTCAAGCCCGAGTTCAAGACCTACTCGGAACAGATCGTGAAGAACGCCCGCACCCTCGCCGCCGCGATGACCGCGCGGGGTTACAAGATCGTCTCCGGCGGCACCGACAATCACCTCATGCTCGTGGACCTGCGACCGAAACTCCCCGACCTCACCGCCAAGGTCGCGCAGGAGACGCTCGATCGCGCCAGCATCACCTGCAACAAGAACACCGTCCCGTTCGAGACGCGCTCCCCGTTCCAGGCTTCCGGCATCCGCCTCGGCACCCCGGCCGTCACCACGCGCGGCTTCACCGAGCCCGACATGGTGGAAATCGCCGCCAGCATCGACGCCGTGCTCACCGCCATCGGCAAGCCCGAGGAGGCCGCCACGCTCGCCAGCGTGAAGGCCCGCGTCATCGCCCTG
>QQNC01000064.1 GCA_003402695.1 Verrucomicrobiota bacterium | reverse complement strand
CATGCTCGCCGGGCAACCGCGCAACCGGCGGGAGGAACCGACGGTCGCCAAAAGTCCCGCCGCCGCCCCGCTCATCGGGCCCACCGGGAAAAAAATCTTTGTGCCGAAGGCCGAGGCCAAGCCGTTGACCGAAGCCGCGACCGTTCCCGAGCCCGCCAAACCCGTCGTCGTTCCCCCGGTGGCCCGGCTGGAGCGCCCACCGGCCGCGGCCCGCGCCCCCTCCCCCCTGCCGGTAGAACCGACCGAGCCCGGGGCAGAACGCCGGCCCGCCGCGGCCGGTGCGCCCCTCAAAAAACTCGAACTCAACATCGTCAAGCCCGAGGAACCCAAGAAATCCAAGACCGCCGTCCTCCCGGCGCGCAACGATGACAAGGATTACGAGTTCCCCCCGCTCTCACTCCTCAAGGAACAGGTCAAGCCCACGGCCGCCAATAGCGAGGAGGAGCACCGCCAGAATGCCGAAAACCTGCTTCGCATCCTGGGCGAGTTCGGCGTCGAGGTGACCCTCGGCGAAATCCACGTCGGCCCCGTCATCACCCGCTATGAGGTCGTGCCCGCCGCCGGCGTCCGCGTCGAGAAGATCGCCGGCCTCGACAAGAACATCGCCCTCGGCATGCGCGCCCAGTCCGTCCGCATCCTCGCCCCCATCCCGGGCAAGGCCGCCGTCGGCGTCGAGGTCCCCAACCAGAACCCCACTCCCGTCGGCATGCGCGAGATTCTCGAGAGCGAGGATTGGAGCAGCGCCAAGGCCGAGCTGCCGATCGCGCTGGGCAAGGACGTCTCCGGCAAGCCGCTGATCTCCGACCTCACCAAGATGCCCCACCTGCTGATCGCGGGTGCCACCGGCTCCGGCAAATCCGTCTGCATCAATTCCATCGTCTGCTCGATCCTCTACAGCGCGTCCCCGAAGAACGTGCGCATGATCATGGTGGATCCGAAGGTGGTGGAGCTGAAGATTTTCAATTCGCTGCCGCACATGCTGATTCCGGTCGTCACCGAGCCCAAAAAGGTGCCGGCCGCGCTCAAGTGGCTGCTCGGCGAGATGGAGCAGCGCTACCAGGTCTTCGCGAAGGTCAATGTCCGCAACATCGTCGGCTTCAACACCCGCAAGAAGACCTCCCCCGAGACGCTCCTCGCCTCCGACACCCAGAGTTCCCTGACCGGCGTCGATCCGCTCGTGGCGGAGGACCTCGAGATTCCCGACCGGCTTCCCTACATCGTCGCCATCATCGACGAGCTCGCCGACCTCATGATGATCGCCCCCGCCGAGATCGAGACGAGCATCGCCCGCCTTGCGCAGCTGGCGCGCGCCGCCGGCATCCACCTCATCATCGCCACCCAGCGGCCGTCCGTGAACGTCATCACCGGCGTCATCAAGGCCAACCTCCCCTCCCGCATCGCGTTCCAGGTCGCCTCGCAGGTGGACTCCCGCACCATCCTCGACACCAAGGGCGCCGACACCCTCATCGGTCGCGGCGACATGCTCTTTTCCCCGCCCGGCACCTCACGCCTGGTCCGGGCGCAGGGCGCCTTTGTCGCCGACGACGAGGTCGGCGCCATCGTCGAGTTCCTCAAGAAAAACGGCCCGCCGCAGTACGCCGCGGCCGTCCAGCAGCAGATCGACCGCGCCGCCCGCGAGGACGACGAGGAGGAAGCCGGCGAGGATGGCGACCTCGGGGATGACGAGGAATTGTACGCCCAGGCCCTCGACGTCCTGAAGTCGAGCAAGCGCGCCAGCACCTCGATGCTGCAGCGCCGGCTGCGCATCGGCTACAACCGCGCCGCGCGGATTATGGAGCTCATGGAGGAAAAGGGCGTGGTCGGTCCGGAGAACGGTTCCAGCCCCCGCGAGATCCTCGTCGATCTCGACACCCTCTAAGCCGGAGAATCCACTTCCCCTTCACCCCCAACTCCCTTAGTCACACCCCCATGCAATCCATCGGCGAGCGCCTCGAAGAGGCCCGGAAGAAGAAAGGCATCTCCCTTCGCGAGGCCGCGGAGGCCACCAAGATTCGCGGCGACTATCTTTCGCAGTTCGAGAACAACCGGTTCGACATCAACCTGACCGAGATCTACGTCCGCGGCTTTCTCCGCAACTACGCCACCTATCTCAAGCTTTCCGGCGACAAGATCCTCAACGATTACGCCTCGCTCGGCCGCGGCGACGGTCGCCCGCGCCAGCCCAGCCGTGAGATTTACGGCCGCATGGATGTCTCGATTGCGTCCGCGGAAGACCGCGGCGAAGGCGCCGCCCCCGAGGAAATCGCCGCGCCCCAGGTCGCCCACCGCCAGCCCGCCGTTTCCCGCGGCAGCAATGTGTCGGCCGGCCCCGCCATCGATCCCGCCCTGCTGTTCAAGTTCGGCAAGTGGATCGCCGGCGGCGTCATCGTGTTGCTCATTCTCTGGGCGGTCACGGCCATCATCAGCGGCACCAAGTCCGACGGAGTGGCCCACTCCCCTTCGGCCGCCCTCCCCAAGCCCGCGGTCGTGGCCCCGGTCGTGGCGAAAACCATCACGCTCGTGGCCCTTGATGTCGTGCGCGTGACCGTCGTGGCCCGCAATGACGACGATTCCGAGGGCGCGGAAATTTTTCGCGGCACCCTGGCGCGCGGCCAGACCCAGGAAATCCCCTGGCCCGGACCCGGTTCACTCTACATCAAGGCCAATGCCGGCGAAAACCTGCAGATCGAGTACAAGGGCAAGCGCTACGGCTCGCAGTTCACCGGCAACAACCGCGCCAAGATGTAAGGTCAGGCGTGGCGCCCGCGCCTAGCGCACGCCCACCGGCGTGCCCAGCACCTCGCGCAGCACAAACGCCCGGCGCAGGCTCGCGGGGTTCTTCAAGTCCGCCAGCAGGTCGCCGCGCGCTCCGGTGAGCCGCCCGCGTTCGGACTCGGACTCCGTCCGGATGGCCGCGGTCACCTGCGCGGCGCGGCGCTGCTCGGTCGCCCGGGCCTGCTCCAGGGCGCGCATCTGGTTGGCCAGCTGTTGCTGGCGCTCCAGCACGGCATTCGTCGCCGCCATGACCGCCGGTTCCTCGCGCTCCTCCGCGAAAATAACGGGGGGCTCCATCCTGGGTCCCACCGGGGCTTCTGCCGGCGCCAAGGTCAGGCCGCGCCGCTCGGCAATCTTGCGGCGGATCTCCGCCTGGATCCGCCGGGTGCGCTCGGCCAGCTCCGGATCGTAGTCCGCCGGGGTGCGCGGCGCGGACGCCTGCTGCGCGGCGACCTTCCGCACCACCTTCACGGCGTTCCGCACCATCGAGACGACCACAAGGATCACCACAAGCACCGGCAGGAACTGCAGCAACTCGCGCATGGCCGGGCCCGGTTACTTCTTGCCCTCGGGATGCGCGATACTGGAGCGCATCGCGGTGTCGGCCTGCACGTTTTCCATGCGGTAATAGTCCATCACGCCGAGCCGGCCGGAGCGGAACGCCTCCGCCATCGCGAGCGGCACCTGGGCCTGCGCCTCGACGACCTTCGCCTGCATCTCCTGCACGCGCGCCTTCATCTCCTGCTCGACGGCCACGGCCGCCGCCCGGCGAATTTCCGCCTGCGCCTGCGCGATGCTCTTGTTCGCCTCGGCCTGGGCTTCCTGGAGCTTGGCGCCGACGTTCTCGCCGACGTCCACGTCGGCGATATCGATCGAGAGGATTTCAAACGCCGAGCCCACATCGAGGCCGCGCGCCAGCACGGTCTTGGAAATGCTGTCCGGGGATTCAAGCACCGCCTTGTAGCTTTCCGACGAGCCGATGGTGGAGACGATGCCCTCGCCCACGCGGGCGATGATGGTCTCCTCCTTGGCGCCGCCGACGAACCGGTCGAGGTGGGTGCGCACGGTCACGCGCGCCTTCACCTTCACCTGGATGCCGTCCTTCGCCACGCCATCAATGGTAGTGCGGCCGCTGGCAGGATTCGGGCAGTCGATAACCTTGGGGTCGACCGAGGTGCGCACGGCTTCCTCGACGGACTTGCCGGAGCCCTTGGTCGCCAGGTCGATCGCGCAGGCGCGCTGCCAGTCGAGGGCGATGCCGGCCTTTTGCGCGGCGATGAGCGCGTGCACGCAGGCGATGACGTTGCCGCCGGCGAGGTACTGCGCCTCGATTTCATCCATGGAAAGCTTGATGCCGGCCTTGGTGGCGCGGATGCGGGCATCCACCATCACGCTGTAGGGCACCTGCCGCAGCCGCATGGCCACGAGGTTGAGCATGCTGACCGGAGCCCCGGCCAGCATGGCGCGGAGCCAGACACTGAAGAACGAGAAGATGATCGCGGCGAAAACGAGGACGAGGACGCCGATGATGAGGAAGACGAGTTGACTGGGGTTCATGGTAGTTTGGTGACAGTGAGGGAGAAATTCTGCTGGCCCGTGACCCTGAGCCGGGCGCCCGTGGCCACGTGGCCGTCGAGCGAGAGTGCCTCGTAGCGCTGGCCGTCGATCTCAATCTGGCCACTGGGCATGAGCGGGGTGAGCGCCAGCGCTTCCCGGCCGCTCAGGGCCGAACTCTGCGCCAGCGGCGCCTGGCTCGTGCCATCCACGGCGGCATGGAGGAAGAACTTTTTGCCGATGCGGGTCTTGGGCAGCACCCAATACTCGATGTACAGCGCCACGGTCAGCAGCACCGCCCCGATGGCGAAGGCCAGCAACCCGCCGCCGATGCCATATTCCGTAAAGGCGCGCGCCGTGCCGGCCAGAAATGCCAGCGTGCCGGCGGTGCTAAGGATGATGCCCGGCACGAACAGGTCGAGGACCAGCAGCACGATGCCAAAGATGAAGAGCAGGAGGATCGTGGTCATGGGTCGGGGGGTTCGCCGCCAAGTTCGCAGCTTCCCCCCGGCGCCACAAGCGCCAAGCCGGTGGAAAACCCTCCGGCGTTTCCACTCCGGCACTTAGACACGGAGAAAAACTTTGCGCGCCACGCGCCCCCGCCCTTACTCGCCTGCCATGGAAAAGATTTCCCATCTCGGGCAGACGCTCACGCGCTGGCGCGTGGGCCAGTCCACGTTCCTGGCCCTGCCGGAAATCGGTGCGCGGCTGATGAACTGGAATGTCACGCTGGGGGACGGCTCGGTGCGCGACGTCATCTACTGGCCCGAGCGCTACGCGCCCGCCGAATTCTATAAAATCCGCGGCGGCAACCCGATCCTGTTCCCCTTCAACGCCCGCTGCTACGACCGCGGCGATATCCATTTCTGGCGCGATGCCGCGGGGGTGCGGCGGGTGATGCCGATGCACGGACTGGCGCGCCAGGGCGAGTTCAAGCTCACGCGGCTCGACGCCGGTGGTTTCGCAGCGCTGTTCATGCCCGGTGACGAAGCGAAGGCGTGTTATCCCTTCGATTACGAATTCACGGTCACCTATCGCTTCGAGTCGTTCGGGCTGACCTGTGAATTCGCCCTGCGCAACCTCGGCCCCGTGCCGCTGCCCTGGAGCGCGGGCCACCATTTTTATTTCACCGTGCCGTGGAGCGAGGGTTCCACCCGCGGCGATTATCTCCTGCGCCTGCCCGCGACGAAGCGCTTCAAGCAGGACTTCACCACCGGGAAACTGCTGCCGGGGCCCGGCCTGCAGACCGACGAGCTCCTCTCCAATCCCGCGCTCATTGACACCATCCACTCCGGCCTGCGCAGCAACGAGGTGGTGTTCGGCGAGAAGGGCCGGCCGGGCGATGTCGTCCTGCGGATGGGCAACGCCAAGGTGCCGCCGGCCGACGCCGCCATCGTCACCTGGAGCGGGGGCGAGGATGCACCGTTTTATTGCGTGGAGCCCTGGATGGGGCCGCCCAACGCCCCCGAGCACAAACTCGGCCTGCAGCTGGTCCCGCCGGGGGAAACCGCCACCTTTGCCGTCAGCCTCACCGTCAAATAACCCCCGCTCCCACCCCTCCATGTCCCAACGCCATCCCGTCACCGCCCTCGCCTCCCTTCCGCCCGGCTCCGGCCGGGCGTTTACCGTCGCGGGCCAGCGCATCGCCTTCTTCAACGTCGCGGGCGCCGTCCATGCGACCGAGGACGCGTGCCCTCATTCCGGGGCGCCGCTGTCGGAGGGCCAGCTGAACGGCTGCGTCGTGACCTGCCCGTGGCACAACATCCGCTTCGACGTCACGTCAGGCCGCATGCCCGGTTCCAACGAAAAATCCCTGGCCGTGTACCCCGTCTTCATCAACGGCGACCAGATCGAGGTGGAAGTCTGAGCGCGCGGAGCGCGCTCAGACTTCGGAGATCGGAGTTCGCAGATCGGAGATCGGCAGAACTCCAAGCCTCCGAATGAATCTCCGTTCGCGTTTCTAGGCGGCTCAACCGGATGGCGCGAATCGCAGCCGGGCCCGACCCGATCTGCGAACTTCGCTCTCCGCATTAAGCCGGCGCCGCTGGCTTAATGCAGCGACCCCTTCCAGCCTTCGCCGCAAGGACCGCCGGATGTCTGCGCCTCCACATCGTAGGTAGTGCCGTCCATCCGCACGAGCGGGTGGTAGCTGCCCGAGATCTTGCGGACATTGCCCGCGGCGTAATGGCAGATGAACGCCCGGCGGAAACGCGTCGCCGAGCGGTTCGGGCCGGAGCCATGGATCAGGCTGCCGTTAAAGAACAGGGTGTCGCCCGCCTTCATCGGCACCAACTGGGGTTTCAGGCCCTTCGGTACCGGCACGAAATGTGACGTGTAGCTCACGCGGGCGTCGGCGACCGTGGGGCAAACGACCTCGGCATTGTTCGTCTTGGGCACCACCATGATCGCGCCGTTTTCCGCATCGCAGTCATCCATGGCGGTCCAGGCCGCGATACACGAGCCCGGCTCCACCATCAGGTAAAACTGGTCCTGATGCAGCGCCTGACCCCGCGCCCCGGGCGGCTTGAAATAAAACATGCTCTGCGTCGCGACCGGGTCCGCGCCGAAAAACGCCCGCAGCCGGTCCGCCACGCGCGGCAGCAGCATGAAATGCTTCGCCCGGTCGTTGAACCG
Organism: Verrucomicrobiota bacterium; assembly: GCA_003402695.1. Taxonomy (GTDB): domain Bacteria; phylum Verrucomicrobiota; class Verrucomicrobiia; order Opitutales; family Opitutaceae; genus Opi-474. The sequence continues at coordinate 5,173 of QQNC01000064.1, read as the reverse complement.
GTGCGGCATCATCACGCGCGGATACTGGTAAAGCGGGTCGTCGGGATTCTTCACGCCGTCGGCTTCCTTGCGCGGCTCGTAGAATCCGGGCACGCCGTCGGTGTGCATCCGGCCGAACAGCGCGCGGACTTCCTCGACCTCGGCCGGGTTGAACAGGCCGCGGACCAGGACATAGCCCTCACGGGCAAACGACTCGGCCTGCTGGGCAATTTCCTGATCCGGGGTGGAGTGAAGGTCGGCAACCATGGAAATAGCCTAGCATTAACCCGGGCTTTGGCCAATAAAGCCCCTCGTCAAATACCTATAATATCCTCCTGTATTCCGATGCCCGCCCGCGCCAACGCCCCCGCCCCCCCACCGGGCATGCTCGTCACCGGCCATTTTCACAAGGGGCCGCGCTACCGGACCATTCGCGAGCACGGCACCCGGGACTGGTTGCTCGTCTATACCGTCAGCGGCCATGGCCGCTTTGGGCACGACCAGGGGGAGTTTGCCACGCAGCCCGGCGACCTGGTGCTGGTGCGACCGGGCGTGCGGCACGACTATGGGACGGCGCGCGGCGCGCGACAGTGGGAACTGCTCTGGGCGCACTTCATCCCGCGACCGGGCTGGCTGCCCTCGCTCGACTGGCCGGAGTTCGCGCCCGGCATCCTGCGCCTGCCGTTGCAGGGCCATGAAGCCGCGCCCCGGATCGCCCAGCGGTTTCGCGACGTGATCCGGCACAACACCGTCCCCAGCCGGCAGCGTGAGGCGCTGGCACTGAACGCACTCGAAGAGATCCTGCTATGGTGCGACCTCGCCAATCCGCGCCGGGAGACGGCCGGGCTCGACAGCCGCATCCGCCGCTCGCTCGACTTTATCTGCGAGCGGTTCGCCGAGCCGCTGAATGTCGCGCGCATCGCCGTCCAGTGCGGGCTTTCACCGTCGCGCTTCGCCCATCTCTTCCGCGCCCAGACCGGGGAGACTCCGCAGCGCTACCTCGAGCTGCAGCGGCTGAACCGGGCGCGGCAGCTGCTCGAATTTACCCAGGAACCAGTGGCGGTCATCGCCCGCAGCGTGGGCTTCGAGAATCCGTTCTACTTCACACTGCGCTTCAAGCGCCACAGTGGCGCCAGCCCGCGGGCCTGGCGCCAGCGGCACCCGCCGGCGGGCCGGTGATTTTTCCCGTTACATTTTTCTCATTCTCGCGTCACCTTTTGCCATGCCCACCGTTCCGTCGCTGTTCGCCTTCCTCCCCGACATCGGCGGCGGGGAGATGGTGGTCGTACTGCTCGCCGTGCTGATGCTGTTCGGCGGGGACAAGATGCCGCAGCTGGCCAAGGGCCTCGGCAAATCGATCCGCGAATTCAAGAAGGCCGCCAGCGGCGTGGAGCAGGAGTTCAAGAAGGCCCTCGACGAGGTGCCCGATCCCGTCCCGCCGCCCAAGCCCTACGCGCCTTACGTCCCGCCACCCGCGCCCTCCGTGGCCCCCAGCCCGCCCGCCGCCTCCCCGGCGCCGCCGGCGGCGCCGGGCAACCGCCTCGAGCCGCCGGCCGCCCCGCCCAGCTGATGAGCCGCGCCCTCCAGCCGGATGTCCTGCCGGTGCCGTTCCCGATCGCGGGCGAACTCGACCTGCATACCTTCCGGCCCGAGGACCTCGACGACCTGATCCCGGCCTATCTCGCGGAATGTGTCGCGCGTCACCTGCGCGACGTCCGCATCATCCATGGCAAGGGTACCGGCCGGCTCCGTCTGCGCGTCCACGCCCTGCTGCGCTCTTCCCCTTTCGTGCGCACCTACCGGCTCGGCGACGCCCGCTCCGGCTCGTGGGGCGCCACCGTCGTCACCCTTCGCTGATGAAAACTAAAATTTCCTTTCTCGCCCTTCTGACCGCCCTCGCGCTGCTCACCAGCTGCACGAGTGAACCGAGGGCGAAGGCCCCGCCGCCGCCCCTGATCCTCATCTCGATGGATGGCTTCCGCTGGGATTATGTCGCGCTGCACCCCGCCGAGACCCCGCACCTCCAGCAGCTCATCCGCGAGGGCTCCTCCACCCGCGGGCTCATCCCGGTCTATCCCACCAACACGTTTCCGAACCACTACTCGATCGTGACCGGCCTGTATCCGTCGCACCACGGCATCATCAACAACGAGATGTTCGACCCCGCGCTGCAGACCTTTTTCCACTACAACCGGCCGGTCTCGGCGCACGACGGCCGCTGGTGGGGTGGCGAGCCGATCTGGGTCACCGCCGTGAAGCAGGGCCATCCCAGTGCCAGCTCCTTCTGGGTCGGTTCCGAGGCTGAGATCGAAGGTGTGCGGCCGACGTACTGGAAGAACTACGACTACAAGATCCCCTTTCAAACCCGCCTCGACGAGCTCATCGGCTGGCTGAACCTGCCCGCGGCGCAGCGCCCGGCCGTCATCACGTTTTATTTTGAGGAAACCAACTCCGCCGGCCACAAGTTCGGACCTGATTCGCCGGAGCTCGCCGCCGCGGTCAAGCTCCTCGACCGCCACCTCGGCGAAATGCAGGAACGCCTGAAATCCGAGGGCCAGGCCGTGAACCTGGTCGTTGTCTCCGATCATGGCATGGCCAACATCAGCCTCGACCGCGTGATCGTGCTCGATGACTACCTCGATCCCGCCTTCGTGCAGGTGGACTTTTTCGGCTCCGCCGCCGGCCTGCGCCCGCTGGATGGCAACGCAGCCTCCGTCGTCCGCGCGCTCTCCGCCCTGCCGCATGCCACGGCGTATCTCACGGCGGACCTGCCGGCGCACTTCCACGTCACCGCCAATCCCCGCAACCCGCCCGTCTGGATCGTGCCGGAGGCGGGCTGGGAAATCGAACTGCGGAACCACTTCAAGGCCGTGCGCTCGAGGTACCTGAAGGGCGACCACGGCTACGACCCGTCGCGGCTGGACATGCACGGCATCCTGATCGCCCACGGCCCGTCGTTTCAGCGCGGCGTGGTGATCGACCCGGTGGAGAACATCCACCTCTACAATCTGCTCTGCGCGGCGCTGCAGCTCACCCCGGCACCCAATGATGGCGATGACCGGCTGGTCCGGGCCTTCCTGCAGCCGTAGCACCGCCCATCCGGCCGGATCACCGTTCCTCCTTTGGGGACGGAATTGCTGAAACTTTTGCGGCGGAGCCGCGTTCTAGAGGCATCAACCTCAACGCCTCTTCCGCCATGAAACCCATCTCCTTCCTTTCCGCCGCCGCCCTGCTGGGACTCGGTGTTTTCGCCCTCGACCTTTCCTTCAGTGCCCACGCCTTGGGCAGCTACGCCGCCGCGGCCTCGATCCTCGTGGTCCTCGGTGCCGTGCGGGACTACTCGCCCCGGCGCGCCTACTGGGAGCCGGTCCCGGCCAGCGTCACGCGCTTCCCGTCCGCCCCCGCGGCCCAGCCCGCGCGCCTGGCCGCCTGATGCCGCCACGAGCGGGCCGCTCATCCCGCACCTGTGCCGCCGGTCATTGCGGGATTGTTTTCGTCCCAGGAGCGCCCAAACTGGCCGCGAAATGAAAACATCCCTGATCTACGGTCTCTACATGGCACTGGCCGGGCTGCTCCTTAATCTCGGCCTCTATTTTGCCGGCTTTCACTCCGAAGTGGAGAAGCTGGGCACCGCCCAGACGATCAGCACGATCGCCGGCATTGTCTTTGGCGTCACTCTGCTCGTGCTCGGCGTCAAGGCCCGCCGCGCCGAAATCCCCGCCACCGAGGACTTCGGCTATGGCCGCGCCCTCTGGGCCGGGGTGCAAATCGGCATTTTCGCCGGCATCTTCGGGGTCATCACCAACTTCCTGTACATGGGGGTCATCAACCGCGGGCTCAAGGAGCTCATGGTTCAGGCCCAGATCGCCAAATGGGAAGCCCTCGGCATGAGCAGCGACCGCATGGAGCAGGCGGAAAAGGTGATGCGCACGATGATGCATCCCGCGCTGCAGGCCGTGTTTGGTCTCATCTTCGGCATCGTCATCTGCTCGATCATTGCCCTGATCGTCGCGGCCTTCCTGAAGCGGCCCGCGTCGGACAATCTGCCCCCCCCGGTCGCCGCCTAATTCCACGACAATTTCACCCATTAAAAAAGCCGGGCCCAATCGGGTCCGGCTTTTTTGTGCCAGCTGCAAGGCGGCGGGTTAGAACACCGGGGTCGGCCGGCCCGCCGGCGGCGGGGTCGGCAGCGGCAGTGCGATGCCCTGGTGGTGCGGGCGGACGTCCTTCGCATCGCCGGGCTTGAAATCGTCATCCGTTTTGAAGCTGAAGTCCTGCATGGCCTCGAGTTTGTCGAGGCGGGTCCGCACGTCGGCGGGCATCGCCTTGCGCTCCTCGGACGTGTTGACCGGGCCGGAGAAGAGCGGCTCACCCTTGGCGTTCTTCGCGATCAGGGTTTTCTTGCCGTCCTTGATGGTGAGATCGAGTGAGCCGTCACCGTCACTGAACACCATGTTGCTGTTGCTGGTGCTGACCGAGATGTTGCGCATGCCGGGGCCGTGCTCCACCTGCAGGTTGAGCTCCGGCTCGCCGGGGCCGTCCGGGCCGCCGCGGTTAATGAGAGACAGGACGCGGTCGGCGTCCTCGCGGCCCATACCGGGCAGCGACTCTGCGTCGGCCCCGCCAAAGGCGAACGCCATGTTTCCGCCATGCAGGCCCGGACCCATCTGGGCCATCTTGGGCACGTCGTGCTTGGCGAGCTTCACCTTGGCGGTGTCCTGCTTGCCGCCGCGGATGTAGGTCAGCGTGACTTCGTCGCCTTCCTTGTGGTTGCGAATGAGCACCGAGAGCTGGCGCTGCTCGATGAGCAGCTGGTCGTCGAGTTTGACGAGCACGTCGTGCCGCTTGAGCACGGCCGCCGCGGGGCTGTCCGGCGAGACGACGATCACAACGAGGCCCGCGTCCTTGGGCAGGTCGAGCTGGTCGGCCAGCGTGTCACCGGCCGGGCTGGTCGCGACGCCGAGGAAGGTAACACTCTCCATCTCGTGTGGCCCGCCGATGATGAGGCGGTGCTCGCGGTGATGGGGTGACGGCGGGCCCTTGCCGTCCGGACCGATGATGACGCGCATTTCCTTTTTCTCCTGCGGCGCGGCATTCTGAGCCACTACGGCCGGCAGGAACGCGGCGAGGCCGGCCATGGGAATGAGATAACGGGTGATGGATTTCATAGGAATCGGGTTATGGGTTATGGGTT
>QQNC01000063.1 GCA_003402695.1 Verrucomicrobiota bacterium | reverse complement strand
TTCGCGGGCAACTGAACCCGCCTCAGTGACCCGCGCGCGGGTTCTGCTTCTCGATCCGCTTCATCTCCGCGAGGCTGCGCGTCTTCAGGCGCGCGGCGCCGCGGGTGACCTTCGTTTTGAGGAGCGGGCCCTTCGTCAGGCGCTTCCTTGCGGCGGTGATGGCGCGTTTGTAGCGGGGCAGCCAGGGCGCCTGCGCCACAAGCATCTCGTCCACCATCTGCCAGATTTCGGGCGGGTTGCAGACGGCGCCGGTGAGCGGGTCCATCATGAAGGCCTGGCGCAGGAGGGTGTCGTCACCGGCCACTGCCGCTTCGACGCCGAGGCGCTGCACCGAGATCGAGGTATTGCAGACCGCGGCACAGCCGAGCGGCAGGTCGCCCACCGGGATCATGTTGATCCCATGGCGGTCCACAAAACCGGGGGCTTCGATGATCGCATCGGGCGGGAGATTGGTGATCGTGCCGCCGTTCGGCAGGTTGAAATGCCCGCGGTAGACCCGACCCGTCTCCAGCGCCTCAAGGATGTGGCTGCCGTGCTCCTCGCTGCGGTTTTCCGCGGTGTAGCGCAGGGCCTCATGCTTTTTGTTGCCGCCAAACTCCGCCTCGAACCAGTTCCGACCCTCGGTGCAGACGCGCAGGTAGCCGCCCGTCTCGCCGCCAATCCAGACCTTCAGGTTGCTCCACCGCTTGATCTCGTTCGTGCGCTTGCGATACCACGGCACGTACTCGCTCAGGTGGCCGTTCGACTCGGTGGAGTAATAGCCAAAGCGCCGCAGCATATCGATGCGCACCTTCTCCTCCTGTGGGTAGACCGGATGTTGCTCAAACGCCGCCAGCAGCTCCGGCGTGCGCTCTTTTCCATCGGTCTTGACCGAGATGAACCAAGTCTGGTGGTTGATGCCGGCGCAGATGATGTCCACCTCGGACTTCTTTCTGCCCAGCACCTCCGCGATCTGGAAGTGCCCGTGCTGCACGCCATGGCAGAGGCCCACGCAGCGCACGCCGCCGTACTTGTTCACGGCCCAGGTCATCATCGCCATCGGGTTGGCGTAGTTCAGGAGCAGGCAGTCCGGCGCGGCGACCTCGCGGATGTCGCGGCAGAAATCCAGCAGCGCCGAGATGCCGCGCTGCGCGTACATGATGCCGCCCGCGCAGAGCGTGTCGCCCACGCACTGGTCCACGCCGTACTTCAGCGGGATGTCCACGTCGGTCGCGAAGGCCTCCAGCCCGCCGATGCGCACCACCGTGAAGATGTACTTCGCCCCGCGCAGCGCGTCGCGGCGGTTGGTGGTCGCGGTGATCTTGGTCGCGAGCCCGTTGGCCGCGATGTCCTGCCGGCAGAGGTCCGTGACCATTTTCAGGTTGCGGGCGTTGATGTCGGTGAAGGCGAGCTCGACATCCGCAAATTCCGGCACCGCGAGCAAGTCAGCCAGCAGGCGGCGGGTGAAGCCGATCGAGCCGGCGCCAATGAAGGTGATTTTGAAGGGCATGGGTAAAATCAGCGGTGGGGTGGCCAGCGACGAAAGGCTCGTGACCAGCGACCTGATTAGGGAGTGTGCCCCCAGAAATCTATCCAATTGTGACACCTGCTGGACGAAAAATCACCTGCCGCGATTTGCCGTCAGGCTTGATTCCCGTCCTTATAAACCAAAGGGTGCTACCCGATTGCCCGAGGACTTTCGTTTTCACAACTGATCAACCTACCCACGGAGAAAAATCCCATGTCATCCGAAGCCAAATGCCCGTTTAACCATGGCGCCGCCAGCGCCGGCCCCGGCGCCATCCCGCCCGCCCACAGTGTCGCCAGCTCCGGCGGCACCTCCAACCGCGACTGGTGGCCGAATCAGCTCAAGCTCGAGCTCCTCGCCCAGCATTCCGCCAAGACCGACCCAATGGGCCCGGACTTCGATTACGCGCAGGAGTTCAAGAGTCTGGATTACGCCGCGCTGAAGCAGGATCTCGCCGTGCTAATGACCGACTCGCAGGACTGGTGGCCGGCCGACTTCGGCCATTACGGCCCGTTCTTCATTCGCATGGCCTGGCACAGCGCCGGCACGTACCGCACCGGTGACGGCCGGGGCGGCGGCGGCCGGGGCCAGCAGCGTTTCTCCCCGCTCAACAGCTGGCCGGACAACGTCAATCTGGACAAGGCGCGCCGCCTCCTCTGGCCGATCAAGCAGAAGTATGGCCGCAAGATTTCCTGGGCCGACCTGATGATCCTTACGGGCAACGTCGCCCTCGAGACGATGGGCTTCAAGACCTTCGGTTTCGCCGGTGGCCGCGCGGACACTTGGGAGCCGGATCAGGACGTGTATTGGGGCCAGGAAAAGAAGTGGCTCGGCGGCGATGTCCGCTACGCACACGGTTCACCCGGGGTCGCCGGTCACGGCGTCGTCAGCACCGACGACAACAGCCAGGCGCCGCAAACGCGTAACCTGGAGAACCCCCTCGCCGCGGTGCAGATGGGCCTGATTTATGTCAATCCCGAGGGCCCGGACGGCAAACCCGACCCGCTGGCCTCGGCGCGCGACATTCGCGAGACCTTCGCCCGCATGGCGATGAACGATGAGGAGACCGTGGCACTGATCGCCGGCGGCCACACGTTCGGCAAGACCCACGGCGCCGCTCCCGCCTCGAACGTGGGACCCGAGCCCGAAGCCATGAGCCTCGAGGCGCAGGGCCTCGGCTGGAAGAACAGCCACGGCACGGGCAAGGCCGGTGACGCGATCACCAGCGGCCTCGAAGTCACCTGGACCTCCCAGCCCACGAAATGGACCAACGAGTATTTCACCAACCTGTTCGCCCACGAGTGGGAGCTCACCAAGAGCCCCGCCGGCGCCCAGCAATGGCGCCCGAAGAACGGCGGCGGCACCGGCACCGTGCCGGATGCCCACGATCCCTCGAAGCGTCACGCCCCCGCGATGCTCACCACGGACCTCGCACTGCGGGTCGACCCGGCCTACGAGAAGATCTCGCGTCGCTTTCTCGCGCATCCCGACCAGTTCGCCAACGCGTTCGCCCGCGCGTGGTTCAAGCTCATGCACCGCGACATGGGTCCGCGCGCACGTTATCTCGGGCCCGAAGTTCCCAAGGAGGAACTCATCTGGCAGGACCCGATCCCCGCGGTTAACCACCCCTTGGTTGACGCCGCGGACATCACTGCGCTGAAAGCCAGGATCCTCACCAGCGGGCTGTCTGTTTCTGAGCTCGTCTCCACCGCCTGGGCTTCCGCTTCCACGTTCCGCGGGTCCGACAAGCGCGGCGGCGCAAACGGCGCCCGCATCCGGCTGACGCCCCAAAAGTATTGGGAAGTCAACCAGCCCGGCCAGCTGACTAAGGTGCTCGAGGCCTTGGAAGGCGTGCAGAAAGCTTTCAACAGCGCCGGCGCTAAGAAAGTCTCGCTGGCAGACCTGATCGTCCTCGCCGGTGGCGTCGCCATCGAAAAGGCCGCGAAAGCCGCCGGTCACGACTTGACGGTGCCGTTCACCCCGGGCCGCATGGACGCCTCGCCCGATCAAACCGATGTTGAATCCATCGGCGTGCTCGAGCCCACCGCGGACGGTTTCCGCAACTATCAGAAGGGCCAATACCGCATCCCGGCCGAGACGCTGCTGGTGGACAAGGCGCAGTTGCTGACCCTGACCGCGCCTGAAATGACGGTGCTCGTGGGCGGCCTGCGCGTCCTCAAGGCCGGCAGCTCGCCACACGGCGTGCTGACCAAGAAGGCGGAGACGCTGACCAACGACTTCTTCGTGAACCTGCTCGACATGGGCACGGAGTGGAAGTCGGTCTCCAAGGAGTCCGAGCTGTTCGAAGCCCGCGACCGCAAGACCGGGGCCGTCAAATGGACCGGCACGCGGGTCGACCTCGTATTCGGCTCCGACTCCCGCCTCCGCGCCCTCGCCGAAGTCTACGGCAGTGCGGACGGGCAGACGAAGTTCGTCACGGACTTCGTCGCCGCCTGGACCAAGGTGATGAACCTGGACCGCTTCGATGTCGCGTAACCGTTCCCATCCCTGAAAAGCAAAACGCCGCGCGGAAATGCGCGGCGTTTTTTGTGGTAGGGCAGATCTTTGACCTGCCTTAGTTCGGCCGAAAAAGGGCGGGGCAAAGACCCGCCCTACCCCATTCACCGCCGCGCACCGCGATGGAGCCGGCTGGTGGGCTTGACCGCGGCCGCCACCTCATCCGCCAGCGCCTTCTCGTCGAAGAGTGCGGAGTAGATGTAGGGGAAGCCCTCGATCTTCTTTCGTTCCACGGCCATGCCCATGTAACGCTCGATGCTGCGCGCGTCGCGCACGTCATCCTCCGTCACAAGGGTGAAGGCGTCGCCCGAGGCATGCGCGCGGCCCGTGCGGCCGATGCGGTGCACATAATCCTCGGCGTTTTCCGGCACGTCGTAGTTCACCACGTGCGAGACACCCGCGATGTCGAGGCCGCGCGCCGCGATGTCCGTCGCCACGAGCACCTCGAACTTGCCGGTCTTGAAGCCGTCGAGCGCCTCGATGCGTTCGCGCTGGCTGCGGTCGGAGTGCATCACGCCCACGGTGTGCCCCTTGGCCTGCAGACGGTGGGCGATGCGGTCCGCGCCCATGCGGGTGCGGGAAAAAATGATCACGCTCTTGAAGTCGGTCTGGTCCAGCAGCAGCTGCAGCAGGTCGAACTTCTGCGACGCCACCACGGGGTAGAACGCATGCGAGACCGTCTCCGCCGGCGAACGCTGGCGGCCGATCTCAACCTTCACGGGGTTCTTCAGCGCCCAGGCCGCGAGGGACGCGATCTCGGGCGGCAGCGTGGCGGTGAAAAACAGCGTCTGGCGCGTGGCGGGCGTCTTTTGGACGATGCGCTTCACGTCGGGCAGGAAGCCCATGTCGAGCATCCGGTCCACCTCGTCGAGCACCAGGATGTCGACGTCCTTCAACGAGACGTTTCCCTGCTCCATGTGGTCAAGCAGCCGGCCCGGCGTCGCCGCCAGGATGTCCATGCCGCGCTTCAGGTCCTCCAGCTGCTTTCCATAACCCACGCCGCCGTAAACGATGGTGACGTTGAGATCGGTGAACTTGGCGAATTTCTGGAACGCCTCCTCGACCTGCAGGGCGAGTTCGCGCGTGGGCTCGAGAATGAGGACCCGCAGTTTGCCGTGCGACCCCAGGCGCTGGATAATCGGCAGCGCAAACGCCGCGGTCTTGCCCGTGCCGGTCTGGGCCGAGCCAATGACGTCGCCGCCCTGCAGCACGACCGGGATGGCCTGCGCCTGGATCGGCGTCGGGGTCACGTAGCCCATCTCCTGCACGGCGAAGGCGAGCGCATCGCACAGGCCGAGCTTGGTAAATTCCGTGTCCATCTTCGGCACATCCACCTTGATCGCCGGTTTCACCGGGGCGGAGCGCGGATGGTCAAAGGTCTTGTCGATCATCGGACGCTCGCGCTCACCGCGCGGGCCACCCGGGCCGCCACCGGAGCGGGAAGGCAGACCCCGGCCGCCGTCGCTGTGCGAACCGCCGCCACGCGACTGCGAACTGCCGCCGTGAGCCGCCCCACCCTGGGAAGAGCTGCCGCGGGAACCGGCGCCGCCGCCGCGGCTGCCACGTCCGTCCGACTCCTGACGCGGACCGCGGTCCTCGCGGCGCGGGCGCGATTCATGCGAACCGTGCGCGCCGGGCTGCTGCGACTGGCCATGGTGCGGGCCGGAACCGCGCTCGGGGCGCGGCGTGGAATGGGACCTGGCCGGGGCGGCGGGCGCGGGCGAGGAGGAACGGGAAGGCGCGATCGTTTGGCGCAGCTTCGACAGAAATTTCTTCAGCATTGGCGGGAGTTAAAGGGTCACCGTCAGCGAAAGGCCCCCGTTTGGCAACCCCGGAAACCGGCGGCCCGCCCCCTCCCCGGCACCAATCAGAGGTTCGACTTAATCTTGTCCAGAATCGCCATCGACAGCGCCTGGTCGCCGAACGTGTCGACCCGGATGGTCACCTTCGTTAGGTTGTCGCCCATGCGCTCCAACGTGATCTTGATCTTCTTGTTGACGGCGTTGTTCACCTTGATGACGGCGATCAGCGCATCCTTGGACTCGCTGAGCTTGACGAATTCCAGCTGCTTCACCGCCTGCTCGGCCGCCCGGACGCTCCGGTCGAAGCTGGCATCGAGATTGGCGGAAAGGTCCCCCGTCACATAGGCCACGCCCGCGGCGCCGGCACCCGCCGCCGCCGCAATGCAACCGGAGGTCAGGGTGAGGGCGGACAAGCCAAGAACAAGGGCGGACAAAATGGCGGCCCGGGAGAGGATGGAGTGCTTCATATGGGTGGATTTATGACCCATAGACCCCGGTCGCGTAAAGTGGTTTCCCACCTTCGCGCTTGGCTTGTCCGCCGGTCGTTGCCTGACTTGTCCCAGCCCCTCACTTCTCCCTCATGACCAACGACGTACTCTGGCTTGTCCGCCTGGGCCTCGACCAGGGACTTTTCAGCCGCAAACACGCCACCGCCGTCCGGTCCGAGGTCGGGAATGACGCGGATATCGGGACTTTTGCGCAACGCCTCGTCGACGCGGGGTATGTCGAGGACGTCGACACGCTCGAAAAAATCGCGGGCCTGGCCATGAACAAGGGCCAGAAGGGTCCGCCATCCGGCGACCCGTTCGACGACAGCGGCACCGAGCCGCCCTTCGCCCACACCGCCGCCGCCGCCAAGGTTGAAGCGGAAACGAAGAAGAGCAGCGCCGGGCCGGCGCCCAAGTTCCCCTTCGACACCATTGGCCTCCTGGATGGCGCAGCGCTGGCCTCGGCGTTCCGCGGCCTCCTCCGCCAGACCTCGGACTTCGGCGCCAGCGACCTCCACCTTTCCACCGGCTCACGGCCCTTCATCCGCAAAAGCCGGGCCCTCACGTTCCTGTCGGACTACGTCCTCACGGCCGACGATGCCCTCCGGCTGAATACCGCGCTCCTGTCCGACGGGCAGAAAAAGATCTTCCTCGATCGCAAGGACTACGACTGCGCCCTCGCCCTCAGCGGCACCGACCGGTACCGCGTGAACCTGATGTTCCACAAGGGCGGCGCGGCGGGCTCCTACCGCATGGTGCCGGACAAGGTGCCCTCGCTCAGCAACCTCGGTTTCTCGGCCCATCTGGAGACGATCAAGAAGCTCCTTTCCTATCACAACGGCCTGATCCTCATCACCGGCCCCGTCGGCTCCGGCAAGACCACCACCCTTGCCGCGATGGTCGACTACCTCAACTCGACCCGCACCGACCACATCATCACCGTGGAGGATCCCATCGAGGTTGTGCAGCCCGCCAAGGGCTGCAATGTCACCCAGCGCGAGGTCGGCCAGCATACGAAGACGTTCGCCAGCGCACTCAAGGGCGCCCTCCGCGAGGACCCCGACGTCATCATCATCGGCGAGCTCCGCGACCTGGAGACCATCGAAATGGCCATCACCGCGTCCGAGACCGGCCATCTTGTCATCGGCACCATGCACACGAGCGATGCCGCCACCACACTCAACCGCGTGCTCGATGTCTTCCCTCCCGGCCAGCTGCCGCAGATTCGCGCCAGCGTCGCCGAGAGCCTCCGGGGCATCGTTTGCCAGCGTCTCCTGCCCGACACCAAGGGCGGGCTCACTCTCGCCTGCGAAATCCTCATCAACAACGTCGCCATCCAAAACCTCATCCGCGAGGGCAAGTCCCAGGGCTTGCGCAACACCATGGAGACCGGCGTCCGCGAGGGCATGTGCCTGATGGACAATGTGGTCCTTAGCCTCTGGCAGGACCGGTCGATCACCGCCGAGACCGCCCTCGCCAACATCACCAACCGCGTCCTGCGGGCGAAGATCTCCTGACCATGGCCCTCGTCGACCAACTGCTCCGCACCATGCTCGACCAGGGCGGGTCCGACCTGCACCTCACCATCGGCCTGCCCCCGAAGGCCCGTATCTCCGGCGCCCTCAAGGCTATCGGCCCCGATCTGCTCGACGCGGCCACCATGGAGAAAATGCTCCAGGAGCTCGTCAGCGAGACGCGCTGGAATGACTACCTGGAGCGCAAGGACCTCGACCTGGCCCATGAGATCCCGGGTATCGCGCGCTTCCGCGCCAATTTCCTCTACAACCACGCCGGCCAGGGGGCCGTCCTGCGCCAGATCCCCGTCAAGATCCGCTCGTTCGAGGATCTGAAGCTCCCCGAGGCGCTGAAAAAACTCTGCCACCTCAACGAAGGCCTCGTGGTCGTCACGGGGCCCACCGGCTCCGGCAAGTCGACCACGCTCGCGGCGATGATTGACTACATCAACACGAACCTCGCGAAACACATCATCACGATCGAGGACCCGATCGAGTTCGTGCACCCGGCGAAGAAATCCACCATCGTCCACCGCGAGGTCGGCGAGCACACCGCGTCGTTCGCCGCCGCCCTCAAGGGCGCGATGCGCCACGACCCCGACGTCGTCCTCATCGGCGAAATGCGCGAGATGGAGACCATCAAGCTCGCGCTGAGCTGCGCCTCCATGGGCATGCTGGTCTTCGGCACGCTGCACACCAACAACGCCCCGAAGACCGTCGACCGCATCATCAACACCTTTCCCGCCGACGAACAGAACCAGGTGCGCGTCATGCTCTCCAGCTGCCTTGCCGGCGTCGTTTCCCAGCTCCTCTGCAAGGCCGTGCCCAAGGGCCGCTGCGCCGTGCACGAGATCCTGCTCACCCACGAGGCGCTGCCCAACACCATCCGCAGCGGGCAGATCGCCAACATCCGCGCCATCATCGAGAGCGGCGGCAACGAAGGCATGATCACGATGGACCAGAGCCTCATGGCCCGGGTGAAGGACAACACCATCGAGGCCAAGGAGGCCTATATGAAGGCCGCCAACAAGGGTCTCTTCCAGCCACTGCTCAAGCCCGGCGACCTCGACAGCGCCCACTGAGGCAAAGCCGCAACGGTCGGAAAAGAGGAAAGTAGAAACGTCGGAGCCGACTTGCGGGTTTGGGGTCTCCGGGGTTGCTTGTTTCTACTTTTCATCCTGACCCGTTTCTCCTTTGCGTACCCCCACTTTCGCCCTCCGCCACGTCGCCCTTGTCACCCGCGATCTCGGCCGGATCCTGCCGTTTTATCGGGACGCCCTTGGGTTCATTGCCCGCCAGCCCGACGCCCGCACGGTCACGCTGCATTTCTCGGCGGGTGCGCCCGCCATCATCACCTTCACCGCGGACCCCGCCGCGGTTGAGCCGACCGAACGTGTCGTGGGGCTGTTTCATATCGCCCTCCTCGTGCCCGACCGCCCCACCCTCGCCGCCGTCCTGGCCCGCCTGATCGAGCACCGGCAGCCGATCGAGGGCCTTTCCGACCATGGCGTGAGCGAGGCCCTCTATCTCGCCGACCCCGACGGCAACGGCATCGAGATCTACCGCGACCGCCCCCGGGCCGAATGGCCCATGGCGGGGGAACAGGTCGCGATGGTCACGCGCGCCCTCGATGATCGCGGGCTACTGCGGGAACGGCCCTCCCCGCCCCCTGACACCCCGCTGGCTCACGCCACGTTTGGCCACCTGCACCTTTCGGTGTCCGCCCTCGCGCCCGCCCGGAAGTTCTACCTGAACGAGCTGGGGCTGGCCGTCCGCCAGGATACCTACCCGAACGCGCTCTTCCTCGCCGCCGACGGCTATCATCACCACGTCGCCGTGAACACGTGGGGCCATCCCGCGCCCCGCGGGCCGCAGCGTCTCACCGGGTTGGCCGGCTTCACCGCCGCGACCAGCCGGGTTCAGGCCCCGCGCACGCTCACGGATCCGGATGGGAACAGCGTGACGCTGGAGCCGCTCAGCTGAACCGGCGGTTGACATCGCCCTCCGGCTTGGCGAACTCCCCGGCACCGTTCGCATGAAGAAAATTCCCCTGGCCCTGCAACTTTACTCCGTGCGCGGTGACACCGGCACCGACTTCGCGGGCACCGTCGCCGCCGTCGCCAAGATGGGCTACACTGGTGTGGAGCTGGCCGGCTACGGCAATCTCGACGCCCAGGGCGCCAAGGCGGCCCTCGACGCCGCCGGACTCCAGGTCTCCGGCACGCACGCCGGCATCAACGCGCTCCGCCATGACTTCGATACGGTCGTGAACGACGCCCTGCTTTTCGGCACCCGCCACGTGATCTGCCCGTGGTGGCACCCGGGACAGTATCTCTCCGCCGCCGCCTGCTCGCGCATCGGTGAGGAACTGGGGAGCATCGGCGCCGCCCTGCGCGCGTTCGGCCTGCAGCTCAGCTTTCACAACCACGCCAGCGAGCTGAAGGTCATCGAGGGCCGCACCGCGTTTGACTGGATGTTGTCAGCCGCCGCGCCGCGCGACCTCGCCGCCGAGTTGGATGTCTACTGGTCCCATGTCGGCGGCGTGCCGCCGGAAAAATTCCTGGCCGACCACGGCGCCCGCGTGCACCTGCTGCACCTGAAGGATGAAAAGGAGATCGGCCTCGGGCCGGTCGACTTCACCAAGGTTTTCGCCGCCGCCGAGGCCATCGGCGCGGTCGAGTGGTACGTCGTCGAGCAGGAGTGGTACAACCACGCGCCGATGGAGAGCGTCCGCCGCTGCTTCGAGCAGCTCAAGGCCTGGGGCAAGGCCTGACGCGCCGTCACTTCTCGGCCAGCGCCACCGGCAGGACCTTGCGAGATCGTACAGGCGAAAGGGCGTGGGCACGATCCCGCTGAACCCGGGTTCGCGGAAATTTGCCCGCACCGGGTCGCCGGAACGGCCGCGGGAGGCATTCCCTCGCGTCGCTTGACTTTCCGCCGTCAAACGCCGCCCTGAGATCCATCATGCCGCCCCGAATCCGTCCCGCCACCCCGGCGGATCTGCCGCAGATCCTCCATTTCATCCGCGCACTCGCCACCTATGAAAAGCTCCTCCCCGAGGTCGAGGCCACCGAGGAGAAACTCGGCGCCACGCTCTTCGGCCCGCGGCCGGCCGCGGAATGCGTGCTGGCCTTCACCGACGGGGACACCCCAGCGGGGTTTGCCATTTTCTTTCCCAATTACTCCACCTTCCTCGCCCGGCCCGGTCTGTACCTAGAGGATCTTTTCGTCAGCCCGGAGTTCCGCGGCCGGGGCATCGGGAAGGCCCTGCTGCGGCACCTCGCGGGCCTCGCCCACCAGCGTGGCTGCGGCCGGTTGGAGTGGAGCGTGCTCGACTGGAACCAGCCCGCGATCGACTTTTACGAATCCCTCGGGGCCGAGCGCAAGACCGAGTGGACCATCTGCCGCCTGAGCGGCCCCGCCCTCGCGCACTACGCCCTGCCCGCCAACCTGGGCTGAATTCGGGACCGTAGGCCTTGGAACTACGCAAAACGTGCATCCAAGGGCCGGGCTCCAGCCGTAATAATTTAATGACGCTCTTATTCCCATGATACCTCGCCTATTCGCCTGCCCGCTTCCGTTCCGCCAATCCCTGACCGTTCTTCTAACCCTGCTCACCGCCGCATCCGTGCTGCGCGCCCAGCCCGCCAGCGCCACCTTCCGCCCCGCGCTGATCAATTCGTACTCGGGCGGATTCACCGCCTCCGGGAAAGGCCCGCTCACCCGCGGTGCGGCCAGCGTGGGCGAGGTCTCGCTCACCCGCTTCGATTTCAGCGTCTCCGGACGCGTGCCAGTTTCGGAGCACATCCTCTTCCTCCCCGGCTTAGCCTACACGCACACCACGTTCGCCGCGTCCAGCGGCACCCCGCTGCCCGGTTCGGTCCAGGAAATCTCAGCCTCCCTCGGCTTCCGGGGCGTGCTCGCCCCCACGTGGGCCTGGGGCGCATTTCTCCGGCCCGGTTTCTACGGCGATTTCAAGCGACTCGGGAGTGACAGCTTCAACGTCCCGCTCCTGCTCACCACCTTCTACACTCCGCACGACGGTCTGGTCTGGATCTTCGGGGTGAGCGTCAATGGCTTCAGCAACCAGTCTGTCCTGCCCGCCCTCGGGATGCGGTGGAAGTTTGAGCCCGCCTGGGAGCTTGAGGTTGGCTTCCCGCGCACCGGGTTGACCTATCACGCCTCTCCCCGGCTTGCCTGGCGGGCTGGCCTGACCATGGCAGGCGGAAACTACCGCATCACGGACAACCTCGGCCTCCCCGCCCCCGGGATCAGCCGGCTGGCCAACACCTATCTCGCCGTGACCGAAGTGCGGGTCGGCGCCGGCGTCACCTACACCTTTGGCAGCGGACTCGACCTCGACCTCGGGGCCGGCTTTACCACCCTTCGCCGTTTCGATTACCCCGACCGCAACTACCGGCTTAACGGCACGGATGTCGGCTGGTTCAGCCTCGCCCTCAACCAGCGCCTGTAAGTCCCCGGCCACCTCTGACTGCCCGGCCCCGCCCCACGCGGACTGAACAATT
>QQNC01000062.1 GCA_003402695.1 Verrucomicrobiota bacterium | reverse complement strand
CTGCCGTGGAGTTATCTGGGGCGCGTGCTGCTCTATGCCGGTGCGTATGTCGTGGTGGGATGTGCGCTCGCGGTGTTCTGTTTTCGGCGCCGTGAGCTCTAGGGCCGTCACCGCGCTCGTGATCGGCGGAGGGTTGGCGGCGGCCGGTTGGGTGCTGCGGCCGGTCATGGCTCCGGTGTGGGCAACGATGGAGGCGGGGGTGCCGGCGCTGCGACTCGATCCCGGGCTCGCTTCGAGCGAACAGGCGGTCGTGTCCGGGTTGCTGGGCGGATTTCGCGCGGCAGTGGCCGATATCACCTGGTTGGAGATGGCGGAAGCGGCGGAAGCGCACGACCTTGCGGCGACGGAATCACTACTTCACCTAAGCACACGGATCGATCCCCGGCCGCTATATTTCTGGGTGAATGGCGCGCGGATCATGGCCTATGACATGCCGGTATGGCAGATAGAGGCGGCGGGCGGCGATGTGCGGGTGGCCGTGGCCGTGAGGAAAAGGATAGGCACAGGGCAGGCGAGGCGGGCGCTGGGCCTGTTGGCGGAGGCGAGGCGGTTTCATCCGGACAGCGCGGTGTTGTGGATCGAGCAGGCCAACATCGAGCTCAACCGCCTCGGTGACACCGCGGCAGCGGCGGAGAGCTACCGGCGGGCGTGGGAGCAGCCAAGGGCGCCGTATTATGCGGCCCGCCTGCATGCGGAACTGCTGCGGCGCCTCGGCCGGAAGGCCGAGGCGCTGGCCTGGCTCGTGAAACTCCATCCCCACCTATCACCCAGTGACGAAGCGGCGGGTGCAGACCTGGTGTTCGCGCGCATCCGGGACCTCGAGCGCGAACTCGGCGTTCCGACCGGGCAGGGGTATCGACCGCAGACGGGGCAGGGAGTAGGTCCGTCATGAGTTGCCGTGCCCGCCGTTGACCTCGTTCGCCGGGCGCTCTTTCGTGATGCGGTGGCGAACCATTTCACGGCAATTCCGGGAGCGACGGCATGAGTGAACCGCGCTGGAAAATCTGGGCCGCGGCGGCGCGGCCGCGGACGCTGCCGGCGGCCGTCGCGCCGGTGCTGGCGGGCTCGGGGCTGGCATGGCGGGACGGGCATTTTGACGGCCGCGCGGCGGGGCTGTGCCTCGGGTTTGGGCTCCTCGTGCAGATCGGCACGAACTTCGCCAACGACTACTATGATTTCATCAAGGGCGCGGACACGGCGGCCCGGGTCGGACCGCGCCGCGCGGTGGCGGCGGGACTGATTTCGCCCGGCACGATGCGGGTGGCGATGTGGGGCACATTTGCCGCCGCGTTTCTCTGTGGGTTGAGCCTGATCGCCTGGGGTGGACCGTGGCTGATTGTCGTCGGGGTGGTGAGCATCCTGTGTGGCGTGGCCTATACTGGCGGGCCCTGGCCGCTGGGGTATCACGGGCTGGGGGATGTCTTCGTGTTTATTTTTTTTGGGCTGGTCGCGGTGGGCACCACCTACTTTGTGCAAGCGGGGAGGGTGAGCCTGGATGCGATCCTGGTGGCGGTGCCCATCGGGTTGCTCACAGCCAATATTCTGGTGGTGAACAATTATCGGGACATGGAAACGGATGCGGCGGCCGGCAAGCGGACGCTGGTCGTGCGGTTCGGGCGCGGATTTGCCCGTCTGCAATTTATTGGGTCGCTCCTGATCGCGCTGATCGTCATCCCGGTCATCCTGACCTTGCGTGGCCATAACGCGTGGCGGTTGCTGCCGCTGGGAATGCTGCCGATGGCCTGGCGCCATCTCGATCGCCTGCGCCATCAGACCCAGCCCGGGGAGCAAATCGCACTCCTGGGTGACACCGGCAAACTGCTCGCGCTCTTCGCGCTGCTGCTGACGGCGGGGCTCGTGCTGAACTGCGGGCAGTAAAAAGGCGGGGTCCGCAGACCCCGCTTGAAATGCTGCGCGACTGCGCCGCCCTTAGATGTGGGACGAAATCTTGGCCTTGAGCGCGGCCTTGGGCATCATGCCGACGATCTGCTCGGCGACCTTGCCGTCCTTGAAGAGCAGCATCGTGGGAATCGCGCGGATGCCATACTCGACGGCGATGGCGTCATTCTCGTCGATATTGACCTTCGTGACCTTCAGCTTGCCGTCCAGCTCCGTGGCGAGCTCCTCAAGGATCGGGGCGATGGCCTTGCACGGCCCGCACCAGGGCGCCCAGAAATCGACCAGCACCGGCGTGGTCGCGGCGGTGATAGTGGCTTTGAATGTATCAGTGGTCAGGTTGGTGATTTTATCGGACATGGTATTCAGCGGTTGAAGAGTAGGATAGTCAGGAAAGGGCCGGGGGCAAATCGTACGCCAAGGAAGGCAGTCAGCGGGGGGTGGAGCGATGCAAAATTTCCGCCAGCTCCTTGGGCTCGAGCTGCTCGAGCTGCTTGCCGCGGGTCTTCAGCACCTCGAAAGTCTTCACGACGGTTTCCGTCATGCGCCCGTGGGTTTCCGCGGAACCACCGACGATGGCGAAACGCTCTCCCGTGGTGATGCGCTTGTGGCCGTCGGCGTTGTCGAGGCCCACCCCGAGCAGGCCGGCGACGGCGGCGGGCTTTGGGTTCTGTTTCTTTTTGCTCACGCGGTCACCGTGCTTGGGTTTGTCACGGTTTCAAGTGGGATTTCCTCTTCCACGACAGAGCAGGCGATGTCGGAAAAGGCCTCGTCCTGGTGCAGCCGTAGCTTCCGCAGGCGGGTGAGCTCCAACACGGCCAGGAACGTCGCCACGAGTTTGCGCAGGGTGACCTTGTCGGGAAATATTGCGGAGAAGAGGAAGGATTTTTCGGTGCGGAGACGCTCCAGCAAGTATTCCATCTGGTCGGCGACGGTGACCTGTTCGTCGTGAATCTCGCCGATGACGAGTTTCTCGGCGAGGCGGCGGAGCACGATGTTGAAGGCGTTCCAGAGCTCGATGCGGTCCACGTTCTTCAGCGGCCGGTCCAGCGGGTCGCCGGACAGACTGGAGACATAGCGCTCCATCAAATCCTGACGCAGCGTCGCGAGTTCGCCGAGCTTGGCGGCCGCTTCCTTGAATTTCTTGTACTCGAGCAGCTGGTGGACGAGTTCCCAGCGCGGGTCGATTTCCTCGTCCTCGGCGTTGGGGTCGATGGCGTGCTGGCCCTTGGGCAGCAGCATGCGGCTCTTGATCTCCATCAGCGTGGCCGCCATGACGAAAAATTCACCCGCGAGGTCGAGGTCGAGCTCCTGCATCGCGTGGAGCGCATCGATGTACTGCCGCGTCACCGACTCGATCGGGATGTCGTAGATATCCAACTCATTCTTGCGGATGAGGAACAGCAGGAGGTCGAGCGGGCCTTCAAAGACCTGGAGCTTGATGCGATAATCGGAATCGGGAACCACGGTCCAATCGTTGGGGCGGAGCGGGGCGCGGCAAGGGAAAATCAGCGCCGTCGCAGTGCGGCGACGAAGAAGCCGTCCGTGTCCTGGCGGGCCGGCAGGAGGGTCAGGCCGGCGGGGCCCGGGGTGAATCCGAACGTCTGGGCGCAGGGCGCCACGGCAAAATCCCGGTGGGCCGCGAGGAAGTCCTGCACCACGGCTTCATTTTCCCGCTGGCTGAGGGAACACGTCGCGTAGACGAGTTGGCCGCCGACCCGGACCTGCGCGGCATACTGGGAGAGGAGTTTTTGCTGCAATTCGGCGCGGGTGGCGATGAGCGCGGGCGTGGTCACCCATTTTAAGTGGGGTGAACGCCGCCAGGTGCCGGAACCGCTGCAGGGGGCATCGACCAGCACGCCGTCGTACTCCCCGGTCGGGGTCTGCGCGAGGGTCCGGAGATTCCCTATCCGGGCCCGCACGGCGCGGGCCTGTAATTCCACCAGGGCGGCGGGGCGGATATCGTAGGCGTCCACCTGACCCTCGGAGCCGAGCAGGCGGGCCAGCTGCAGGGATTTTCCGCCGGCACCGGCGCAGGCGTCGAGCCAGCGGCTGCCGGGTGCGACGCCCACGGTCTCGAGGACCAATTGGGAACCGAGATCCTGAATCTCCAGGTGACCGTTTGCGTACGACGACGACTTGGTGACATCGATTTCGCCGAGCACCTGCCAGGCGGAGGGGAGCAGGGACGACGGGGCGACGCGCCAGCCGTTCACATCAAAATCGGCCGCGACCTCCGCGGGGTCGTCGGTCTGCAGCCGCAGCCAGAGTGGGGCGCGGGCGAGTTGGGCCTCGAGTTCGGCCGGGGCAAAAACTGCCGGGCACTCGTCGCGAAACCACGCGGGCAGCAGGGCGCTGGCGTCCGCCTCAAGGAACTGGGCGCGTTCGGCGAGCGAGGTGACCACCGGCCAGTCGGCGCAGAGTTCGGCGCGGTAGGCCCGGGTGTCGCGCGTTTCGGCGGCGAGCCAGGCCGTGATTTTGGCCGCGCGGGCGGGGTCGCGTTCCAGTGCTGGCTCAATCCAAGGCAGGTATCGCAGCGTGGTGTAGATGAGTTCGCGGTACAGGCGCCGGTCGCGGGAGCCGAAGGCCCGGTCCCGGGCGAGCAGGTGCTGGATGCGCTGGGGCAGGTTGAAGTCGCGGCGCCAGTCCGGC
This sequence comes from Verrucomicrobiota bacterium, assembly GCA_003402695.1. Lineage (GTDB taxonomy): Bacteria > Verrucomicrobiota > Verrucomicrobiia > Opitutales > Opitutaceae > Opi-474. The sequence continues at coordinate 7,955 of QQNC01000062.1, read as the reverse complement.
TGCAAGAGCCGGAGCAGGCGCAGGAAAACCTGCTGCTGGCTGCGAACGACACTCATGGGCGCGGCTTAGAAACCGATCGCCTGCACCTGGACATTGAAACCAAACCGGCTCTCGCGCCGCGGGCCGTCGTAGAGGGTGACGGCGTATTCGACGAGCCAGAGGTTGGACAGATTCTGGCGGATGCCGTAGAACTGCTCGTTGAAGCGGCGCGTGCGGAAGTCATAGTGCACGCGGGCGATGGCTTCGTAGGCCTCATTGATCCGGCGGCGGCCCTCGATGAAGTAGTCATCCAGCTGGTGTCGGAGGAAATTGCTCGAAAGGCGCACCGACCACTGGTCGCCATCGTGGATGGTCACTCCCGTGTTGATTTCCTTCATCGTGAAGGTCTGCGGGGCGAAACTGTTGTAGAGATCAAACTGCAGCCACCGCGCGGGCATCAGGGCGATCTCGTTGTGGAGCTCCGACACGTCGCTCTCGCCCACCGCGCGGCGGAGGTGGAGGTCGGCGGCCAGGTTGAAGACCATCAAGTCCCGCGACCCGTAGACGGAATCCCGCGTCTGGATCGTATTGTCGAGTTCGAGACGCACGGTGTTGGTCGCGTGGAGCTGGTCCACATTGCGCAGGTCGCCAAGGCCCAGTGGCTGGAGGTACGTGGTAAATGTCTGCCGGTCGATCGGCGGGATGTAGGCCTGGCCCTTGTCCGCCTCCGGGATGTAGCGGTAAAGGAGACGCGGGGTCATCAGGTGGCGGAGGCCGTCAATCCCCCAGGCCTCGTTCTTATAGTCGTAGGTCGCGCTGGTGCGGAGCGCGGCATCGAAGCCCACCTCACCGAGGGCCCGGGTGTACGTGCTGCGTCCGCCGGCGGCCTGGTCGTAGTAGGTCAGGCGGCCGCCCGCGACGGGTGTGAAGGTCAGCCAGGGCTGGGGGGCGAACGTGCGGCTGAGCGAGTAATAGGTGTCGAAGCGGGTGCTCTCCAGGGTCGGCCCACCCGAGGGCGGATCCTCGTGCAGGGACACCAGACTGGCGTTAAAGCGCTCGGTGAAGCCATGGCCGACCGCAAGCGGCAGGAGATCGAAGCGCAGTTCCGGGAGCCGTTCCTGGACGGGATGAAAGGAGTTGGGCTGGAACCGGCCGAATGCGGAGATGAAGTAATTGTTTCCGTTGTAAACTGACTCGAGGAAGCTGTCCGGCTCCTGCACCGTGAAGAATTCCTTCGGCCGGAAGTCGCGCAGGATCTCGGAGTCCTTCCAGTAGTTCAATTCCCCCACGAGGGTGAGGTTGCTCGTGACCTGCTGCTGGTGCTGCCACTCGACGTAACCCCGGTTTTTCGGGACCGGGTGGCCGCGAACGTCTGTGAGCCGGTCACCATGGTCACTGATGAAACCCGAGCGGACATAGCCCTGGAATGTGTTGTCGTCCTCCTTGCCGCCGTAACTGGCGGCGGGCCCGAACATGACGCCGCGGTTGGTATAAATACCGAGGTCGGCCCCGAAGCGGAAACCGTCGGCCACGGGCAGGTGGAGGCCGCTCTCGATGAAGGCGCCGAGCGACGCCCGGTAACCGCCGGTGAGCGAAACGTAGGACAGCAGGGGTTCCTTTAGGTTTTGCTGGAAGAGACTGAAGGTGATGGGCCGCATCCCGCCGATGCCCACGCTGGCGCTCTCGGCCTGGAGTTTCCGGCCAGGGGCATAGACCAACTTGTCGGCCCGCAGGGTGGGGACAAAGGCACCCGGCTCATGAAAGGTGGCCCGGGCCTCGTTCAGGGTGATGGTGTGCTTGTCGCCCGTGGCGCTCGTGCCGGTGATATTGAGCGGGTATTCCCCCATCCGCAGGTTTTCGACATGGTAGGTGCCGTCGACCAGGTTGAACGTGAGGGCGTCGGCCAGGAGCCGGCGCGCACCCTGCGTCAGGATCGCGTGGCCGTGGGCGATCGCGATCTTGGTCGAGGTGTTGTAGCGGATCTCGTCCGCGCTCAGCAGCAGGTCGCCGTAGGCCAGCTGGGCGTTGCCGATGCCCACCGCTTCCTTGGTGTTGCCGTCAAAATAGGTGGGCTGCTCGCTGGAAAAGACCATCTGCGGCCTGTCCGCCGCCCGCAGCAGGGGCAGGCAGGCGAGGAGAATGGCGGAGAGCGCTAGGAGCAGGCGACGGGTCACGGACCCGCAGCAAAGGCGGCGCGGTGCGGGCAAGCAAGCCTCGGCGTTGATGTGTGTCTTCACGTGTTTTTTGTCTTTTGCGGCAGCCGGGCGCATTCCATCGTTTGCGCGCGCCTATGACCCAACGCCGCCCACGCCGTTCCAGTGCCCTGCGGGAAATGAACCGCCTGGGCACGGATATCCGCGAACTGGGCAAGGCCCTGGGCCGGGTTATCGCCCGGATTGAGGGACCGGAGACCTTTGATACCGTGGAGTCACTCCGGCGCCTCGCCAAGGCCCGCCGGGCCGGCGACCCGTCGGCGGCGCGCCAGCTTGGAATGGTGGTGGCGGCGCTCAATCCGGCGGAGGCGTTTAACCAGGCCATGGCGTTCACGCTCTACTTCGAACTGGTGAACCTCGCGGAGGAAAATTTTCGGGTTACGCTGCTGCGCCGCCGCCGGGCGGATCGGTTGGGCGAAGCCACCGGGGAAGGCGCCCCGATCCGTGAATCCATCGAGGCCGCGGTGCTGGAGCTGAAACAGCGAGGCGTGGATTCGGCGGCGATGCAGGCGCTGGTGGGGCGGCTCGCGATCGAACTCGTTTTCACCGCCCATCCGACGGAATCAAAGCGCCGGACGCTGCTGACCAAGCTCCAGCGGCTCGGGGAAATCCTGCGCGAACGCGCCCTGCCGGAGCTGGTGGCTGACACCGCGGTGCTGGACCCGGACTGCGTGGAACGCGAGATCGCCTCGCTTTGGCTGACGGACCGCAGCCGGGCGGCGCGACCCGAGGTGACGGACGAGGCCCGCACCGGCCTGTGGTATTTTGACACCACGCTTTACGCCACGCTGCCACGGTTGCAGGTGGACATGGAACGGGCGCTGGCCCGGCACTATCCCGCCGTCAAACCTCCCCACCGCTGGCTGTCCTTTGGCTCGTGGATCGGCGGCGATCGCGATGGCAACCCCAACGTCACCGCCCCCGTCACCGCGGAGGTACTGCTCCTGCACCGCCGGCTGGCCATCCAGAAGCTCCGGCTCGCGGCTCGCGAGCTGGCCCGCACGCTCAGCGTGAGCGACCGGCGGGACTCCGTGGTCCCCGGCTTGCGCAAGGAACTGAGCGACAACCTGCACCTTTCGCGTCACCTCGAGGAACTCGGCAGGCGTTATCCCCACGAACCCTACCGGCTGCTGTTGGGCATCCTGCGGGAACGCCTCACGCAGGCCGTGGGCGAGGTGCAGGACGGCAGCCTGCTGTCCGCGGAAGCCACCGTGGTGGCGTGTCTGGACCGCGCGACCGTTGAGGGCACGCTGGAGACGATCCGCTCGAGCCTGATCGCGGGCAAGGGTGCGCTGCTGACGGGAGGCGAGCTGAAGTCCATGTCCGACCAGCTGGAGATTTTCGGCCTGCACACCGCGCGGCTGGACTTGCGGCAGCATTCCTCGCTGCACGAGGCGGCCGTGGCTGAAGTGCTGGGGCAGCCGTTTTATCCGCGACTGGAGGAAGCGGAGAAGATCAAACTGCTACTCACCGCGATTGCGGACGCGGCCCCGCTGGCGCCGAAAGCCCGCGAGAAATTCTCGCCCGCCACGCGCCATGTGCTCGATCCGCTCGCGCTGGCCGCACGGGCCGGGGAGACGCTGGGACCCTCGGCGCTGGGCATTTACGTGATCAGCATGACCGACGGAGTGTCGGACATGTTGGAAGTGGAGCTGCTGCAAAAACTCACGGGCGCCGCGCTGCCGATCGCTCCGCTCTTCGAGACGCTGAGCGACCTGGAGCGGGCGCCCGAAGTCCTGGCCGCGCTCTTTGCGCTGCCCGGCCGGGTGCCGCCGGCGCACCAGCATGTCATGCTGGGCTACTCGGATTCCAACAAGGATTGCGGCTATCTCACTTCGAACTGGGCGCTGTACCGGGCGCAGGAATCCATTGCTCGGGTCTGCGCGGGTCAGGCGGTGCGCCTAACATTTTTCCACGGCCGTGGCGGCAGCATCGCCCGCGGGGGCGGTCCCGCGGCGAAGGCGATTCTCGCGCAGCCGGCCGGCCTGGCTGACGGCGGCATCCGGGTCACAGAGCAGGGGGAGGTACTTTCCACGCGTTACCACGAGCGTGACCTGGCGCATCGCATCCTCGAGCAGATGACGTATGGCGTCATGCTCGGCTCCCACGCCGCGGAGTCCAAGGTCACGGTGCCGGCGGACTGGCGCGAGGCGATGGAGGCCATGAGCGCGGCGGGTTTCGGGGCTTACAAGGCGCTGGTGCATGACGACCCGGAGTTTCTACAGTTCTGGCGGCAGGCCACGCCGATTGACGAAATCAGCAACCTTAAGCTGGGCTCGCGCCCAGCGTACCGAAAGGCGACGCAGAGCGTGGCGGACCTGCGGGCGATCCCGTGGGTATTTTCGTGGATGCAGAGCCGGTTTAACTTCCCGGGCTGGTTCGGTCTGGGTACCGCGCTGGACACCGTCTTGCGCCGCGGCGCCAAGGGCCGCCGCCTGTTGCGCACGATGCACGCGGACTGGCCGTTTTTCGCCACGCTGATCGACAATGCCCAGCTCACGATGCGGAAGGCCGACATGGGCATCGCCACGCTGTACACCGGGCTGGTGAACGATCCCAAGATCCGGCGCCGCATCGGCGCGCTGCTGGAGGCGGAGTTTGCCCGCACAGAGGCGGCGATTCTCGCTGTGACCGGCCAGCGCCAGCTGCTCGCGCGGGAGCCGGTGCTGCGGCAATCGGTACAGCTGCGCAATCCCTACATTGACCCGCTGAACTACATCCAGGTGGAGATGCTCCGGCGGTTGCGGAACGAGAAGACCCTGTCCGCGAGCGAGACCGAGGCGGTGCGCGGTGTGATTGAGCTCACCATCAATGGCATCAGCGGTGGGTTGAAAAATACGGGCTAGACCGGTGGGAGCGACTGGGGCACGGTAACCCAACCCCGACCAGCGTGATCATCCCGAAGACTGACCTCCACGCGCTCCTGCAGGCTCGCCACGCCACGCCGCATGCGGTGCTGGGCATGCACCCCCAGACCAAGGGCCGCAGCAAGGGCGTGGTCGTCCGCGCGCTGCTGCGGCAGGCCGGCGAGTGTGCGGTCGTAGACGTGGCGAGCGGGGTGGCCTGGCCGATGGAGTCGGTTTCACCCGACGGCCTGTTCGAGGTCTTCATTTCGAAGCGCCCGCAGGTGTTCCGCTACCAGCTGTGCGCCACCTATCCCGGCGGCGAGGTCCGCCAGTTTTACGACGCGTACTCGTTTCTGCCGACGCTGGGGGAGCAGGACCTTTACCTGTTCAACGAGGGCAACGAGCACCGCATCTACGAAAAGCTGGGCTCGCACCTGCGCGTGATCGACGGCGTCAGCGGTGCATCTTTCGCCGTGTGGGCGCCGGCGGCGAGCCAGGTCTCGCTCGTGGGGAATTTCAACCACTGGGACTCGCGCTACCACCCGATGCGCTCGCTGGGGGCGTCGGGGGTGTGGGAGATATTTGTCCCCGGGATCGCCGAGGGTGAGGTCTACAAATTCGCCATTCGCGACCAAGCGGGGAACGTGCGGCTGAAAAGCGATCCGTACGGCACCTATTTCGAGGCGCCGCCGAACAATGCCTCGGTCGTCTGTGACACGACCCAATTTCAGTGGAACGATGGGCCCTGGCTGGAGCGACGGCGGGCGGCCGCCGGGAAACTGGACCGTGCCGTGTCCATTTACGAAGTTCATCTGGGTTCCTGGCGGCGCAAACCCGAGGATGCGAACCGGCCGCTGAGTTACCGCGAACTGGCGCCCGAGCTGGCCGACTACGTGACGGAGATGGGCTTCACGCATGTCGAATTCATGCCGCTGGCGGAGCATCCCTTTGATGGCTCATGGGGCTACCAGGTCACGGGCTTTTTTGCGCCGACGCACCGCTACGGCCACCCGGTGGATTTTGCGTGGCTCGTCGATTACCTGCACCAGCGCGGCATCGGCGTGCTTCTCGACTGGGTGCCGGCCCACTTTCCCCGCGACAGCTTTGCGCTGGGCGAATTCGACGGCACGCATCTCTACGAACATGCCGACCCGCGGCTGGGCGCGCACATGGACTGGGGCACGCTCATCTTCAACTACGGCCGCAACGAGGTGCGCTGTTTCCTCGTGGCGAACGCGCTGTCGTGGATGGAGCGTTATCATCTTGATGGCCTGCGGGTGGATGCGGTGGCGTCGATGCTGTACCTCGACTACTCCCGCGAGGCGGGCCAGTGGATTCCGAACAAGCATGGCGGGCGGGAGAACCTCGAGGCGATCGCGTTCCTGCAGCAGGTGAACGAGCAGGTGCACCACTATCATCCGGGCGCGCTGATGATCGCGGAGGAGAGCACGTCGTTCGACGGCGTGACCAGGGCGGTGAAGGACGGCGGCCTGGGCTTCGACTACAAGTGGAACATGGGGTGGATGCACGACACGCTGCGCTATTTCGGCAAGGAGTCGGTCTACCGGAAGTGGCACCAGAACGACCTCACGTTTGGCATGCTGTACCAGTACGCGGAGAACTTCGTGACGGTCTTTTCCCACGATGAGGTGGTGCACGGCAAGGGCTCGATGCTCTACAAGATGGGCGCCTGGCACATTGCGGAAAAGGCGGCGAACCTGCGGGCGCTCTACGCGCACATGTGGGCCTACCCGGGCAAGAAACTCCTCTTCATGGGTGGCGAATTTGCGCAGTCGCGGGAGTGGAACCACGACGCGAGCCTCGACTGGCACCTCTGCCAGTATCCGGACCACGAGGGCGTGCGGCTGCTGGTTCGCGACCTGAACCGGCTGTACGTCAGCGAACCCGTGCTGAGCCAGAATGATTTCAATCCCCAGGGCTTCCGCTGGACGAACTGCCAGGATGGCGATGCGAGCCTGCTGGCGTACCTGCGTCACGATGCGGCGGAAAAAACCTTCTTCATCGTGGTCGGGCATTTTTCCGGGGCTACGCGCACCTGTCGCATCGGCGTGCCGCGGCGCGGCCGCTGGCTTGAGGTGATCAACAGCAACAGCGGGTTCTACGGCGGCACCGGCCTGGGCAACGAGGGTGGGCGCGAGACCGAGGACGTGGCCTGCGACGGGTTTGACCAGTCGATCGACTTCACGCTCCCGCCGCTCTGCACGCTGATCTTCAAGTGGCAGGCTTGAGGCCGCCGGGGATCTGCCTGGCCGTCTTAACCCGGATCGATGAATCCGCTCAGATCGGCCGCAGCAGCCGGTAGGTCTTCGTCATCCCGCGATTCTTGAGGTCGATGTCCCCGCGCTCCTCGAGCACGAAATGATCCTTCAGCAGGTCCGCGGTGACCTGGGACACCTGCGGAATGTCGGGTTCGCCGTGGGACTCGAGGCGGCTGGCGATATTCACGGTGTCGCCCCAGAGGTCGTAGGAAAACTTGATGGAGCCGATGATGCCGGCGACGAGCGGGCCGCTGTGCAGGCCGATGCGCAGCTGCCACTTGAACTGGTGGCGGAGGTTGAAATGGTGCATGGCGTTGAGCATTTCGAACGCCATCTTCGCACAGCGCACGGCATGGTTGGCCTGCGGCAGCGGCACGCCGCCGACGACCATGTAGGCATCGCCGATCGTCTTGATTTTCTCGAGGCCCTTCAACTCGCTGAGGGCGTCAAACTCGGAAAAGATTTCGTTGAGCAGGCTCACGGTGCGTGCCGCGGAAAAGGCCGCGGCGATGCGGGTGAAACCCACGATATCCGCGAACATGACGGTGGCCTCGGGGACGGCATCGACGATGGTCTGCTCGCCGGCCTTCAGCCGGTCGCCAATGGCCTTGGGGAGCACGTTGAGCAGCAGGCGCTCG
>QQNC01000061.1 GCA_003402695.1 Verrucomicrobiota bacterium | reverse complement strand
TGCAGGCTCACGATCTCGTACGGAACGAAGGCGAGGCGTCCGCCGCGCAGGGGGGCGCCGAGGTTATTGCCGAGGAGGTCCACTTTCCGCGCGGTCCAGCCGGGGGCGAGGGCGAGCTTCGCGGTGCCGCGCTGGCCTCCGACCTCGTGAAGGCGGAGGAGCCAGCGGGTGCGGGTGTCGGGCTTCGCCCAGTGGGGAATCAGGGTTTCGCCGCCTTCGAGGCCGCGGAAGGCGGAGGAGATGGGGACGCCGCGGTAGGCGAGGGGCGGGGTGAAGAGGTTCTCGGCCTGCGCGGCGGGTTGCTCGGCGCGGGGGGCCGTGAGGTCGTAGAAACCAACGGCGAGCTCGATGGTGTGGCGGCCGAGGTCGGTGTAGATTGTCTTGGGTTTCGGCAGGCGGCTGAGCTGCTGGGGATAAGCGCGGCCGTGGTCCTCGAAGCCGACGTGGCGGGGGGTGCGCAGCAGTGTGACGGCCAGATCGCCGTCGCGGACGCTCACGCCGTATTTGTTTTCGGTCAGGGCGAACAGGCCGGAGCGTTCGCCTTCGGAGCTCACGGTGGCCCAGCGGCTCATCGGCCATTCAAACATCGCCTCGGCCTCGCGCGTGGTGGCGAGCTGCGGACGCAGCACGCTGCCAAACGGCGTGCCGCAGCGGACCTCGCGTCCGCGGTAGGCGGTCGGGAAATGCAGTTTCAGGAGCGAGTCCTCCTCCTGGTAGTCGAGCTCGACCGTGAGCCGCAGCACGCTCGCGCCAGGTTCGAGCGAATAGCGCACGGTGGCGGTGCTCTTCGCGCCGAGCTGGCGGGTGACGGAGAGGGAGTTCTTGCCGGCGGTGATTTTGACGGGGCCGTGGGCGGGCTGGCCGAGGGAAAGCGTGGAGCGGTCGATATCCCACGGGCCGAAATTGGCGGCGTGGTCGGGGTAGGCGACCAGGCGGCCGGCACCGGCGGAGAGCTCGAGGGCGCGGCCGTCCACGCTGAGCGCGGCGAGTTCGCCGTTCGCCGCGAGACGAGCAGTCACCCGACCGTTGGTCAGCGTGCGCGAGGGCACGCTGACGGAGCAGGGAGCAAGGAGCAGGGAGGAGGAAGTGCGGACGACGGCGTCGGAGAAGCGGATGCCGGAGAGCGGGGGGAGGTCGACGAGTTTGCCGGCGACGACGCAGCGGCGGGCGAGGGGGAGGGGGTTGAAGAGGTGGAGCGTGTTGCCCTCAACGCGCTGGTTCGCGGACTGGCGTTGCAACGCCTTGGGGGCAATGCGTTCCACCTGCCTGAGCGCTGCTTTGGTTTGCTCGCGCGTGAGTTGGGCCAGCTCCGGGAGGCCCTTGACGTAAACCTCGGGAATGGAGCTGCCGGGGATGAAATCGTGGAACTGGGCGAAGACCATCCGGCGCCAGGCGTGGGCGAGGTCGGCACCGGGCTTGCCGCCCGTGGCGACGAGGGCGGCCTCGTGGGCCTGCAACGCGCGCTCGAGGTCGCGGAAGTGGGACTTCACGCGGCTCTGGGTGGTGAACGTGCCGCGGTGGTATTCGAGGTAGATTTCGCCATCGAGGGCGGGGAGCTGGGCGCGTTTCAACGCGAGGCGGTCGAAGAAGGCCTCGGGCTGGTCCCATTTCAGGGCGGGAAGTCCGCGCAGCGCGTCGAGCCGGCGGGCGCGCTCGCACATTTCCTCGCTCGGGCCGCCACCGCCGTCGCCGTAGCCGTTCGGCATGAGGACCTCGTTATGAATGTCGCCCTGCTGGTTCTGGCGGGCGGAGGCATTGATCTGGTCGACGGCGAGCGTGTTGTTGAACTGCACGCCTTGCGTGACGTGGCTGACGACCGCGTGGCCGCCGGCGCCGCGCCAGATGAAACTGGAGTGCGGAAAACGGTTGGTGGTGTTCCACGTGGTCTTGGTCGTGAAAAAATAATCCACGCCGCTGAGCTTCATCAGCTGCGGCAGGCAGGCGCTGAAACCGAACAGGTCGGGCAGCCAGAGCACGCGGGAGAGTTTGCCGGTCAGTTTCTTGAACGAGTCCTGACCGATGGTGAACGCGCGGGCGAGGCCCTCGCCACAGGGGACGTGGGAGTCGGCCTCGACGTACATGCCGCCGGTGGCTTCCCACTGGCCGGAGCGAAGGCGGGCCTTCACGGCGCGGTGCAGCTCGGGCGAGCGGCGGGCGACGGCCTCGTAACTCGCGGACTGTGAGTAGGCGAAGCGGAACTCGGGGTAGAGTGCCATGAGCCGGTTGACGTTGGAGAACGTGTGCACGGCCTTGCCCTCGCCGACCTGCTCGGTCCAGAGCCAGACGAGGTCGAGGTGGGAGTGGCCGGTGAGCGCGGCGCGGGAGAAAGGCGCGGCGTCCTTCATTTCGCGGTAGACCGCAGCCAGGGCGCGGCGCAGGGCGTCCACGCCGGACGTGTCGAAGGCATCGAGCGCAAGGTCGAGTCCGCGCAGCAGGCGGCGAAACTGCGGGGAGACGTCAATCAACGGCGGCTGTTGCGCCATGGCCTGGAGTTCGCGCGGCACGCCGGGGAGCTCCCGGGCGCGGAGCTCGATCAGATAATCGTAGAGGCAGTTGAGGTCGTGGTATGCGGCCCAGGCGGCCTCGTCGCGGCGGAGGAGCGACGCGCCGCGGAAGAGGTTGCCGTTCTCGGCGAGGCCCTTCGCGTCGGGGTGCCAGACCGCGGCCTGGCAGCAGAGCGACTCGACCCAGACCTCGCGCACGCCGGCGGGAAGTTCGACGGTGCGATGGGCGACGTCGAAACCATAGAACGGCGTGCCGTTGATGAAGAGCGTGGCCTCGCCCTGTTCGTCCCAGCGCATCCAGCGCGAGGAACCGGCGTGGCCGCCTTTGCGACTGCGCTCAGGGCTGGCTTTGCCAGGGATCGTGACCTTGCACCAGCGCTGGTCGTAGAGCCGGCCCCAGGCCTCACCGGCGCGCACGAGGCGGCGCGGAGCTTTTTTGCCGACGGCCAGCGCCACGTGGTCCGGCCGGGAGGCGGTGGCTTCGACGGCGAGGGGGCGGGCGTCGGACCAGATCATTTCGGCGAGACGCAGCACGCCGCGCTGGGCCCGCAGGGGTGTCATTGAAAGCAGGGGATTGAGGGGCAGCATCAGGAGGGGAGTGTCGGGGGTGAGAGGGTGGCGCGCAATTGTTTAGCGGAGCGCGGGGTAGGGCAGGTCTTCAACCTGCCTTAGCTTGGAAGGTCGAACTAAGGCGGGTCGAAGACCCACCCTGCCCCTGAGGCATTGACCGCGCGCGGCAACTTCGTCTGCTTGGCTTGGATGTCACCCACGCTCCTCGTTCTCGCCGCGGGCATGGGCTCGCGCTACGGCGGGCTCAAGCAGATCGATCCCGTCGGGCCTTCCGGGGAAACCGTGCTCGATTATGCGGTGTTTGACGCCCTGCGCGCGGGCTTCGGCCGCGTGGTGTTCGTGATCCGGCGGGATTTCGAAGCCGTGTTTCGGGAGCAGATCGGCGCGAAGTACGCGGGCCGGATCGCGGTGGACTACGTTTTTCAGGCGTCCGATGCGCTGCCGGCGGGGTTCACGCGGCCGGCGGGCCGGGAAAAACCCTGGGGCACCGGGCATGCGGTCTGGTGCGCGCGCGAGGCGGTGCACGAGCCGTTCGCGGTGATCAATGCGGACGATTTCTACGGGGCGGACTCTTTTGCGCAGCTGGCAAAATTTCTGACCAGCGAGGCGGCGGCGCCGCGCGGCTTCGACCCGATGTCGGGCCATCGCACGCCGCGCACGATGGCGGCGCAGTTTGCGATGGTGGGGTTCACCCTGGCCAACACGCTGTCCGAGCACGGCGCGGTCGCGCGCGGGCTTTGCGCCATGGGGCCCGGCGGGTTGCTGGAGTCCATCACGGAGCAGACGGGGATCCTCGCGGCGGACGTGGGGCCCGCCTCCGCCGAGACTATGGCGGGCAAGCCGCAGAAGAAATTTTCCGGCCAGGAAACGGTCTCGATGAACTGCTGGGGCTTCACGCCGGCGCTGTTTGGGGGACTGGACCGGCAGCTGCATGAGTTTCTGGCCGCGCGCGGCACCGATCTGAAGGCGGAGTTTTACCTGCCGGCGGCGGTGTCGGAGATGATTGCGCGCCACGAGGCGGTGGTGCGCGTGCTGCCGACGGAAAGCGCGTGGTTCGGGGTGACCTACCGCGAAGACAAGCCGCGCGTCATGGCGGCGATCGCGGAACGGGTGCGGACGGGTGACTACCCGGCTCAACTATTTTGATGGCCCCGGGTCGCTGGCTCAGGAAATAAGAAGCACCGCTGTTTCACCCGCGCAAATTTTGCCGTGAAAAATTCTCCCTTCGGCTGGCCCGTCCTCAAGTCCTACCCCAACGGTAAACTGGCGCGGGTCGCGCTGCCCGTGGGTGGCATTGGCACCGGGACGGTCTCGCTCACCGGGTGGGGGGCGTGGCGTCACTGGGAAATCATGAACCGGCCGGCGAAGAACTACACGCCGTCGGGTCAGGGCGGGGCGGCGCCGTTCTTTGCGGTGCGTGCGGCGCGGCGGGGCGAAGCGCCGGTCACGCGGCTGCTCGAAGGCCCGCTGCCGGTGGGTGAGTGGGAAGGGGAGGAAGGTTCGCCCACGCGCCAGGCTGGCCTGCCACGGTTCCGTCGCTGCACGTTTCGCGCGGCGTATCCGCTGGCGCAGGTGGAACTGGCGGACGAGGCCATGCCGGTGAGTGCCGTGGTGCAGGTTTTCAACCCGTTTATCCCCGGCGACAGCGCGCGCAGCGGCCTGCCGGTCGCGCTCGTGCGTGTGGTGCTGCGCAATCCCTCGCGGGCGCCGGTGAGCGCGGCGGTGGCGGCGGTGCTGCCGAATTTCATCGGGGCGGACGGGTTCGCGCAGAAGCTGGACGATTTCCGCGGGCGGCTGTTTCCGACGGGCGCGGCGGGCAACCGCAACGACTGGCGCGAGGCGGGCGGGTTGCGCGGGTTGGCGATGAGCTCGGACGGCGTGGATCGCGGGCACGTCGCGTCGGGCACGATGGCACTGGCGACGACTGCGAAGAAAGGCGTGACGCACCGGACGTGCTGGCAGGATTTTGTCTGGCCCGCGGACTCGCTGCTCGATTTCTGGGACGATTTCTCGGCGGATGGCAAACTGGAGGCGCGGACGTCAAAAAATGACACGCCAACGGGCTCGCTGGCGGTGGCGATCGAGGTGCCGGCGATGAGCGAACGCACGGTGGAGTTTGTCGTGGCCTGGCATTTTCCGAACCGTGAGACGTGGAGCCGGCCGGCGACGGAGCCGCCCACGCTCGTGGGGAATTTCTACACGACGCAATTTGCCGACGCCTGGGCGGCGGCGGTGCACGCGGCGAAGGCCTGGCCGGCGTTGGAGCGCGAGACGCTGGCGTTTGTGCGCGGGGTGACGGAAAGCGACCTGCCCGCGGAAGTGCGCGAAGCGGCGCTGTTCAACCTCTCGACGTTACGCTCGCAGACCTGTTTCCGCACGGCGGATGGGAAATTCTACGGCTGGGAAGGCTGTTTCGACCGGCGCGGAAGCTGTCATGGCAGCTGCACGCATGTGTGGAATTATGAGCATGCGACGGCGCATCTGTTCCCGGATCTGGCGCGGTCGATGCGGGAGACGGAATTTTCGGAATTCATGACGCAGCCGGATGGGCTGATGACCTTTCGCGTGGCGCTGCCGCTCAAGGTCGGCTCGAGCTGGGGGCTGGCGGCGGCGGACGGGCAGATGGGCTGCCTGATCAAGCTGCACCGCGAGTGGCGGCTGTCAGGCGACACGGCGTGGCTGAAGGGACTCTGGCCGCGGGCGAAATTGGCGCTGGAATTCGCGTGGCTGCCGGGCGGCTGGGATGCGGACCAGGACGGCGTGATGGAAGGGGCGCAGCACAACACGATGGACGTGGAATATTTCGGGCCGAACCCGCAGATGGCGTCGTGGTACCTCGGGGCGCTGCGTGCGGCGGAGGAAATGGCGCTGGCGCTGGGGGAAAGGAAATTTGCGGTGAAGTGCCGCGACCTGTTCGAGCGCGGCCGGGCGTGGGTGGACGCGAACCTGTTCAACGACGATTATTATGAGCAGCACATCCGGCCGCCGGGCAGTTGGGACAAGGTACGGACGGGGCTCGTGTCCGGGATCGAAGGCAAAAGCGCGACGGCGCCGGATTACCAGTTAGGCGCCGGCTGCCTGGTGGACCAGCTGGCGGGGCAGGTGAACGCACATTTTGAAGGACTCGGGCATTTGCTGGATCCGGTGCATGAACGCGAGGCGCTGCGCGCGGTACTCGCGCACAACCGGCGGCACGGCTTCGACGGGCATTTCAACCACATGCGCAGCTATGTGCTTGGCGATGAGACGGCGCTGCTGATGGCGTCGTATCCCCGCGGGCGGCGCCCGGCACGGCCGTTTCCGTACTACACGGAGGTCATGACGGGATTTGAATACTGCGTGGCACTGCATCTCGCGCAGGAAGGCATGGTGCGGGAGGCGTTGAAAGTCGTCCGGGACATCCGCGCGCGCTACGATGGCCGGAAGCGAAACCCATTTGACGAGGCCGAGTGCGGCCACCACTACGCCCGGGCGATGAACAGTTGGGGACTGATCCCGGCGCTCACGGGCTTCCATTATTCCGCGGTCACCGGCGGACTGAGCTTCGCCCCCAGCAAACGGCAGGTGAACTGGTTCTGGTCCATCGGAACGGCGTGGGGCACGGTGGATCTCGCGCCGACGCGCCGGCGGACGAAAGTGACCCTGACGGTGCTGGGGGGCCGGCTGAAGTTGCGCCGGTTGGCGCTGACGGGCTTCGGGCAAAAGGAGTTCAATTCCGAGAAAACCCTCGCGCCTAGGCGGCCGCTGACCTTTGAAATAGCGCCTGCCGCATGAGTTCCGCCGTCGTCCCGCCCGAATTTCACGAAGTTATTTCCGCCTTCCCGCTGCCCGGCCGGGTGGTGTCCGTTGCGCCGCATGGCAACGGGCACATCAACGAGACCTACGCGGCGGTGTTTGCCGAGGGCGTAGGGACGCGCCGCTATGTTTTTCAGAAGGTCAACCACCGCATCTTCAAGAATGTGCCCGGGCTGATGGACAATGTGCGGCGGGTGACCGCGCACATCGCGACGAAGGTGCGGGTGGCGGCGGGCGAGGCGGCGGCGAAACGCGTGCTGACGCTGGTGTCCGCCAAGGATGGCCGGGCGTTCGCGCAGGATTCCGGTGGCGGCTACTGGCGGGTGTACGATTTCATTGAAGGCGCCCACACCGTGGATCGCGTGACGACCGAGGCGCAAGCGACTGCGGTCGCGGCGGCGTTCGGGGAATTCCAGGCGCAGCTGGCGGACCTGCCGGGCGGGCGGCTGGTTGAGACAATCCCAAATTTTCACCACACACGCAGCCGGTTCGAGAACTTCCGCAAAGCGGTGGACGAAAACGCGGCGGGGCGGAAGGGCGAGGTCGCGGCGGAGATTGCTTTCGCGTTTTCCCGCGAGGCGGACGCCGACGTGCTGCTGAACCTGCTGGCGCAGGGGAAGATTTCCGAGCGCGTCACGCACAACGACACCAAGATCAACAATGTCATGCTCGATGACGCCACGGGGAAGACGGTGGCCGTGATCGACCTCGACACGATCATGCCGGGGCTGCCGTTGTACGATTTTGGCGAAATGGTCCGCACGTCGGCCAGCTCGACGGATGAGGACGATCCCGACGCCGCGAACATGCACGTGGTGCTGCCGCCGTTCCGCGCGCTGGTTGAGGGGTATCTCGCCTCGGAAGTGGGCGGCGTGCTTAACGCCATTGAGCGGGCCCATCTCGGCTTTGCGGGGAAGCTGATGGCTTACGAGAACGGCCTGCGCTTCCTGACGGATTACCTGCAGGGCGACACCTACTACAAAATCAAGCACCCGCGGCACAACCTGGACCGGTGCCGGACGCAGTTCGCGCTGGTGCGGAGCATCGAGGCGGCGAAAGGCGCGATGGATGCGATTATCGCGGCGTCCTGATTTTTTAGCCCACGGAACACACGGAAGCAGGGAATTTTATTCCGTGTATTCCGTGTGTTCCGTGGGCAAACTCTTCCCATGAAGTTCTCGAGAGCTGATGCTGATGTTTTTGTGCCGGCGGGCGGCGATGCGGCGGTGGCGCTCGCGCGGCCGACGCACCTCTGCGTGATCGCCCACCAGGATGACATCGAGATCAACGCCTACCCGGCGGTGGCGGAGTGTTACGGGAAGGCCGACAAGTTTTTCACGGGCGTGACGGTGACGAATGGCGCCGGCTCGCCGCGGGCGGGAAGGTACGCGGCGATGACCGATGCCCAGATGATGGACGTGCGGCGCGAGGAACAGCGCGCGGCGGCGCGGCTGGGGAAGTACAACCTGCAGCTCCAGCTCGGGCATCCCAGCGCGGAGGTGAAGAAATCCGGGCACGCCGGTGTGGTGGCGGATCTGAAGGCGATTTTCGCGGCGTGTCGTTCGAGCGTGGTTTACCTGCACCAGCCGGCCGACAAGCACGACACGCACGTGGCCGTGCTGCTGCGCAGCCTCGAGGCGATCCGTTCGCTGCCCGTGGCCCAGCGGCCGAAGCAAGTCGTCGGCGTGGAGGCCTGGCGCGGACTCGACTGGCTGATGGACAACGAGAAGCTGCCGCTCGATTGCAGCGCTCATCCCGAGTTGGCGCTGAAGCTCATGCAGGTGTTCGACTCCCAGATCGCCGGCGGCAAGCGCTACGACCTCGCCGCGATCGGACGCCGGCAGGCGAATGCGACTTTCCACACTTCCCATGCGACCGATAGATTCACCGAGATCGCCTGGGCGATGGATCTGACGCCACTTGTGACGGACGAGAAACTGAGCGTGGCGGAGTTCGCGCTGGGCCACATCGACCGGCTGCGCGCGGATGTGGCGGGACGGATCGCGAAGCTCGGCTGAAGCCAAACCGTTTAGGTGCAAAGAGGCGCAAGAATAGAGAGCTTTGACGTAGGTCGGGCTTTACGCCCGACATCCGAGGCATGTCGGGGACAAACCCCGGCCCACGCGGCCATTTTTTCCTGCGCCGGCTTGCGCCTCTTTGCGGCTAACAATCAGAGCGAGACGACCTTCTGCCCGCTGTGCGAGGCGAGGGCGGCGGCCCAGATTTCGTGGTGGGCGACGGCCTCGTCGGGGGTGGCGCAGCCAAATTTGTCGCCGAGGGCGCCGGCGCGTTCGGCGAGGTAGGCGGCCCACATCTGCTGGAGGATATCGGGGAAGCCGGGCTCGAAGATGCCGCCGGTGATCGTCTTGAAGGGCGTGCCGAAGCCGAGGTCGGTCTTTTCCCACCACTGCTCCTTGTCGCGGCGGAAGGACCAGAACGTCTTGGGCTCCTTCGTCGAGTAACGCACGCCGCGGTCGGTGCCGAGCACCTCGAAGATCCAGGTATTGGTCTCAGTCGGCGCGAGGCGCTTCATCTCGAGCGTGAGCGGGGTGGCGTGGCCGGCGATGGGGGCGGAACAGTGGAGGCTGGCGTTGTCCCAGGTGTCGCAGGCGGCGGTGCCGCCTTTGCCGTCGGGGCGCGTGGTATAGATTTTCTGGAGTTGCGCGTAGACGGAGGTGGGTTTCCAGCCGAGTCGGAGCGGGACATGCGCGACATGCAGGCCGAGGTCGCCCATCACGCCAATCTCGCCGCAGAACTTGGACTGGCGCTTCCAGTTGATCGGTTTCGTGGGATCGAGGTCGCTGGAGTGCAGGAAGGCGCAACGGACCTCAAGGATGCGGCCGAGCGAGCCGCTGGCGGCGAGCGACCAGGCGCGCTGGACGCCCGGGAGGAAGGGAAACTCCGACGACACGCGCACGAAGCGTCCGAGTTTCTTGGCCTCGTCGCGGATGCGGCGGGCGGCGGCGAGATCAATGCCGAAGGGCTTCTCGGCGAAGAGGTCCTTCCCGGAGCGGAGAACGTCGAGGTAGATTTCCTCGTGCAAGTGGTGCGGGACGGCGGCGTAGACGACATCGATGTCATCGCGCGCGAGCAGCTCGCGGTGGCTGGTGACGAGGGTCTTGACCGTGGGCACCTGGCGAAACCAGTCGAGCAGGCCAGGCTGGAGGTCGCAGACGGCGACGAGCTCGGCCTTCACGGGAAAATCCACGAGGGCGAACCAGCGGGCGAGGGCGCTGGCGGCTTCGCGGCCCATGAGGCCGCCGCCAATGATGCCGATGCGGACGGGAGCGGGAGAGGTCATGGGTGAGGGGTGATGGGTTATGGGCGATGGACGGAGGATGAGGTCATCTTCTCCCCGTCTGTCATTCTGAGCGTAGCGAAGAATCCAGTGAGAGTGCGCTGCAGGCTTCGGCGCTATCCAAGTGGATTCTTCGCTGTGCCCAGAATGACAATCTGCTTAAGCCGGCTGAGTATACTTAGACTCACGCGAGGAATTTCAGGGCGTCGGCGGGGGAGACGCCGTCATGCACCACGGCCATCAGGGCGCGCGTGATCGCGGCGGGCTTGGGGTGCTGGATAATGTTGCGGCCGTAAACGATGCCGGAGGCGCCTTGGGCGATCAGGGCGGCGGTGCGGGCGAGGATTTCGGCCTCGGGGGCTTTGCTGCCGCCGCGGACGAGCACCGGGATGCCGCCGGCGGTCTCAATGACCTTGTGGTAGATCGAGACGTCGTCGGTGGGGTCGGCCTTGATGATGTCGGCGCCGAGTTCCACGGCCTGCCGGACGAGCGGGATGATCTTGGTGGGGTCGCCATCCACCATGTAACCGCCGGCCTTGGCGTTGGGCTGGAAGACGAGGGGCTCGATCATGAGCGGTATGCCGTAGTGGTCGCAGGCCGGCTTCAGCTTGAGGATGTTTTGAATGCACTGGTCGGCGACCTCGGGTTGCTCGGGGATGCGGAAAAGGTTCACGACCACGCAGGAGGCGTCGAGGCGGACAGCCTGCAGCACGGCGTCCTCGATCACGCGGGAAAACAACGCGCGCGGCAGCTGCGTGCCGTAGACGTTGGCGACGTCGGTGCGGAGGACGAGGGCGGGCTTGGGACGCTGGGGCAGTTTTTGGAGGTGGGGGGCCTGGCCGACGGTGAGCTGGATGGCGTCGGGAGCGGCGGCGGCGAGGATCGCGATGGCGCGCGGCAGGTTTTCGATGCCGGCGAGGAAGGAGCCCTCGTTGAAAAAGCCGTGGTCGAGGGCGACGTCGAAGCAGCGGCCGGTCTTGGGGTTGAAAAGGCGGTTGAGGCGGGCGGTTTTCACGGCGGGAAGGCTATCAGGACGGGGGCACGGGGGCGGGTTCAAGCCCAGAAGATGCGCAGACTTGTCCGCTCAGGAAGTAATTACAGGATAGATGGTTCTGTAAAGGATTTGCGTCCTAGGCCGGGCTGAACAGCCTACCGGTCCGCCCATGATCAGCCTTCCGGTTGAAATTTTGATCGTCTGCCTCCTCGTGCTCGCCAACGGCCTTCTCGCCATGGCGGAGACGGCGGTCGTTTCGGCGCGCAAGGCCCGGTTGCGGGAGTTGGCGGCGAAAAACGATAGCGGGGCGGCCAAGGCGCTGGTGCTCGCGGAGCATCCGACGCGCTTTCTGGCGCTGGTGCAGTTCTGGCTGACCCTTTCCGGCATGATCGCGGGCGTGCTCGGTGGCGCCAAGCTGGCCGGACAGCTCACGGCGCAGCTGGAGCGGGTGGCCGTGTTGGTGCCTTATGCCGGCATACTATCCTTTGTCATTATCACGGTGGGGCTGTCGGCGTTCATGCTGCTGTTCGGCGAACTCGTGCCGAAGCGCATCGGCCGGGCTCATCCCGAAAAGGTCGCGGCGCTGCTCGCGGGTTCGATGCGCGGGCTGGCCTGGTTGGCGGCGCCGTTTCTGCGGTTACTGGAACTGGCGACGGATGGGGTGACACGCCTCATCCGGCTGCGCGCGCGGCCGGCGTCGGAAACCGTGGGCGACGACGAGGTGCGCGCCCTCATCGAGCAGGGATTGCACGCCGGCGTGTTTCAGCGCGCGGAACAGCAGATGGTCGAGGGCGTGCTCGCGCTGGACCAGTTGCCGGTGACGGCGCTGATGACACCGCGGCCGAAAATCGTTTTCCTGAACCTCGACGACCCCGAGGAGACCAACTGGCGCAAGATCGTCACCAGCGGCCACTCGTATTTTCCTGTCTACCAGAACAACCGCGACCAGATCGTCGGCATGGTGCCGGTGAAGGCGCTCTGGGCGCACTCGGCGATCGGGCTGCCGACGACGCTCAAGAACCTGCTGCTGCCGCCGCTGATCGTGTCGGACAAGCTGACGGCAATCCAGCTGCTCGAGTCGTTCAAGAAATCCGGCAAGCACATCGCGATCATCACGGATGAATTCGGTGCGGTGCAGGGCCTGGTGACGCTGATTGACGTGCTCGAGGCGATTGTTGGCGACCTGCCGAGCCCGGGACAGCGCAACCAGCCCGAGGCCAAGATGCGGGACGACGGTTCGTGGCTGATCGACGCCACCCTCGCGACGAGCGAGCTGAAGACGCTGCTGGGCCTGACGGTCGAGCTGCCGCACGAGAATGCGGCAGAGTACCAGACTCTGGGCGGGTTTGTGGTCACGCACTTCGGCCGCATCCCGCTGGCGGGCGATTATTTTGACTGGTCGGGCTGGAGATTTGAGGTCGTGGACATGGACCGCCGCCGGGTGGACAAGGTGCTGGTGTCGAAG
>QQNC01000060.1 GCA_003402695.1 Verrucomicrobiota bacterium | reverse complement strand
TGGTTTAGCGTGATTCGCGGGCTCCTCAAGGAATGAGCTTCCATTTGCGCCCCGGTGGTTCTGAAGTGCTGGCCTCCGCTTCCCCGCCATGAGCCTTACCCTCAAGCCCGCCGCCCAATGCCAGTTTGACGAACTCTCGCTCGGCGAGGTCATGCTCCGACTCGACCCCGGCGAGACGCGCATCCGCACCACCCGCGCCTTCACGGCCTGGGAGGGCGGCGGCGAGTACAACGTCGCCCGCGGCCTCCGCAAATGCTTCGGCCTGCGCACCGCCGTCTGCACCGCATTCGTGGACAACGAGGTCGGCCACCTCATCGAGGACTTCATCCTGCAGGGCGGCGTGAACACCGACTTCATCCAGTGGCGCGAGGACGACGGCATCGGCCGCACCATCCGCAACGGCCTCAACTTCACCGAGCGCGGCTTCGGCGTGCGCGGCGCCGTCGGCGTCTCCGACCGCGGCCACACTGCCGCCAGCCAGCTCAAGCCCGGTGACTTCGACTGGGAGAAGATCTTCGGCGAGCAGGGCGTGCGCTGGTTCCACACCGGCGGCATCTTCGCCGCGCTGTCCGAGAGCACCGCCGCGCTCACCATCGAGGCCGTGAAGGCCGCGAAGAAGCACGGCACCATCGTTTCCTACGACCTCAACTACCGCCCGTCGCTCTGGAAGAGCATCGGCGGCCAGGCCAAGGCCCGCTCCGTCAACCAGGAGATTGCGAAGTACGTGGATGTCATGATCGGCAACGAGGAGGACTTCACCGCCTCGCTCGGCTTCGAGGTCGAGGGCGCCGACGAGAACCTCAGCCACATCGAGACCGACGCGTTCAAGCAGATGATCACGAACGCCGTCGCGAAGTACAAAAATTTCCAGGTCGTCGCGACAACCCTTCGCAAAGTCATCTCCGCGACGACGAACGACTGGGGCGCGATCTGCTACACCGACGGCAAGTTCCACGAGAGCCGGGCCTACCCCGCCCTCGAGATCCTCGACCGCGTCGGCGGCGGCGACAGCTTTGCCAGCGGCCTGATCTACGGCTTCCTCACGACGGGCGACGCCGCCAAGGCCGTCAACTACGGGGCCGCCCACGGCGCCTTGGCGATGACGACCCCCGGCGACACCTCGATGGCGACGCTCAAGGAAGTTGAGAAGCTGATGTCCGGCGGCAGCGCGCGCGTGGTGCGCTGAGGTCCTGGAAGCCCTGAGGCTGTCAGCCCTTCCCCTTCTGCTCCGCCACCGCCAGCGCCAGCTCCCTGCAGCCCTTGAGGTCGAGTTTGCCGGTGCCGAGGACGGGGATAATTTCCACGCGGGAGACGATCTTGGGCACCCAGAGGTTCGGGATGCCGTCGGCGAGGAGTTTTTCGCGGATTTGGTCCGAAGTGACTTCACGCGTCGTCAACAGCACCAGTGCCTCGCCCTTCGTGGGATCGGGCACGCTCATCACGGCCACGCTGACGCCGTCCGATTCATCCCAGCCGAATACCTGGACGATCTTCTGCTCGACCGTGCCGTGCGGAACCATCTCGCCGCCAATCTTGGAAAAACGGGACATGCGGCCCTCGATGAAGAGGAAGCCGTCGTCGTCCATGCGGCCGAGGTCGCCCGTCACAAACCAGCCGTCGCGGAACGCCGTGGCGGTTTTCTGCGGGTCGTCGAGGTAGCCGCTGAAGACGTTCGCGCCCTTGAACCACACGATGCCCTGCTCGCCTGATGGCACTTCCTCGCCGGTCTCGGGGTGTACGATCCGCACCGCCATCCCGGGCAGGAGCCGGCCGGTGGAACCGGCGCGTTTACCGATCTGCGGCTCGGCCGTGGCCGTGGTGACGAGTGGGTGCGGCTGGTTGATATTGCTCGCGGGAGTCGTCTCGGTGAGTCCGTAACCTTGGAGAATTTCGATGTGGAAGGTCTCCATGAACGCCTTGTACAGGTCGTCGGGCAGCTTCTCGGCGCCGGTGACAACGAGTTCCAGCGAGCGGAGTTCGGCCGGCTGGGCCTTGCGCAGGATCGGGCGAATGAACGTCGGCGCGCCCAGCAGCACTGTCGCCTGCTCGTCCCGGATCGCGTCGATGATTTTGCGCGTGTCCAGGGGGCTGGGTACGGTGATCACCTTGCACCCGCGGATCATGGGATACCAGAGCGTGACGGTGAAACCCATGCTGTGGAAAATGGGCAGGCAGCCGAGCAGTGAGGCGGACTCGGGCAGGATGGAGAGCGAAGAAATCTGCGAGCAGTTGGCCAGGATGTTGCGATGGGAGAGCGCCACGCCCTTGGGCTCGCCGGAGCTGCCGCTGGTGAACAGCAGGCCGGCCTCGGCGTTGTCGCCGACCTTGGGCAGCCGCACGAGGTTGGCGAACCACTGGTTGGGCAGGAGCCACGCGGCAACGAGCCACGGGAAAATCGCTTTCTTGCCCCCCATCGCCTCGATCGTTTTCGCAAGATCGAGGGTTCGCTCAGGCCAGGGGAAATTGGCGACGCGCGAGCAGAGCGCATCGGCGGACAGGATCGTCTTCACGCCGGCGATCTTGATGCTGGCCTCCGAGGCGGCCCGGCTGGAGGTAAAATTGAGGTTCACCGGGATCTTCCCGGCACACATCACGGCGAGATTGGCGATGAACGCGCCCGCGCCCGGCGGCAGCACGATGCCCACGCGTTTCTCAGGCACCGTCCGCCGCAGATGCCGCGAGAGAGCGGCGGCGACGGCGGCAAGCTGGCCGGCCTTGACCTCGCGGCGGCCGACCGTGCGGTCCACGACGGCGATGCGCCAGGGATGTTTCACCAGCGCCCGAACGCATTCGCGTCCGAGATGGCGTTTCAGCACCGGACGCTCCCCGAACGCCTCGGCGCCGAGATCGAGCAGCATCTGGCGCACGCGGGCCGGATTGGCCTCCTCAGGCGGAATCGGCGGGCCGAATTGCACGAACACCGGCGTGGGCATGATCCGCGGCGACTTCCAAAGGTAACGGTTGCCCGCGAAGGAAAAGACGGAGCCCCAGACCCCATCAATGAACGCCGCCACCACCGGCACGCCCGCGCGGCGGGCGATGACCTCGAAGCCGCGCTGAATCGACATCAGCTGCCCAGTGCGCGAGATGTGGCCCTCGGGAAAGATTGCGACCACCTCGCCCGCCGTCAGGGCCTTGATGGCGAGGCGGATGCCGTCGGATGCGTTGCGGGAGGAAATGGAGAGCACGCCGGCTTTTTGGAAACTCCAATCAAACAGCGGGTTATCCCGCAGGCCCTTGTAGCCGATGAACCGGATGGGCCGCGGGCAGGCCAGCTGGAGCACGATCGGGTCGATGTACGACAAGTGGTTCGCGATCAGCAGCACGCCACCGGTAGGTGGGATGAGCTCGGTCCCCCGGCTGCGCACGTGGTAAAGCAAACGGGCCAATGCCCTGGCGGGGTACTCAAGAAACGCCGGCACATACGAGCGCCGGCGGGGAAGCAGGGGTAACATGGCTCGAAGCCGTTATGCCGACGCGGACCGGGATATTTTCAACGCTATTTCTTGGCCGGGCACAGCAGCCTGCGCCCCTACTCCGCCTTCACCACCATCAGGTCGGCCGGGTGGAGACCGCCGTAAACGTTGTCGCCGGCATGGAAATTCTCAGCCCCCGGGGGCGGGCATGGCAGGGGGAAGGCAGGAACTAGGCGAGGCGGGGACGGGAGCAATCGTCGTTGGCATTGGCACTGCGAGCCACCGCAGGAAAGCGCGGCACTCCATCCCCTCGACTGGCTCGGGGCCTGAGCGTGTCGAACGGCCGGATGGATTGCTTCGTCACGCCGCTCCGCGGCACTCCTCAAACTGACAACCCCTACTTGCCCCGGCCAAACAAACTGTCCAGCAAGCCGCTGCGCTCGAGCGCGGAATTCAGCAGCGCATCGCGGATGGCCGCCGTATCCGGCCGCCCCAGCGTGCCGCCCAGCTTGAGCGGCACGGCAAAGGCCGAATAACCCAGGTTGTCCAACTGGGGCTCAAGGAGACCGGCGCGTTTCATGAGGTCCCCGAGCCGGCCCCGTGTGCCCAGGCTGAGTTGAGCCTGGAGCGGCTGGGCCAGCAGCGGTACCCCAGCCGCGTAACGAATGTTGCCGCTCCCGCCGATCCGCACTTCCGGGGAAATGAGGGTGAAATTCCTGACCCGCAGATTGAGCGACTCGTCGCGGGTCGCCGTCAGGCTCAGCTGGTCGTACGGAATCTCGGCCAGCGATTTCGCGATGTCGGCGAGGATCTTGGTCTTGTTGACAAAATCATCGGTGACCACGCCCAGCAGGCTCCCGATCGCCACCACTCGGGACTGGTTTTTTTGGATCCGGTCCGACAGGTCCACCGCGAAGGCGCGGAAGAGGCCGCTCTTGCCCGTCACCTTCAGGTCGCCCCGGGTGACCGCGGCCAGTTCCGCCAGCGAGGCACTCTTGCCTTCGAGATGACTCAGCAGGTTGACGCGACCCTCGACGGTCGGAGGCCGCGTCGGGTCCAGCGCCCGAAACACGGCCGACAGGTCGAAATTATCCAGCGCCAGATCCGCCGTGAACCCGTAGGTGGCCGGCCCGCCCGGAGAAAACGTCAGGCCGCCGCTGAGTTTGACGATGCTGTCCGGCCCGAAGACGGCCCGCAGGTCGGCCAGTTGCAAGACCGTCGGCTCGAGACCAATTGCGCCACTGAGATCGCTGACCTGCCACTGGTCGTTCCAGATCACCTTTTTCAAGCTGAGCGCGCACTGGCCGTTCACCCCACTCCACCCGGCCGCCGCGGGTCTGGCCGGGGTCATGCCGGGGGTGAGCGCGGAGGTCTCCACCGATGCGAGCAGGGGGAGCACAAGAAGCTGCACATCCTCGATCGCCAGCTGGTCACTCGTGAGCCGGGCGGCGAGCGTCCGCCCGGCCGCGCCCGGGGTGAGCGTGCCCGCCAGCGTGAGGTCGGACTTGCGCCCGGCCCGTTCGAAAACCAAGGGGGCGTTGAAAGTGATCTTGTCCGCTGAATCCACATCCGCGCGCAGTTCGGCCGACAGCGTGGGGAGGACCATGCCGGCGGACGCCACGAGACGGGCGAAGGCCAGCCGGACTTGAAACTCCCGCTTGGTGCCCAGGCTCGCGGCAAAATTCCCCTGCGCTTCACCTGCGGACAACAGGTTTCTCCCGGTGGCAAGCGGCTGATCGAGCAACCCCGGCAGCTGGACGGTCCAGTCACCGACCGCCTTGAGCGGCTGGTCCTTGCCGGCCAGCTGGCCCACCTTCAACGCGAGGGCGAACATGGGGGCGCCCCGGCTGCTCGCGGCGAGCGGCGCGAACTCCACCTGCCAGCCCTGGGGGGCGTAGTCCGCGGAGGCGGACAGCGTGAAATCCACCCCGCGCAACAGCGGCCGGCCATCACCGAGCGAAACGGAGACATTGCCCATGGTCAGCGGGGTCTTCGGCCGGAGCGTGAAGCCACCATTGCGGGCGCTGGCCGCGAACTCGCCCTGGAGCACGTTGCCCGTCACCACCACGCCGGCCGAACTAAGGAGCGGTGCAACCCAGGAGACCGGCAGGCCTTGAAACCCAACCCCGAGCAGTTCCTTGGCCGGGTCAGCCACGCTGAGCTCGCCGGTCTTGAGGTTGAACTCAAACGCCTGCAGGGCCCTGACCGTGGCCACGGGCTTCGCGCCCGTGATGGTCAGCGCGAGTCGGTCCACCCGGGTGGCATTGCCACGCTGGGCGACATCGAAATCCGCCACGAGCTGGACGGAACCGAGCACGGCGAGCTGCGGGTTGATGGCGCCGAGGCCCGCGGCGGTGGCATTCAGCCGGCCGCTGGCAATCAGTTCGGAAAAGCTGGTGTCGATGTCGAACCGGCCGTCACCCACCGTCTCGAACACCGGCAGCTCCTGGCCGAGGACAAAGGGCGCAAGGTCCGTGTCGTGCATGTCGAGGCGCCACGCACCGCGCAGGTGACTCTCCCCGGCGGCGTAGCTCGTTTCGATCGCGGCGATCTGCTTCGCGCCGGAACGCACCGCCACGGCATAATTTTCACCCGCAGCCGATTGCGCGGCGGAAAGCTCGAGCTCCAGTTTGACCCCGCCGGGAAACTTTGGACCGGTCGCATCGGCCGTCGTCGCGGCGACGAACCGCGTGAAGGTCCGCGGCGTGTCCATGACAAGGCCCAGCGTGCCGCTGACCCGGAGTTCACGCACGGCGGCATTCGCCCCTTCGAACTGGAACACCGCGGTGTAGTCGAACCTGCCCGGGTGGTTTGCCGCCAGGTTGCCGCCCGTCAGCGTCACATGGGCCCGGGCCGCGGCGCGGCCGGGCAGCGCCGGCAGCAGCACGTCACCCGCCAGATCCACGCCCGACAACGAAAGATCCACCGGGAGCCGGAGCTGGCTAAAAATTCCCGCAAAAACGGCCGGCGGCACCGTGCTCGCGACGTCGGCGTAGGCCGAGGGCAGCAGGGAAAATTCCCGCGGCACGGACTGCGCCCCCGCCAAGGCCGGAACCGGCCGTTGCGCCTGCGTCAAGTCGAGGGTCCAGCCATGGGCCACGAGCCGACGCACGAGCACCTGCTGCCGCAGGAGTGCGGAGAGCACGGGCAAATCGGCCTCAGCGGCCGGCAGGGTCAGCACAGCGCCGGCGCGGACCACGCGGACATTGTCCAGCCGCACCTGGTTCAGGCCCGCGGCCACCCGGCCCAGCGTCACCGCGGAACCCGGTTGGCCGGCCAGCGCGCGCCGGGCGGCCCAGGTCTGGAAGCCGGCGGTGAAGACCAACCCCGCCGCCAGCAGCAGCAGCGCTGCGGCAAGGAGACCGATCAGAAGCACGCGACCGAATTTCATGCGCAGGGAGAGGACACTCCAGAAGACGCTAAGTTGCGAGCCGGGGAGAAAAAGTGCCGGGCCGGACTTCCGCCCCACCCCGCCTCAGCGGGACCCCGGCGGCCCTCCTCAGTTCAATTGCTTACGAACTCATCCGTGAGGCCTATTGCCCGGCGGAGCGCGGCGACCGCGATGTTATAGTTGTAATAGGCCTGAAGCTGGTTGGTGCGCGCCGTGGTGAGGGCGACCTGGGACTGAAGGACCTCCAGCTGCGTGGCCGTGCCGGCGTCATAGCGGGCCGTCGCGAGCCGCACGGCTTCCTCGGCCTGGGCGACCACCTTTTGCGAGGCGTCGGCCAGTTCCGTGGCCTCCTGCCAGGAGGAAAAGGCGCGGCGCACCTCGACCTCGACGTTGAGCTGGGCCTCGGTCTGCGTGAGGCGCGACTGCGCGAGGAGCGACTTGGCCTGGGCGACGCGGCCCTGGGTGGCGCGACCGTCGAAAATATTCCACTGGGACTGGAGCCCGAGCAGGAATCCGTCGGGCGAGTCGCTGAAATTGTTCGCGGGGCCCTTGCGGAGCTCCCAGCCGCCGTACAGGGAAAGGTTCGGGTAGTAATTGGACCGAGCCGTCGTGACCGACTTCTCCCGGGCCTCCGTCAGCTTGGCATAGCCCTGCAGTTCGGGGCGGTTGTTGAGCGCAGCGTGAAAGACCGTCTCGAGGTCAAAGCTGGACGGCGTGTACTCGAGCGTGCCGGTGACCTGGGGCACCTTGCGGGTGAATTCGCGCTTGTTGTTGGTAAAACCGAGGGCCTGACGGAGCGACTCGATCGCGAGACGGTAGTCGTTGCGCGCGGTGATCAGCGGAACCTGCGCGTTGGCCACGGCGACCTCAGCCTGGAGCTTGTCAAACGAGGACACGGTGCCGGCCTCGTAGCGGTCCGAGACGTTCTTCAGCTGCTGGCGGAGCAGCACGAGGTTCTGCTCCTGCACCTTGATTTTTTCCCGGTTGAGGAGCACGTCGAAATAGTCGGTGCGCACGCTGAGCAGGGCGTTGTTGATGACACCCTTGAGCTCAAGCAACGCGGCCGCGCGGACGAGGTCGGCGCTTTTGACGGCCGAGCGCACGCCACCGCCGGCAAAAATGACCTGGGTCGCGGTGAGGTTGATCGCCCAGTATTTGTCGCTCGCGGGAAAACTCTGCGAGATCGCCTTGTCACTGCGCTGGTAGTAGCCGTTGGCGGCGACGTTGGGAATCTCGCGGGAGGTAATCTCGATGACGACGCCGTCCTGCTGCTGGATGCGCTCGCGGGCCTGGCGGATGGCAAAGTTGCTATTGATGGCAAACCCGATGGCCGTCTTGAGGTCGAGGGTGTCCGGGACCGGCGTTTCCTCGGGAATGGGCGCGGCGGAGAGCGGGGTCAGGGAGCAGAGCGCGACGGCCGCGGCTACCAGCAGGGGGAATCGGACAGATTGCATGGGATGGGATTATTTGACGTGGGCCGCAGTGGCAAGTGCCGGGACCTCGGAGCGGGCCGGATGCTTCGCGCGGTCACGGGCGATGAGGAGATAAAAGGCGGGGACGACAAACAGCGTGAAGACGCTGCCGACGGCCATGCCGACGACGAGGACCCAGCCGATGCTGTTACGGGCCGCGGCACCGGGGCCGGTGACGAAGATCAGCATGAGGTGGCCGAAGACCGTGGCCGCGGACGTCATCAACACCGGGCGGAGCCGGGTGGCGGCCGCCTGTCGAATGGCGTCGACCTTGGCCACGCCCTGTTCCTGGAGGGTGTTGGCGAACTCGACGATCAGGATACCGTTCTTGGCGATGAGGCCGACGAGCGTGATCAGGCCGATCTGGGAATAGATGTTGAGCGAGGTCTTCCACAGGAAGATCGGCACCAGCGCGCCCACGAGGGCGAGCGGCACCGAGCCGAGCAAGATGATGAACGGATCGCGGAAGCTGTTAAACTGCGCGGCCAGCATGAGGAAGATGAGCAGGACCGCGAGGACCGCGGCCTTCCACAGGGCGCTGCCCTCGGTGCGGAGCTGGCGGGACTGACCGCCGTAGTCGATGGAGTAGCCCGGCGGCAGGATCTCGGCGGCCTTGGCCTCGAGTTTGCGGAGGGCGAGGTCGATGCTGGGGCCGACGCCGGTGATCTTCACGGAGTTGAGCTGCTGAAAGCGGTTGAGCGTCCGCGGCTCGACCGTGGACTTGAGCGTGGCGATGGTAGACAGCGGAATGAGCTGCCCGGCCGGGCCGCGCACGTGATAGTCGAGCAACTGGTCAGCATTGAGCCGGGAGCCGCGCTCCACTTGGGGAATGACGCGGTAGCTGCGGCCATCGTTAACGAAGCGGTTGACGTAACCGCCGCCGAGCATGGAGCCGAGGTCGCGGGCGACTTCACTGAGGTTGAGGCCCATGGAGGCGACCTTGTCCTTGTCGATCTCAATGCCGACCTGCGGCAGGTCGAACTTGAGGTCGGTATCGGCGAAATAAAACGTGGGGGCGCCGTTCGGGTCGTTGGCCTCGGTATTGGCGTAGAGCGCGAGCTTCTGCGCATATTCCAGCATCTCGCGGTGGTCCGCGGTGGAGCGGATCACGAACTCGATGGGGAAGTTGCCGCCGGACGGCAGCGGTTCGGGAGTGGTGACGATCACCTGCAGGCCGGCGATGCTGGCGGCCGGGCCCTGCAGCGCATCCTGGATCTTGATCGCAGAGCGCTTGCGCTGCGACCACGGCTGGAGAATGACGCCCGAAAAACCGAAGGTGGTGCTCGTGAGCTGGAAGGAGTTTTCATACTCTGGCACCTCACTGAACATCTTCTGGACCTGGTTCGCGAAGATGACGTTCTGGTCGATCGTCGCCGTCGGCGAGGGCTGCAGGATGCTGAACACCACGCCCTGGTCCTCCTTCGGCGCCAGTTCGTGCTGGGCGAACATGAAGAACGGCGCCAGCAGCATGGCCAGCAGCGTCGCGGCCATCATCGTGTAGTGCAGCCACTGATAGCGGCGGCCGAGCAGGAAATCGAAGACGGTCGCCAGCACCGCTCCGAGGAGGCTGATCATCAGCAACGCACCGCCCAGCTTGAGGCTGGCACCCAGCACCGGGCCAAAGCCCAGGATGAGCCCCAGCACCACGATCACCACCGGCCAGAGGGGAATCCAGATGACCAGGGCCCACAGCAGGATTTTCCAGGACACCCGGCGGTCCTCGCGCAACACGCTCATTTTCCCGACCAGGCCTTCATAGCGGTCACGCACGCGGTCGAAAATCCGGTTGATCCGGCCGCTGAGGCCGGCCTCCTCGTGGTCGTGATCCTTGAGCAAATAGGCGCTCATCATCGGTGAGAGGGTCAAGGCGACAAAGCCCGAGACCGCCACCGCGCCCGCGAGCGTCATGGCGAATTCGCGGAAGAGCGCGCCGGTCAGGCCGCCTTGGAAGGCGATGGGGGCGTACACCGCGGACAGCGTCAGGGCCATGGAGATGACCGGGCCGACCAGCTCGCGCGCGCCGGTCAGGGCGGCGTCCACCGGCGTCTGCCCGGCGCGGATGTGGCGCTCGATATTTTCGACGACGACGATGGCGTCGTCCACCACGATACCGACCGCCAGCACGATCGCCAGCAGGGTCAGCAGATTGATGGTGAAGCCGAAGATCAGCATCAGCGCGAGGGCGCCGACGAGGGACAGCGGCATAGCCACGATCGGGATAAGCACGGACCGCAGCGAGCCCATGAACAGGAAGATGACGAGCATGACGATCAGCAGGGTCTCGATGAGCGTGGTCAGGATCTCGCGGAGGGCGTCGTCGATATATTTCGTGCCGTCGTAGGCGAGCTTGACCTTGAGGCCGGCCGGCAGGCCGCGCTCGATGTCGGGCAGGACGTCGCGCACGCGCTTGATGACCTCGATGGTGCTCTCAGTCGGCAGCACCCAGATGCCCATGAACGTGGCGGTCTGGCCGCCGAAGCGGACCTCGGTGTTGTAATCCTCGGCGCCGAGGACGACCTCGGCGACGTCGGCGAGGCGGATGATGCTGCCGTTGCGCTGCGCGACGACCAGTTGCTTGAATTCGGCGACGTTCTTCAGGTCGGTGTTGGCGATGAGGCTGATGCTGATCATCGACCCCTTGGTGGCGCCGACGGCGGCGAGGGCGTTGTTGGCCTGGAGGGCCGCACGGACATCGGCGGGGCTCAGGCCGCGCGCCGCCAGTTCGTCCGGCTTCAGCCAGACGCGCATCGCGAACACGCGGCCACCGAGCACGTCGGCCCGCTGCACGCCCTTCACCGAGGACAGCCGGGGCTGCACCATGCGGTTCAGGTAGTCGGTGATCTGGTTCTGGTCGAGGGTCTCGGAATAAAAGCTGAGATAGGCGGAGGCGAACTGGCTGTCGGCCGTCTCGACGCTGATCGTCGGGGTCTCGGCCTCGGGCGGCAGTTGATTGCGGACCTGGTCGATTTTCGAGCTGATCTGCGCCAGGGCGGCGTTGGTGTCGTAGTTGAGGCGCAGGTAGACATTGATCGTGCTCACGCCCGCGTTGCTGGTCGACTCGATGTAGTCGATGCCGTCCGCGCTGGAGATCACGCGCTCCAGCTGGGTCGTGATGTAGCCGCGCACCGTGTCGGCACTGGCGCCGAAGTAAATCGTGGTGACCTTGACCACCGCGCTGTCGCTGCGGGGGTACTGGCGGGTGTTCAGCTTGGTGTAGGACACCACGCCCACCACCAGGATGATGATGTTCACCACCAGGGCGATAACCGGCTTGCGGATGAACAGATCGGTGAAACTTTTGGAGAGCATGATGGGTTGCGCGGGAGGATGCTCAGGTATTGGCGGGCTTGGGTGCGGCGTCAGCCGACGGCTGGACCGAGTTGTTGATCTGCACGTGCACGCCGTTGCGCAGCTTGAAGACGCCGGCGGTGACAACCTGCTCACCCGGCTTCACGCCCGACTCAATGGCGACTAGGTCACCGCGGGTGGCACCCAGCTTGATGATCTGCTGGCGGGCCCCGAGATATTCGGTGCCGTCCGGGCCCTTCATTTTTTCGACGATGAAGACCGAATTGCCATAGGGGGCGTACGCAATGCACGTGGCGGGGAGGACGACCTGGGGCGCACCCGGGGGCAGTTCCACCTCGACCTGCACAAACATACCGGCGCGGAGCTGCTCCTGCGGATTGGCGAGGGAGGCCTGGACCGAGACGTTGCGCGTGGCGGGGTCCACTTCCGAGTTAATGGCGGAAATCACGCCCGCGAACGGCTCCGGAAAGGCATCGACCCGGAGGCCGATCTTCTGGCCGATGGAGAGCGCGGAAAGCTGGCGTTGAGGGACGGTGAAATTGACGTAGATCGGATCGAGATTTTGCAGCGGCACCAGCGCGCGGCCGCGGGCGACAAACTGGCCCAGATTCACGAGGCGGATGCCGACGCGGCCGTCAAACGGCGCGCGCACGTGCTTCCGGTCAATGGTGGCCTTGAGGGCCATCACCTCGGCGGCGGACTGGTTGAGCTGCGCCGTGGCGGCGTCGGCCTCGGCGGCGCTGATGGTGTTCTTGGTGGCCAGTTCCGCCGCGCGGCCGTTCTGCAGCTTGGCGAGGGACAGACGCGCCTCGGCGGCGTTCAGCTGGGCTTCCTCGACGCTGGTATCGAATTCGATGATGAGATCGCCCGTTTTCACCGCGGCGCCGTTCTCGGCGGCAATCTTCACGATCACGCCGTCGGCATCGGCGGACAGGGTCACGCCCTCGACCGGGGCCAGGGTGCCGATGGCGTTGATGACCGGCTGCCAGGCCACGGCGGTCGCCTCAATGGTGGTCACCGCCATCGCCGGCACGATATGCGGCATCGACGATGCCTGCTTGATCTGGGCGACCTT